>CAZKJW010000083.1:0-1487 GCA_964553125.1 uncultured Oscillospiraceae bacterium
GCTTCGCGCAGCGCGTCGCGTTCGTTCACGCCGGATGCGATTTCCCGCGCGATCAGCGCGGCAAAAAACTGCTTGCGTTCGGCGCTGAGCGCCTCGTCGGCCTCCATGGTGTCGCACGGGCGCAGGAAGCGCGAGCGGTTTTCGTGCAGAAAAAGCGGCAGATCGCGCTCGCAGATCAGGTGCAGCGTGCCGCGGAGCGTCCATGTTTTCAGGAGCGGCGCAAGCTCTGCGGGCTGCGGTTCGTGTCCGCAGCGGATGCGAAGCGCGTGCAGCGCGTTGGAAAAAAACTGCGCCTGCACGCCGCACAGGTCGCTCGTGGCGCTTTCAACGCCGCAGGGCATCAGCAGATGCTGGCCGCTCAGCCGCCGCACGAGGAGTTCGTCCGTCGTCATTCTATCATCACCCGGTGCAATTATAGCATTTTTGCCGGTTTTTGAAAACCGGTGCAAGGGAAGCGGCGGATGATTCGTTTATTTATGGGAATTTTAAGAAAATCGGAGCGGTAAGCGACAAATGAAAAGAATGACTCGCGTTTTTACATTGCTGCTGGCGCTTTTGTGCGCGCATGGCGCCGCGTTGGGCGACACCTTTACGGACGTGGACGCGCCGTTTGTTTTCGACAGCGCGGAGCCGGTCGCTGAGCAGCAGGTTTCGGCTGTGCCTTCGGACGCGCAGAGCGCGCCCTATTCCAGCATCGGCGAGTTCAGCTTCTGGACGATGAACCCTGGCGAGACGGACGATGCGAAAATCTGGGAGGCGATGACGCAGCCGATCACCGTTTACGACGGCGGCCTGAGCCCGACCGACCACGCCTACGCGATGGAAAACCCCGACGGCACGGGCGCAAAGGTGGCGCAGATTCACGGCCAGTCGCAGGGGCTGCACGTGATCGGCGAGCCGAACGAGTACGGCTACGTTCAGGTGGAGGTTTTTTCCAACTACGATCGCAGCTACATGCCGGAGACCGAGGAGGAATTTGCGCACGCCTATGATCTGCGCACCGGCTACGTCAAGGCGAAGCACCTCAAAACCATCACGCCGCAGCAGGACATGGGGCTGCTGCTTGACAAGCTGACGCAGCGGCTGTACATTTTCCGGGACGGCGTGCGCGTGGCCGAGCTGAAGGTTTCCACCGGCGTGGTCAACGGAATCGACGAGGCGCTGTTTGAAACGATTACGGGCGAGTTCATCACCATCAGCCATACGGGTACGTTCAAGGATGACTCGAAGTATCCGATGATCAGCAACAACGCCATCCGCATCAATGGCGGCATCCTGCTGCACGAGGTGCCGCACAAGGAGCGCGCCGACGGCACGAGCGATTATTCCGACTACGAACCGCTGTTGGGGCAGAAGGCCAGCCACGGCTGCGTCCGCATTCAGCGAAAGAAAACCGAGGACGGCTATAACGAGCGCTGGATCTGGGACAACTTCAAGCGCGGCGCAAACTACCGGGTGCTGATCTGGGACGACAGAAACCGCGTGGA
>CAZKJW010000083.1:1587-10558 GCA_964553125.1 uncultured Oscillospiraceae bacterium
CAGACGCCTGCCGAGCTGGAAATGTGGCGCGATATGTGCATTACGGCGGGCGTGATCGCAGCGTTTCTGGCGGGCGGGCTGTGCCTGTGCCTGTGGCTTTTCGGCAGACAGAGCGCCGTGCGGCGTGCGACGGCGGCTTTCGGCGCGGCGTTTGGAAACGTGGGGTTCATGGGTGTGCCGGTGGTCGCGTCGTTTGTCGGCGAGGAAGCGCTGATTTACGTATCGACGGGGATGGCGGCGTTCAACCTCATCACGTGGACAATCGGCGTGCGCGCGTTTGACAGGCACGCATTCCGGCTGAAAACGCTGGTCGCCTCGCCGGTTCTGTATGCGGTGGCGATTGGCATGGCGATGTTCTTTCTTCAGGTGCGGCTGCCGGAGTTTATCGGCGGCGTTGTGGATATGGTCAGCGCAACGGCATCGCCGCTGTCGATGATGATGGTCGGCGCGATTCTGGCGGAGTGCCCGATCCGGGCGTTGGTGAAGGATCGCGTTGTGCTGGAGGCGGCCGCAATGCGGCTGCTGGTCTTCCCGGCGCTTACGCTGGCGCTGTGTTGCATCTGCGGCATTGAAGGCCGGCTGCGCATGGTGCTTGTGCTGCTGAACGGAATGCCGGGCGCAGTGAACACGGTGCTGCTGTCGCTCCGCTTTCACGGCGATGAGGAGCTGGCCAGCCGGATTGTGGCGCTTTCGACGCTGCTGTATCTGCCGGCGGTTGTCGTCTGGATGATGATTCTGCACTGAGGCGGCGAGGAGCCGTTCCGGCGCGCTGCGCCGGTGAAAACGCGATTGACAGCGGCGGCAAAAGCCGCTATGATGGTTGAACTGGAGGCGATGGAGGGTGGCAAACAAACCGGTGCTCGTCGTAATGGCCGCGGGAATGGGCAGCCGCTACGGCGGTCTGAAGCAGCTGGATCCCGTTGGCGCGAACGGACAGGCGCTGATGGATTATTCGCTCTACGATGCGCGTAGGGCGGGCTTTGAGGACGCGGTGTTTATCATCAGCCCGGCGATGGCTGCGGATGGGTTTGAAAAAGACATCCGCGAGCGCGTCGGCGGCGCGCTGAACATTCGCTGCGCCGTGCAGCGGCTTGACGACCTGCCGGCGGGCTTTGCCGTGCCGGAGGGGCGCGGCCGTCCGTGGGGAACCGCCCACGCCGTGCGGAGCTGCCGCGGCATGTTCGATGCGCCGTTTGCGGCCGTCAACGCGGACGACTATTACGGCCCCAGCGGCATGAAGGAGATTTACGAATTCCTCGCTGCTGCAAAGCCCGGCGAATACTGCATGGTGGGCTATGAATTGCTCAAGACGCTCTCCGACAACGGGAGCGTGGCGCGCGGCGTGTGCAGCGTGGACGCGAGCGGCAGGCTGCTCTCCGTCACCGAGCGCACGCACATCATCAGCACATGCGACGGCGCGCTTTTCACGCTGGACGGCGCGCATTACGAGCGGCTTGCGGACGAGACGCTGGTTTCGCTGAACCTCTGGGGCTTTACGCCCGATTTCTTTGCCGCGCTGGACGAGAGCTTTGAGCGCTTTCTTCGCGAGGATGCGCCGCGCAACCCGCTCAAGGCGGAGTGCTATCTGCCCTCGGTTGTGACGGAAATGCTCGGCGCGGGCCGTGCTACGGCGCAGGTGCTGCCCTGCAAGGAGCGCTGGTTCGGCGTGACATACCGGCAGGACAGGCCGAAGGTGGTTGAAGCGATTGCGCAAAAGACCGCCGAGGGGCTGTATCCGGAAAGGCTCTGGCAGTAAGGCAGGATTGGATGCGGCGCATACGCGCCTGCATTGGGCTGCCTGCTTCGTTCTATCCGCCGCGCGCGGCGCATATCGTAAAGCGCGACGAGCGGAAGGGAGAGGGCGGCATGAATAAAGAACAGGCGACGGAGAAGCGCACGCCGGTGCGCGCGCACAGCGTGACGCTGGAAAACCGCAGCGCGGTGAAGCTGACCGGCGTGACGGATGTGGCCAGCTTTAACGAGCAGGAAATTGTGATGACGTCCGATTCGGGCGAGATTGCGCTGCTGGGAGCCGGGCTGCATATTTCGCAGATGAACCTCGAAGAAGGCAAGGTGACGGTGGAAGGGCACATTGCGGCGCTGGAATACGGCGACGCGCCGTCGGCAAAGCGCGGGCTGCTCGGGCGGGTGTTCCGCTGAGATGCAGGCGCGCGCGTTCGTCATGGCGGTGTGCGCGGGCGTGCTGTGCGCGCTGGTGTATGGCGGCTTGCGCTGTCTGCGCCGCGCGGCCTGCATGGGCGCGGCTGCAACGGGGCTGACGGATCTGTTCTTCTGGGTGGCGTCGGCGGCGATTGTGTCGGCGGCGGGCGCGGCCGGCGGCGTGGAAGGGCTTCGGCTGTATATGCTGCTGGGGGCGCTGTGCGGCTTTTTTGCGTGGGAATGGGGCGTGCGCCGGGCGGCGTATGCGGCTTTCGGCGCGCTGCGCCGAAAAAAGAAAGGAAAAGACAATGGCGGCGGATAACTGGCTGAACAAAAAAATACAGGTGCGCCCGCGCTTTCTGCTGCTGCTCGCCATTCCGGCGCTGCTGCTGGTGCTCGCCATTTTCAAGGCGGATGCGCGCATTGACGAGCTGCAGGAGCACGTC
Organism: uncultured Oscillospiraceae bacterium; assembly: GCA_964553125.1. Taxonomy (GTDB): domain Bacteria; phylum Bacillota; class Clostridia; order Christensenellales; family Aristaeellaceae; genus Aphodomonas. The sequence continues at coordinate 4,194 of CAZKJW010000083.1, forward strand.
GATCGCGCGCAGGAGCAGGTTCTGGCCGCCTATTCCGAGACGGAGGAACTGCAGCGCAAGCTGGAATTCATGGACACGGACGAGTATATCGAGCAGGAGGCGCGCAAGCGCTATAATCTGCTGGGCGATCGGGAGATTCGTTTCGTGCTGGGCACGGAAAACAGCGACAACACGGAGGATCTGCTGGCGGGCATTAAGCCCGACACGGAGCGTTACGACGACGTGACAGACGAATCGCTGGAAACGCCCGTGGAAACGGCGGCGCCGGGAGGCGGAAACTGATGCGTGCGGCGGCAGTTGGAATTGGATCAAACTCAACGCGGATGCTGACGGCGGAAATCGGCGAGGGCAAGATTTCGCCGGTGCTGCGGATGCGCGAGGATACGCGGCTCTTTTCGGGCTTGCAGGACGGTATGCTCTCGGCGGAGCGCATGATGACGACGGCGTGCGCGGCGGCCGCGCTGTGCGAACGCGCGCGCGAGGCGGGGTGCGAAGCGCTGCGCCTTTTTGCCACGAGCGCGACGCGCGATGCGAAAAACGGCGCGGAGTTTGCTGAGCTGACGGAGGCGCTGTGCGGCGTGCCGCTGGAAATTCTGCCGGGCGAGGAGGAAGCGCGGCTGTCGTTTCTGGGTGCGGCGGGCGGAAAGCGCGACGTCGGCGTAATTGACATTGGCGGCGGCTCGACGGAGCTGGCGATGCGCGATGGGGATGCGCTGCGCACGATCAGCCTGCAGATGGGCTCGTCGCGACTTTTGCAGCAGTTTCCGGATTTGACGGGCGGGCGCGCCCGCATTGCGCTGGAACAGGCCGAGGCGGCGATAGACGCGGGAATTCGCAGCATGGGCGTGCGGGAGCTGCCGCGCGAATGGATCGGCGTGGGCGGAAACGGCTTTCGGCTGGCCGTTGCGGACAGGCTCGCAAGCGGGCTGGACGCAGAAGGCGCGGAAGGCTGGGAGATGACGGCGGAGCGCGTGCGCGAATGGGCGGAAAGGCTTAGCGCCATGAGCACCGCGCAGCGCGCGCAGGTGCCGGGCATTCCGGCTTCGCGCGCGGAGGTGGCGGCGCACGGCGCGCTGATTCTGGCGGCGGCGATGCGTGCGCTGGGCGCGCAGCGTATCACGGCCACAAAACGCACCAACCTCGACGGCGCGCTGCTGGAAATGGCGGAGGAACAGAAAAAAACAGATTGAATGAAAATTTCCTGTTGACAGAACCCCATAAAGAGTGATATAATAACTTTTGCTGGAGCACGGCTGTGGAGAGATGGCTGAGTGGTCTAAGGCGCACGACTGGAAATCGTGTGTACGTTAATAGCGTACCATGGGTTCAAATCCCATTCTCTCCGCTGAAACAAGCGTCAAGGTATTCCTTGGCGCTTTTGCTTTTTCTGATGCAACGAGAGGAGCGGCGGACGATGGAGTACTGGCATTCGTTCTACAACCGGTCGGAAGACCCGTTTCCTGTGTATGACCACTGGCTGGATGATGCGCTGCCGGAAATTCTTGCAGCGAAAACGATCGTCGATCTTGGCTGCGGCAACGGCGTGGACAGCCTGTTCCTTGCCGAGCACGGCGCGTCGCCCATCGGATGCGATTTCTCGCGCGAGGCGCTGGAGGCGCTGAATGCGCGCGCGCCGCAGCTGCGGACGATGTGCTTTGACATGACGCAGGGCCTGCCCTTCGCGGACGGAAGCGTCGATGTGCTGATCGCCGACCTGAGCCTGCATTTTTTCCCGTGGGAGACGACGCTGGCCGTGGCCGACGACATTCTGCGCGTGCTGCGTCCCGGCGGGCTGCTGCTGTGCCGCGTGAACGCGATAGAGGATATCCGCCCGCGCGAGGGCGACGTAGAAATTGAAAAGAATTTCTTCCGCACCACCGGCCGCGACAAGCGCTTCTTTGACGAGGAAACGCTGCGCGCGCTTCTCCAGCGCTTTGCGCTGGAAAAAATCGAGCATGGCGTGACGGAAAAATACCCCAAGTGCGGGCCGAAGCATTTCTGGATGGCGGCCGCGCGCAAGGCACAATGACGGGAGGCGCCGGATGAAAGAGCTGCGCATGAGAGACGTGTCTTACGTATACCGGCAGGGGACGCACAAAATGCCGGTCTTTCACGGCGTGAACCTGACGCTGGAGGACGGCAGACTATACGCCGTGACCGGCTCGGCGGGGAGCGGCCGCGCGACGCTTCTGCAGCTGCTGGCGGGGCAGATTCCGCCGGAAACCGGCTGGCTGGAGCTGGACGGGCGGCGCATCCGCTGCTGGCAGGTGGGCCGCTATCGCCGCGACGTGGCGACGATGCTTTTTGAAAAGAACAACCTGATGATGCAGATGGACGTGGCGGAGAATATCGCCATGCCGCTGCGCGTTCACGGCATGAGCCGCGGCCACGCGGTGCAGGAGGCGCTCGGGTTTCTGGATTCAGTCGCGCTGCCGCGCGAAATCGCTTCGATGACGCCCGCTGAGCTTTCCGGCGGCGACCAGCAGCGCGTTGCCATTGCGCGGGCGCTGGCGGCGGATTCGCAGATCCTTCTGGCCGTTGAGCCGACGCGCAACCTCGATGTGGAGAATGCGGCGGGCATTCTGCGGCTGCTGTCGGCGTTTGCACGGCGCACGGGCCGCTGCGCGGTCGTTGCGACGAGCGACGAGGAAATCGCCGCGCAGGCCGACGTGCGGCTTGTCATTGAGGACGGAGCCGTGCGCCGCGAAGCCTGAGCAAGCGGGCAGGAGATAAATGATCCCCCTTTCTTTCCGAGGAGAGAAAGGGGGATTTGCGTTGTATCGCTTTAGCGTAAGGCAACCGCCAGCGGAGCGGGTTGGAGCAGATTAAGGCTGCTTTATGATGGTTTAACCGTTAACGGGTGGTAGGGCATACCACCGGATGAGCCGATGGTTTTGATTTGCTGTCGGTTTCGGCGGAATAGCCGCTCAGGCTTTCGGCCGGGTGGGAAGCAGGACGGAAAACGTGCTGCCGCGCTCTGGCGCGCTGGAAACGATGATTTCGCCGCCGCACGCGTCCACAATGCGCCGAACCAGCGAAAGCCCCAGCCCGTGCCCTTCGGTGTGATGGCTGGCGTCCGCCTGATAGAATTTTTCAAAAATGTGCTTCTGCGCTTCCGGAGAAATGCCCACGCCGCTGTCGGCAACGTCCACGCGGAACGAATCCTCGACAGCGGAAAGCCCGACATGAATGGAGCCGCCCTCGGGCGTGAACTTGAGGGCGTTGCGCAGGAGGTTCTGCCAGACCTGCTCCAGCAGCTCCTTGTCCGAGACGATGCGCGCGGCGCACAGCTCCACGCTCAATTCGAGCTTTCTGCGGCGGAATTCGGGCATCATGCCGGCGAGCGTGCGGCGAAGCTGCTCGTCCAGCTGAAACGGCTCGGCCAGCGGCTTGCGCTTGCCGCTTTCCAGCCGCGTGATGCGCAGCAGGTTGTCCGACAGGCGCGAGAGCTGCGCGCAGCTTTCGCTGATGGCGCGCGCGTAGGAGCGACGCGTTTCCGCGTCGAGCGATTCATCCGAAAGCAGCTGCGCGTAGCCGCTGATGGTCGCGATGGGCGACTTGATCTCGTGCGAAACGTTGCTGGTAAAATCCTTGCGGAGATATTCGATGCTTTTCAGGTCGTCCGTCATGCGGTTGAACGTTGCCGCAAGCGCCTCTACTTCGTCGTAGGGGTGCTTTTTTGTTTGCTTGCGCAAAGGCACCTTAGCCGAAAAATCGCCCTTTGCCACGCGGCCAGCGGCTTCCGTCAGCTCGACGATGGGCTTGGAGATGGCCATGGCCAGCGTCCACATGGAGGCAAGGCCGATGGCGAACATCAAAAGCGCGTTGATCAGCCAGCGCAGCGTGGTCTGGCTGGCAAGCGCGTTGGCGGGGGCGGCGCTGATGACGCACACGGCGTCCGCCGAAAGAAAATACGTGACGACGTCGTCGCCGCGCCCGACGGAAACCGCCTCGCCCGCGCGGATGCGGGCAAGCTCATCCTCGGATAGCGCGGGAAGCTCGTAGGAAAACTCAAGCCGGTAGGTGGAGCGATCCTGAAAAATCTCCGCGATGCGCTCGTGCGAAAGCCCTTCCTCCGCCTGCACGCGTAGGGTCAGCGCAGCGAGATCCTGCTGCGAAGCGCACACCTGCTGGGTGAGCCACGCATTGCTGATGATGGCGGAAATGCCGCCGGACAAAAGCAGCGCCGCGACCTGAATGAGCACGACGAAAAACGTCCACTTAACGCGCAGCTTCAGCATGGGAAACCTCCACGGAATATCCGACCCCGCACACGGTGACGATTTTGAAATCGTCAATCATGGCGAGCTTTTCGCGCAGGCGCTTGATGTGAACGTCCACCGTGCGCTCGCCCGTGTCGCAATCCACGCCCCAGATTTCGTCCATCAGCTGACGGCGGGTGAGGATCATGTCCGGATAGCTCATCAGCATGAAAAGCAGCTCAAACTCCTTGCGCGGCAGCACGATGCGTTCCGTGCCGAAGCGCACGGTGTGATCCTCCGCGTTGGCGCATACGCGCCCGACGACGACCTGCTTTTCCGCCTGAATCCGCACGCGCCGGAAAAGCGCGCGAACGCGCAGCCGAAACTCGGCAAGGTCGAGCGGCTTGACCATGTAATCGTCCGTGCCTGCGTGAAAGCCGACTTCCTTATCGGCGATTTCGGACTTGGCTGTGACGATCATAATCGGCAGCTCGCGATAGGCGGCGCGCAGTTCGCGCGTCAGTTCAAAGCCGTCCATGCCCGGCATCATCACGTCGCACACGGCCATATCGATTTTTGTTCCGTCAAGGATTTCGAGCGCCTGCTCGGCGCTTTCTGCGCCCAGCACATCGTAGCCGTCCGCGCGCAGCGCCGCCGTCATGATGGCACGCTGGCTTTCGTTGTCTTCAACGAGCAGAATGCGAAACATTGCGCCGCCTCCTGAATGATTTGGTAATGAAAGCAGTATAACATATTTTAGCAAAAAAGTCGAAAACAGGAAACGATTCTCTTGCGCGGCGGCGGATGCAATGTTACAATAATTAACAATAGCTCCATCTTATAGGAAGGAAGGAATCTCCATGCGTCACCACAGGAAGTTTCTCGCTCTGCTGGCGGCCGCGCTGCTCCTTGCCCTTGCGGCAATACCGGCCTGCGCGGACGTCGTGAAAGGAAAGGTTACCAACGGCGTGTTCGACAACGGAAACGGCATTTCGTTCCCCGTGCCGGAAGGATTCTCACTCTCGCGGCAGGAAAACAAAAAGGCCGGCTTCTTCCGCATTTCGTTCTCAGGCCCCCGCGACAATAAGGGCTTCGGGCCCGCGCTGCTCGTCGATGTCATTCCCGGCAGCATGGACGTGAGCGAATATGAATCCTCGAAGATCCTGTCCGACCTGCTCAGCGGATACGGAGAAAACTATAAGGATACGTATTTGATTGCGTCGGATACTTTTTCGGAATACGGCGTGGATTCCCGGCGCGTTTTTCTGGTCTACCGCGATAGCAGCAGTCAGAATCGGACGAGCTACCTGACGATTTACGTTTTCTCGACGGATCGCAATATTGTGCGCATCACGTATGACTGCTACGGCGCGCAGCGCACCATGGTGGATGATCTGTACGGCGTGGAAACGCTGTTCAACAGCATCATCGTGCCGTGAGGAAAGGAGCGAACAGAATGAAAAAGATTGCTTTGCTGCTTGCGCTTGTGCTTTGCGTGGGCATTGCGTGCCCGGCGGGAGCGCTTGTGATTGAGGGCGCCGCTGGCGCCGGAGGAAACATTCGCCGCGGCTACTACTATAACGGAAAAGTGTCTTTCAAGCTGCCCGGCTCGGCATGGACGCAGGATTCGTCCGTCGCGTACAGCGACTATGATGAAATCGATCTTTCCGGCACGGCGGATGTGAACGGGTTCATACCGGGGATGTATATTCAGATCACGGATACGACGTGGGATATGGACTCGGAGTTTGAAGAGTTTCTTTCGGGCAACGGCGTGATTCGCGTGGCGAACCAGACGTACAGCCTGGGGGACGGTCTTCGCGCGCACTACGACTGCTATCTCGAAGAAGAGGACGACGGCCGCATGGGGCTGGATTATCTGATCTGGTTCAACTGCGGCGAATACGGCGTCATACTTTACTATTACACGTTTGCCGCGACGCGGAGCATCCCGGATGATCTGCCGGCGCTGGATGACGTCGTGCGTTCGTTTACGATTTCGGAATAATCCACAGCAAAAACGGAAAAACTAACGCCGCGGCAGATGCTGCGGCGTTTCTTTTCCGGGTTTTATGCCCGTAAAATGATTTTCCCTCGAAAAACTTTCAAAAAAAGGGAAAAAAGATTCAAAAAGGGGGTTGACAAAGGAGCGGGGAGGTGGTA
>CAZKJW010000084.1:0-10430 GCA_964553125.1 uncultured Oscillospiraceae bacterium
CTTTGCCCCTACAACCCCAGCAGGAACCTGAGTGTCCTGCACCTCCCGCTTTTTTTGCCCACATTCCGCATTTTTATTCGCAAAACCGCTTGTCGCGCGCCTGCGAACGCGGTATTCTATATGCATCCTGACGCAACGAGGTGAACAAATGCCAACCCTATACATTCTCCCGCATCCCGGCGAAAACGCGGTCTTTTTTGAAGCGTCCGAAACGCTGGCGCTCGCCGAGCTTTCGCTCTGTGCGCAGGCGCTCAGTCTCCCCGACGCTTCCGTGCGCGCCGAAACGCTGGGCGGGCTGAAATATTACGCGCTCGACCTCCCCTGCGCGCCGGATGAAACCGTTTTGCTGCGGCTTTCACGTCTTTCCAGCGCGTACGCGCTGTACGAAAAATGCGGCGAACTGCTGCGTCCGCTGCCTGTCGAAAAGCGCCGCGTTTTCGGCGAGGATCTGAGCACCATCCTGAAATACATCGGCAAGACGAACCCCGTTTTCACGCGCTGGCTGCTGCAAATGGCCGCGCTGTCCATTCCGGAGTGCGGCTGTCCGCGCGTGCTTGATCCCATCGCCGGCAAGGGCACGACACTCTACGAGGCCGCGATGCTCGGCTGGCCGGCGGCGGGCATCGAGGTGCTCAAGTCTCCCGCGCACGACGCGGCGGTCTATTTCCGCAAGTATCTGGAAACCGCGCGCTTCAAGCATCTCCTCAAAGAAGAAAAGCGTTCCGGCGCGCTCTGCTGGGATTTCCGCTTCGCGCCGGACAAGGACGCGCTCAAGGCCGATCCCGGCCGGTTCACCATCGTCTGCGGCGACGGCGCGGACGCCGTGAAGTTCTTTGGCAAAGGCTGCTTTGACATTATCTGCGGCGACCTGCCCTACGGCGTGCAGCACGGCAGCGTCGCGGCGAACGGCCCGCGCGCGCGCACGCCCAAAGCGCTCCTTGCCGCCTGTCTGCCCGCGTGGCGGGAGGTGCTGCGTCCCGGCGGCGTGGCCGCGCTGAGCTGGAACCTCTACACCCTGCCGCGCGACGCGATGCTCGCCGAGGCGGAAAAGGCCGGCTTCGCCGTGCTTTCCGGCGGCGCGTATGACAACCTTGCGCATCGCGTCGATTCGTCCATCCTGCGCGACGCGGTGTTCCTCAGGCGCGTTTGACGCGCTTTCCTTCCCGGTGGTATACTATATAAATCAACATACGGAGGATATCGTCATGAAAAACGAAACGCTCGACCGCGCGGTGGAGTCGCTGCGCCCGCTGGTTCTTGATATGCTGCAAAAATGGATCCGCATCCCGAGCGAAAAGCAGCCCGCCGAAGGCGAAGCGATCTTCGGCCAGCCGCTGAAGACAATGCTCGACACCGCGCTTTCCGACGCGCGCGCGCTGGGCTTCCGCACGCGCAACTTCGACTACTACGCCGGAGACGTGGAAATGGGCGAGGGCGACGAAGTGATGGGCATCGTCGCGCATCTGGACGTTGTGCCCGCCGGCGACGGCTGGAAGCACGATCCCTTCGGCGCGGAGCTGGAAGGCGACACCGTATACGGCCGCGGCACGACCGACGACAAAGGCCCGGCCATCGCCGCGCTTCTTGCCATGAAGGCCGTCATGGATGCGGGCGTTCCTCTCTCCCGCCGCGTGCGGCTGATTCTCGGCTGCGACGAGGAATGCGGTATGCAGGACATGGAATATTACCGCAAGCACGCGGATCTGCCGGCCTTCGGCTTCTCGCCCGACGCGGACTATCCCGTCATCAACACGGAAAAGGGCATCTGCGCCGTTGAACTGTCCGCCCGCTTTGACGGCGAGGACGGCGCGGAGTATCCGGTTTACAGCGTAACCGCCGGCACACGGCGCAACGTCGTGCCGGGCGTGGCGTATGCCGAAATCGGCTGCGGCGATTTTGCCGCGCTGAACGAAAAGCTGCGCGCGACCGGGCTGGACGTGGCGGCGGAGCCGCTGGAAAACGGCCGCGTCCGTCTCGTTTCCACCGGCGTCACCGGGCACGCCGCCTTCCCGGAGCACAGCAAAAACGCCGCCGGGCAGCTGCTCATGGCGCTTTCCGCCATTGGCGCGGGCAAGGGCAGCCGCGCGGCCATCGCGCGCCTTGCCGAAACCATCGCCATGACCTACGACGGCGCGGGGCTCGGCGTGGACGTGAAGGATTCCGTCTCCGGCCCGCTGACGATGAACCTCGGCATTCTCCGCATCACGCCCGAAGGCATGACCGCCACGCTCGATATCCGCTACCCCGTGCTTGCCAACGCGAAAATGATTGCGAAAATCATCGGCCTGCGCCTGAGCGAAGCGGGCATTTCCGCGGAGCTGACGAGCGACAGCGAGCCGATGCACGTGCCCGCCGATTCGTTCATCGTGCGCGAGCTGCTCAAGGTCTATCACGAAATCACCGGCAATGAAAGCTACCCCGTCGCCATTGGCGGCGGCACGTATTCGCGCGAGATGAACAACACCGTCGCTTTCGGCTGCAACTTCCCCGGCGAGGCCGATCTGGCGCATCAGGCCGAGGAGCACACCACGCTTGAAAAAATGATGCTCAACATCCGCATCTTCGCGTACGCCATCGCGGCGCTGGCAGGAAAATGATTCAGATTTATTTTTACAAAAAAAATTTCGACGCGCAGAAGGCCGAGCGGTTCTTCAAGGAGCGGCGCGTGCAGGTGCAGATGATCGACCTCAACCGCGTGCCGATGGGAAAGCGCGAGCTGGAATCGGTCAAGGCGCGCGTGGGGCTGGACGCGCTCATCGATAAGGACGGCGTCGCATGGAAGGAATGCCCCGCCCGCTTCGCCGCGGGAGAGGATGCGATTTTCGGCGCGCTGCTGGAAAACCCCAAGCGGCTTCGGCTGCCCATCGTGCGGAACGGAAAACTTGCAACCGTCGGCTATCAGCCGGAAGAATGGGAGAAGTGGCTATGAAAAAAATTCTCGCGCTTTTGCTCGTCTGCGCGCTGCTGCCGGCGTGCGCATCGGCCGAAGAAAGCGGCCGTTCCTCCAGCCGTTTCGGGTCGCAGGTGAACGAAATGCTTACCAACGCGCGGACCCGGGAGAATACCAACCTCAAGGACTCGGCCCGTCTTCTGGAAGAAGCGCAGAACGCTGACTCCGTCGACGAAGCCGTCACGATGATTGAGCAAGCGCTTGCGCTTTCCCCGGACGACGCGCAAACCGCCGCCACCGCCTTTGAGATGATGCTCATGTGCGACCCTGAAGGGCAGTACCCCGAGAACCTCATACTCGTAATGGACGTGCTGCTTGTACAGGCCGGCAGCGACAAAACCGACCTGCTGTGTCAGTGCGTTGATGCGGCAGCCCATTACGGCCGCTTGCCGGAGCTGCTCGACACGCTTAAAACGCGCTACGAGCAGAGGAACGATGTGGACTACGGCGTAGCCTATGCCGCCGCGCTGTATCTTCTCGGCGAGCCGGAAAATATGGCGCTCATGCTCGACACGCTCGACGTTTCCGGCAGCATGTCCGCCGCCTACCGGCGCGCCGTGCTCTATCAGGTGAACCTCATGTGGGAAAAGGCGCTGGACGCCTACGACCAGATGGACGCCCTCTGGCCCGACTACGCGCTCGGCATTTACGGCAAATACGAAGTCTACAAGGAATCCGGCGAGTTTGACCGCGCCGCGCAGGCGATCGACAAGATGCTCGCTCTGGGCATGGGCGACGAGCTGTGGCTTGAACGCGCAAATATCCGGCTGTTCCAGCAGTATCGCCCCGAGGAAGCGCTTGAGGAGCTGGACGCGCTGCTCGCATACGATCCCGCATGGTCGGAAGCGAAATCCACGCGCGTAAGCGCGCTGATCATCGCAATGCGCTACGACGAAGCGCTTGAAGCGGCGGACGCGCTGAAAGAGGACTCCGAAGGCTACGCCGCGCTGATGCGCGCGCTGGTGCTTCTCAACGCCGAACGCTGGCAGGAAGCGCGCGACACGCTGGAAACGCTCAGCGCCGACCCGATCTTCGGCTCGTTCGCGCAGATGTATCTTTCCTCCGTCCTGTATGAAGGGTTCGACGACGCGCAGGCCGCCTATAACGCGCTTGCCGCTGCGTTTGCGCAGTCGGCTGCTACCGTTGACGGCTACGACGCCTATCTGCAGCTCGGTCATTACTATCGCCGCTCCGGAAATCTTGCGCAGGCCGCCGCCGCATACAGCTACGCCGACATATTCGCCGACGGGGATCCGAGCGCGCTATACTATCTCGCGCTGTCCGAGCTGTCGGCCGGGCGCGGCGAATCGTTCGACGAAACGCTCGATATGCTTCTTCGTCCGTATTATCCCGGCTACTACGAAACGATGCTGATTGAGCTCGTCGCGTCGCTCACGCGCGGCGAATACGATGCAGCGCTGGAAACGTATCGCGCCATCGAGGAGAAATTCCCCTTCTGCGCGCAGTCGCTGCTGATGACCAAGGCGCTGCTGCTCGCCCTCACGGGCGATGCGCAGGGCGCGCGCGCCGTCGGGGAAGCGTATCTCGCCGACGAAAGCAACCGCACCGCCGACGTCCTGTGCGACTGGGCGCAGACGCTCGCCCTGATTGGCGACGCCGAAGCCTCCGGCAGCGCGCTTGCGGAAGCGGAAGCGCTCATTGAAAGCGAAGCCTCGCCCTATCAGGCGCGGCAGGCTCAGATCAACCTGCTGCTGACGCGCGCACAGATTCATCTCCGCACGGACGGCGACGCGGAAGCCGCCGTGCAGCTGCTTTTGCAGGCCAAACAGCTCGGCTGGAGCGCGGGCGAAGCGCTGCTCTGGGCGGAATACCCCGCGCTTTCCAAAACGCTCGGCACGGGCGAGCTGTTCGCCGACGTGGACACGGAAAGCGAATGGAGCTACTACGCGCAGCCTGAAATCCCCACGCTGGAATAAAGGAGTAAAGAATGAAAAAAACACTGGCGATTCTGGCGCTGTGCGCCGCGCTGCTTCTGCCCTGCGCCGCCCTGGCGGAAAGCTACAGCTTCCCCTCTGCCGGCGTGTTTGTAGAAACGCAGGAGGACTGGACGCTGCTGTGTCCCGAAACGCTCGACGGCGAAAGCGCGCTGCTCGTCCGCCTCGGCGCGGACGCCGACGTGCTGCGCGCCGACTGGGCCGCGGCGGGAACGGTGTTTGAAGCTTTCCTACCCGACGGCGTTCAGGTTCGCCTGAACTGCGTGGAAACGGAAGAATCGGCGGAGCGCGTCGATTTCTCGTGGATGACCGACGCGCAGCGCGAAGCGTTCCTCGACTCCTACAACCATGCGCCGTTTGAAAACGTCGCCTTCAGCGACGGCGCGCCCGGCTGGCTTGCCATGGACTGGTCGCTTGCGGCGGACGGCGGCGCGGCGCGCTTCTCGTGGCTGGTCACCATCCGTCAGGGCGCGCTGTATTGCCTGACGGCTTCCTCCGCGCAGGCGGATTATGACGCGCTTCGCGCGGCCAATCTGTCCGTGCTGGCGCAGCTTTCCTTCTTGGGCGAGCGCTTCTCCCTCGACGCGGACGGCGCGGAAAACGCGGACGTTTCGCTGCCCGCGCCCATCGCCGACGACGGAACCGTCACGCCGCTTTCGCTGCCGGGCTTTACCGGCATCTCGCTTGCGGACTCCTTCGACCTGACGATCGAGTCGCTGCCGGGAACGGCGCTGTCGCTTCAGACGCCGACCGGCTCCCTGCGCGGTCTCACGGACGAGGACGGCCGCTTCACCTACACGCTCAGCACCAAGCAGACCAAGGTGTACGCCTACACGCTCACTGCCGAAGCCGAAGGGCGCGCAAAGAGCAGCATGTCCATCGAAGTGCGGCGCGAGCTGACGGGCGAGGCGCGCGTCAACGCCTATCGCCAGAGCGCCGCCGCGCTGGAAGGGCTGTACGACAAGCTGACGAACGACCCGTCCGCCTATGCGGGCGAAACCGTCACCTATCGCGGAAAAGTTGCAGAAATCCGCGACCTTAACGGCCTGCCCTGCGCGCTCATTTACAGCGCCAACCCCGGCACCGGCGTGTGGAAAAGCCCCGTGTGGACGCTGCTGAGCAGCGCCGAAACGCTGAGCGTCGGCTCGCTTTACACCATTTACGGCGACGTGCGCGGCGACGCGCTGCCCGTGCCCGACGCGGAGGACGGCGCGCTTGCGCCCGTTGTCGTCTGCCAGATTGTCAAATGACCCATGCGTCCGGAGGAAACATGAAACGCCTTGCATCCGTTCTCTTTGCGCTCCTGCTGACAGCCGCGCCGCTTTTCGGCGCGCAGGCGGCGACGACGCTGACGCCCTTTGCACTGGAAAGCGTCGGGCTGACCGCCGCGTTTCCTTCCGGCTGGACGGTCGTAACGCCGGAAACCACGGCCATCCACATGAAGTGGTTTGCCGAGACGAGCGCTGAAATTGCTTCCAACAACATGCTTTCCGAGGGCTGCGCGGCCGTCGCCTTTTCACCCGACGGAAACGACGAGCTGCGCGTGTTCGTCACCGAGGACGACGACTCCGCGCTCTACTGGGATATCAGCCGCTACACGCAGAGTATGCGCAGCGGCATCCGCTCCGATTACCTTGACCGCGACGCGTGGGCGCTGACGGGCTACCGCTTCACCTCCGCCGAATGGACGAACAAATCGGGGCAGGGCTACGTGCTCTGGCTTGCGTTCACCATGCGCTATGACGAAGAAATCATCGCGCGCGGCCTGCAGGCGTTCACCGTCCGCGGCGGCAAGCGCATCACGGTCGAGTTCCGCACGAGCGGCAAGGTGGAGGACGCGGACAGCTCCATGTTCCGCAAATGCGTGGGCGAGTTCATTTTTCCGCAGGCGGACGAAGCCGAAATGCCCCTTCTGCCCGTCGGGCTGACCGTCACGGGCGGTCTGCCGGAAGAAACCTGCAAGCAGACCCTCACTCTGCGCGGAACAACCACAAAAAAGGCGCTCGTCACCGCGATGCTGTCCGATCAGGATGGGAACGTTGTCGAGGGCGGCTCTGCCGCCGCAGGCTCCGACGGCGCATACAAGCTGTCGGTCACGGTGCCGTCCGAAGGCGAATGGCAGCTGCTCCTCACAGCGAGTCTGGACGGCATGGCGGACACAGCCCTTTCCGGCTGGCTGACGTATGACGCGGACATGCTGCCCGTCAACTTCAGCTCTTACCTCAGCGGCGACGTGTACGATTCCAAGCTCGTCCTCTCCGGCAAAACGATTGAGGGCGTGAAGATTCAGTGCATTGAAAACGACGTGAACAAAACCGTCCGCACCGACTCCACCGGCAGCTTCTCCTTCACGCTTGACCGCGGGATCACCGGCGAGCGCAGGGTGATTTTGCAGCTGAGCAAAAGCGGCTACGCCGACAGGCGCTTCTTCATTGACTTCAACCGCTGCTGGGAGGACGGCGAATACGCCGAATATCTCGAAAACCAGGTGCAGTCGCTCTCCTACGAGAACCTCAGCACGAAGGGCGACCGCTTTGTAGGCCGCATCGTCAAATACAGCGGCGTCGTGCAGGAGGTTTCCTCCAGCGGCGCGCGGTATTATGTCCGCTTCGCGCGCAACGGCGACGAAGCCCTACAGCTGATCGCCGTGCAGGACGGCGGCGAAATGCCGCTTGCGGCGGGCGATTCCGCAACGATCTATTTCAGTGTGACGGGCGAGCACTACACGTTCTCCACCGTCACGTCCGACGGTGAAGCCAAGGATACCGAGCTGCCTTCGGTGACGCTGCTGAGCTGGGTGAAGGACTGACGGCTGAGAAGGCGCGTTGCGCCGCAAAAAAACTCTGCGAAGTATCCTCGCAGAGCTGTGTGCGCCGGAAGGGCGGTCGGCGCGAACCCATTCAGAGAGGTTGCATCTCCGACGCCGCCCGGAAGTTTTGAATCAGCATGACTCTGCGAAGTGTTTTTCGCAGAGTTTTTTATATCCGGATCTCGTCCGTTGCGATTTGCCGGCGGAACGCGCCGTCATGCTCGACGAACAGCATCGTCGGCGCGGCTTCGCGCAGCAGGGTTTCAATCTGAACGCGCGAGTCGATGTCGATGTAATTGAGCGGCTCGTCCCACACGTACAGGTGCGCGCGCTCACACAGGCTTGCCGCAAGAAGCGCTTTCTTTTTCTGCCCCTGCGAAAAATCTGCCATGTCCTTGTCGAACTGCGCGCGGTCAAAGCCCATCTTGCGTAGGATGGTCATCAGCTGCGTTTCGTCGATGCCGCGCGCACGCGCGAAGCCGCGCAGGCTGCCCGCCAGCCCGTCCGCGCTCTGCGGCACGCAGGAGACAATCAGCCCGGACGCGCGGCTGACCCGCCCCGCGTGCTCGATCGGCTCACCGAGCACAAGCCGGATCAGGCTGCTTTTTCCGCAGCCGTTCGCGCCCTGAAGCGCAATGCGCTGCCCCTGCATGATTTCAAACGTGACGGGCGGACATACGGCGCGCCCGCCGTAACAGGGCGAAACCGCCTCCAGCGAAACAAGCCGCCGGCTCGGATGCGCAAGCGGCGTCATTTTCAGCGCGCCCTCCAATTCCTGATCCTTCAAAAGCGCCTTCTTTTCCTCTATGGCGCGCTCGCGGCGTGCGTCGATGGCCTTCGCCGTCCTCATCATTTTCGCCGCTTTCGCGCCGATGAAGCCCCGGTCAACGCCCGCGTCCGGCTCGCTGCGGCCGAACTTCGCGCTCTCGGCGCGGTCGCTCCAGCCGGATGCACGGCGCGCCGCCGCGCTCATGCGCGCGATATCGCCCTTGAGCGTTTCATTGCGCGCCTCTTCAAACGCCTGCCGCCGGTCGAAGCGCTCCTTCCAGACGGAGTAATTGCCGCGCGTCACCTCAATCGTGGCGCGGTTGATCGAGAGGATATGGTCTGTACACGCGTCGAGCATCTGCCGGTCATGCGAGACAAGAATGAACCCGCGCTTGCGGCTGAGATACTCCGCCGTTTTCTCGCGCGCGGCCGCGTCGAGATGGTTCGTCGGCTCGTCGATGAGCAGAAAACGCCCCTCGTTGAGGAACAGCGCCAACAGCAGCATCCGCGTTTTTTCGCCGCCAGACAGCGTTTCAAACGGCTGCTCCAGAAGGCGCGCGTCCATGCCGAGCAGCGAAAGCTCGCGCTCGATGCGCCAATCCGGCGCGTCCGGGCAGACCGACCGGATCACGTCCGCCGCCGCAAGCGTCCCGTCCGCCACGGCGTAAGGAAAATAATCGAACTGCACGCTCGCCGCAATGCGGCCGCGATAGGGCATCTCGCCTCTGAGAAGGCGCAGAAGCGTCGTCTTGCCCCGGCCGTTGCGGCCGATCAGCCCAAGCCGCCAATCGGTATCCAGCCGGAAGGACGCGTTTTCAAACACGGGGTCATAGCTCCCCGGATAGGTAAAGCAAAGATTCTCCGCAACGATTTGCGACATACAAAAGCACCTCCACAAAAAAACGGGCGGCAAGAAAGACTTGCAGCCCGAAAAAGCCCCTTTGTACGCTCTGCGGGATGCGTCGGCGGAAGCGCCTGTCTTTCTTGCAGACGACGGAAAACACGCCCGCGGCCTGCGCCGCAGCGAATCACCGTCTGTTCAGCTGCTGCAAGAAAGTTATTTGCGCATCCTCCCACCATCCCTCGTTGAAGATAGATTCAGTATAGCACTCCGCCGGCGCAAATGCAACCGGCGCGTCAGCGCCGCAAGATCAGGCGAAAATCCTCCCGCTCCTGCGCGGCGTCGCAGAAAACCGCCAACAGCGCCTCGCCATAGCCCTCCAGCGCGGAGAGCGCGCCCGTGTTCTCCAGCGTGATTTCGCACGGCGGCAGCTCGCCGAGGCAATCGTGCAGCGCGTCAAGGTTGCGGCCATAGTGCGCCTCAAGCGCAAGCGCGGCGGAGAGGTATTCGTGCGCCGCTTCGCGGCTGGTCATGCGCGCGCAGTCCAGCGTGAACTCCTTTACTTCCATTTCCAGTTCACCTCCACCTCGCCGTCCCTGTCGACCGTCACCTTTGCGAACGTCTCATAGTGATCCTCGGTGTAGAAATACAGGCCGTCGTCGGAAAAGATCAGCCGGTACGCGCCGCGGCTTTTTTCGCCGTCGGTGTACAGGTCGCACTCGGTATACGCGCGCCCCTTCTTTGTGGGCAGCTGCTTTTCATAGTTGCCGAAGCGGTCGCCGCCGATGGCCGCGCCCTCCAGATAGCGCTCCACCGAGCCGCCACTCCAGCCCAGCTCGCGCGCGTCGGCCTTGGTAATGTAGTTGCACGGCAGCTCGCCGAACTCCTCCAGATACAGCACCACATGCTCCAAATCATAGTAGTAGCCATAGGGATCAAGCGCTTCGCGCTCTTTCTTCTGCGTCTTTGCCGCAAGCGCCGTGCCCGCCAGCAGCAAAAGCGCGAGCAGCAGCGCCAGCATGGCCTTCAGTCTGCGTTTCATTCCGTTCAGCTCCTTTGACATATTCGTCTGTCATTATAAAGGAACGGGCGCAAATGTCAATGCGT
>CAZKJW010000085.1:0-10393 GCA_964553125.1 uncultured Oscillospiraceae bacterium
AAGCAAAGCACCCGCTGCCAGCGCAGCGGGTGGTCGCTTATCGGTTGGCTCTCAGCAGAGCATCGGTTTTTAATGTCACGCCCATCATGTCCTTATGGGCTTCACGGTTATCCCGACAGAGCGGCGAGAGAAACGTCAGCGCGTTCTGAATGCGGCTCAGATCAGACGCAGAGAGCGTAAGGTAAGAAATGCTGTGTGGAATTCTATCCCGCGTCTTGGCATGATTTTTGCATCAGGAGATAGGAATGCAATGGGACTGACGTTGGCGACACAAATCGGCATCAGTCTTATAAACTACAGGCGAAATAAGTCAGATTATGCCTATGGTGCAGAGCAGAAGAAATTTGTACTGGAGCAAAGAAAACTGGAGCAATTTTATGGTTTACAGGGCGAACTCTTCAAGGCAGCATGGAGGCTGGCGCAGGAATATAAATTTCCGGATGAGTATCGTCTGACTGACCAACAGATTCAGGACTACAATAAAATACTGATGGAGCCAAACGCCATTACTCGATATGGCAAGCTAGATGCGATTAAAGAAAAATTCCAGGTGTATCCCCAGTTCTGGTATCAGATGGGAAGTACAGCAAACAGCATTTATAGGAGCAACGCGAGTGGCCTCACAAAGGGTATAAAAGAACCTTACAAAGCACATGCATTGGAGTGCTTTGAAAAATACCGCGAGCTGAATCGCTTTGCATTGTTGCGTGAGGACACGCTGACAGCGGCTTGGGCGCTGGAATATATTGACTTGCTGGATCTGAATAACCCGCAGGAGAAAGAGCGGGCGATTGAGCTGGCAGAAATTGCGGAAAGGAATGCCGGTTCTGCAATGGATGTCATAGAATTATGCGCTTTTGCGCAGTTAAAAATCGGAAACCACGAAAAAGCGGCGAAGCTGTTTGAGCGCATGGTCGATTATCAGTATAACGAATCGATTGCAGCGCAGATCTTGAGCGGCCTTTATATCCAGAAGGGCAAAATGGAGGCGGAACGGGATGCGGCGCACCAACAATATCAGATTTTGGCTCAGAAAACAAAACAGGAGTATCTCTTACCATTCCCACAGAATGAAATGGAATGGATGCAATGGAATCCGGAGTGGAAAAAGCAACTCGAAAATGACGCAGGAACAAAGAATGACGCAGATATAGAGCTTGAAAGCGAGAGCGCAGATGAGGGAGCTTCAAAGGAAACATTGGCGCTCCAGGTAGCAAAAGCGAACACGATTGTAGTTGGCTTTGCAGCTTCTACCGGCGCAACGGGCGCGATACCAATTCCGTTTGCGGACGCACCGCTTCTGATTGCCCAGCAGGTTGCCATGATGGGCGCTATAAACGCAGCGTTTCATATCAAAGTAGGAACGGATGTTCTCAAATCTCTTGCAATGGGGGCGATTGGCGTCAGCGGAGCAACAGTTATTGGAAGAACGGTTGCAACGAGTCTGATTAAGCTGATTCCGGGAGCTGGAACCATTATGGGCGGCACAGCCGCGGCCGGCACGGCAGCTGCGTTGACGCTTGCGCTCGGGAAGGCATACATCGGAGTCTGTAAATCCATTAAAACCGGTAAGCTGAATTTGGACGAGCTTTCTCAGAAAAAAGGTCAGGACGTTTTCAAGGAAGCGTTCCGTGATGAGATGAAAAAGAAAAAGTAAGGACAGCGTAAAAATGGAGACAATTTGCACGGAGCTGTTATGTGAGTTTAGGCGGTGATAAGTCCACTAAAACTGACGACCTGAAATCGGACGAATTTTTTCGGAAAGGCTAGGTCACATTTAAGAAAGCACATGTGGCGGTATGAAAAGGAACACGTAATTATCAGGTCAAGCGCAGAATTAAAAATATCCGGCAGAACCCAAAAATTCGGTTCTGCCGGATATTTTTATTGCAGTGCGGGATGCTGCTAAAATGTTTAGATGAATGCTTCCTGAATATACGCCCAGAGCAGATCATCGGTGAGCGGGCGCGGGTTACTCTTGATATGGCCGGTTGTAATCGCGATATTGTGCAGCATGAACTCCCGCTCCGGAAGCTCCTTGACGTCGAGCTCGGACAGCGTGCGAGGCAGCTTCAGCTTTTCCCGGAGATCAAAGACAAATCGGATTGCCGCATCTGCCGCTTCGCTCTGCGTTTTTGCGTGCAGCGACGGGTCGATCAGACGGCCGACCTGCGCATAGAGCGCTTCACAGTCCTGCCGGTTATACTGCATGGCAAGCGGAAGGAGAACCGTGATCAGATCACCGTGCGCCTTGTGCAGAACCGCGCCGAGCGGCTGGCCGACAATGTGCGCAATGCCGATGCCCGCGCAGTTGATGCCGCAGCCGGCAAAATAGCTGCCGAGCATTACGTTCTGCAAGGCATCCAGACTGCCGGTAAGGCAGGCGGTCTCCAAATTGTGGCTGATCAGCTCAATGGCCCGCGCGGAGAAGGTGCGGGAATAGGGTGTTGCTGTGCGGGAGGTAAAAGATTCGATGGCGTGACCCAGAGCGTCCATACCGGTCGAGGCCAGAATTCTCGGCGGAAGCGTCTGGAGCAGGGACCCGTCCAGCAGCGCAACCTGCGGAACGAGGCTATAATGGTTGATGCTCTTTTTTACGCCGAGCCGCTCGTTGCTGATGACGCAGGTCTTGGTCGCCTCGGAGCCGGTTCCGGCCGTGGTGGGGATGGCGAGGATGGGGAGCGGCTGGCGGTCGATGCTGGCCTTGCCCAACTGGTAGGCCTCCAGCGATTCCGGATTGGTCGCGAGCATGGCGATGGCCTTCGCGCTGTCAATGACGCTGCCGCCGCCGATGGCGACGACCATCTCGCACGCGTGCTCCTGAATTGCGCGATGTCCGGCCTCCATACAGGCGATAGTCGGCTCGGGAAGAATGTCCGTAAAGGCGATGGCCCGAACACCAGCCGCCTCCAGCAGACCCTGAATTTTTTCGACAGCCGCCTGCATGGACTTGTAGCTGACAACCAGCGCGGACGAGCCGAACGCCTTTGCGACGGCGCCGATTTCGTTCAGGCAGCCGAGCTTTGCGATGCACTTTCGATTTTGTGTGTACTCCGTCATTTCTTCTTTGTTCCTTTCTTCATACCTTAGCCGTGGTAAGCTGCGGTCGAATCGCCGATTTCCAGCTTGACCGGCACGATGATTTTTACCGAGTAGTCCGTGTCGTCAATGGAGTTCAGCAGATTGCGGATGGCAAGCTTGCCGATGGAAATAATGTCAACCTTTGCGGTTGTCAATGTCGGGGTGTAGGGGAATTCGTTTTCAATGCCGTCGAAGCCGGCGACGCTGATCTGCTTCGGAACCTCCAGACCGCTTTCCGCGAACGCTTTCAGCGCGCCGTAGGCCATCGTGTCGTTCATGCAGAACAGAGCGGTCGGCAGATCGGACGCGTAGTCGCTCAAAAGCTTTTTCGCCTGCTGATATCCGCTTTCAAAGCGCCAGTTTCCTTCGAGAATGGGCTGCTGCGCGGGGTCGAGACCGGCCTCCTGCATCGCCTTGCGGTACCCGCCGATACGTTCCTGATAGGTCTGGTACGACGGCATGCCCGTAATAACGCCGATGCGGCGGTGGCCCAGCGAGAGAAGATATTTTGTAATGTCGTACGCGCCGGCGAAGTTGTCGATGCCGACAGATGTGATTTCATTTGAAATATGGTTCACGATGACGGCGGGCACGCCCAGCGCGCGCGTCTGATGCAGGACGCTCTCATCGGCATAGCTCGAAAAAATCAGGCCGCAGATGTGCGAAGACGCGACAAACTCGCGCAGACTCTCTCCCTGCCCCAGAATTTTAAAGATCAGATGAAATTTATGTTTCGTGCATTCCGCCTCAATGACGCTCAGAATCGTCGCGTGGAACGGGCTGTTGATGCGCAGGCCGAAGCTTTCGTCTGTCGGCATGATAAAGCCCAGATACCGCCAGCCGGTATCGGGAACGGGCTGCGGCTCGTCCGCTTTGACGCAGGTGCTCTGCACATATGTACCGGAGCCGGGCTTGCGCACGACCATTCCCGCCGTCGACAAAATATCCAGTGCCCGGCGAATCGTAATCCGGTCGACGCCGAACATGGTACTGAGCTCCCGTTCCGGAGGCAATGGCGTTGCCAGCGGATATACGCCATTTTCAATATCACGGGCAAGCGCGTTATATACCTGCCTGTACAGAGGGGTGGACAACGTTTTGTCGATCATAGTATCACTCCATGATTGGTTGCAACCTTTTGAAACGATTCTAGCATGCCGACTATATGCTTGTCAATAGGGCAAATTCGCTGGAGGGAAAAAGAAATTTTATTGTTGACATTGTACAGTTCTTGTGCTAGTATCGAGCTACCGGATAGTTGGATGTAAACCGGTTGTGTACCAACAAAACCACGGAGCGCGAAGCGTGGGGTAATAGGAGGCTCAGATGAGCAGCGAGTATGTTTTACAGATGCAAAATATATGCAAGAGCTTTCCGGGCGTCAAAGCGCTGGAGCATGTCGATCTGAATCTGCGGGTCGGAAGCGTCCACGCGCTCCTCGGAGAAAACGGAGCCGGGAAGTCGACGCTGATGAAGATTCTCGCCGGTATCTATACGGCGGACTCCGGTGAGATATTGATTCAGGGGCAGAGCGTCCGGATTCATAGCGTCGACGACGCGAAGCGCGCGGGAATCGTAATGATTCATCAGGAGCTTTCCGGCGCGGCGAACCTGACGGTGACAGAAAATATTTATCTCAACGAGGAACTGAAGGGCACGCTCGGGTTCATCGACCGGAAGGCCATGCGCCGCAACGTGGAGCAGTTCCTGGAAAAATACAATCTGCATATTTCGCCGGATGAAAAGTACGGGAACTTGAGCGTCGCACAGATGCAGATGGTTGAGATCATGAAGGCAATCGCCAAAAATGCGAAGGTCATCATCATGGACGAGCCGACCTCGGCGCTGACGCTTCAGGAAACGCAGACCCTGATCGAGCGCATTCACGAGCTGAAGGCGCGGGGAATTTCCGTCCTCTACATCAGTCACAAGCTCGAGGAAATCGAGCAGATCTGCGACGAGGTCACGGTCCTGCGCGACGGAAAATTCGTCGCGACCAAGGCTGTTAAAAATCTGGACCGCAGCGAAATGATCAGCATGATGGTCGGGCGGAGCATCACAAACGTTTTTCCGCAGCCGGAAGAGAAAACGATCGGAGACGTTGCGCTGGAGCTGCGGGAGCTGACCGACGGAAAACGCTTTTTTGACGTCAATCTCTCGGTTCGATACGGCGAAATCGTCGGGATTTCGGGGCTCATGGGCGCGGGCCGGAGCGAGCTGTTCCGCGCGGTAGTCGGTCTTGACCGCATGCAGGGCGGGCAGATTCTGCTCGACGGGAAGCCGGTTGCCATCCATTGCGCCGCGGACGCGATTCGGAACAAAATTGTAATGGTGCCCGAGGACAGAAAGAAGACCGGCTTCGTGCCGCGCCGCTCGATTGTGGAGAACATCTCCCTGCCGCATCTGCACCGCTTCCGCAAGCCGGTGTTTATCGACAAAAAAGCGGAGAAGGCCTGCGCCATGGAGTATTACCGAGCGTTCAACATCAAAGCCAGCGGATCGGAGCAGCAGGTGGTATCGCTGTCCGGCGGCAACCAGCAGAAGGTCATTCTGGCAAAATGGTTGATGGGAGAGCCGAAGGTTATCATTCTCGATGAACCCACACGAGGCATCGACGTGGGCGCGAAATATGAAATCTACCAGATGATTCACCATCTGGCCGCGCAGGGTCTGGCCGTCGTCATGATCTCCTCGGAGCTGCCGGAGATTCTGGGCATGAGCGACCGCATTCTGGTGATGCACGAGGGTCGTCTGACGGGAGAGCTGAACCGGCAGGAGGCAACGCAGGAAAAAATAATGACTTTGGCAACTGGGGGAGAACTGACTTGAAAAACAGGATTGGCTGGAACCGAAATCAGATCGCTGATTTCATGCAGAAGTTTGGCACAACGCTCGTCTTGCTGCTTGTCTGTATCATTATGAGCGTCAGTGCGGAATCGTTTCTGACAAAATCAAATATTCTGAACGTGATGCGGCAGACCTCGTATACGACGGTGGTCGCGTTTGCGATGACGCTGCTGTTTATCGGCGGCATGACTGACCTTTCTCCCGGCGCGGTGATGGCATTTACGGGCATTTTTGCCGCCAACCTGATGGGAAACCTCGGTGTGGCAATGCCGGTTGCGATTCTTGCGACGCTGCTGCTCGGCGCGCTCGTCGGCCTCATCAACGGACTTGTCATCACGCAGTTTGATCTGCCGCCGTTTATCGTAACGATGGCGATGCAGACCGCGGCGCGCGGCGCAGCGCTCGCTGTAACAAAGGGCTATACCGTCACAGGCCTGAGTGCGGAGTTCAAGTTTTTGGGGCAGGGTGTTTTGTTCAACATTCTCCCCGTGCCGCTGCTGCTTGTCATCATCCTCGGCATTCTGACATGGATCATTCTGAATAAAACGAGCACCGGCAGACACATTTATGCCGTCGGCGGCAACCATTTTGCGGCTGAGGCGGCCGGTATCCATATCAAGCGGCTGAAGGTCGGCCTTATGGTATACAGCGGTGTTTTTGCGGCGATTGCCGGCCTGATTCTGACGGCGCGCCTCGGCGTCGGCCAGCCGAATATGGCGGACGGCGTGGAGTTTGACGCGATGACAGCCGTCGTCATCGGCGGCACGAGCATGAGCGGCGGCACGGGTACGATCTACGGAACCGTGATCGGCTCGCTGTTCATGGGCGTTCTGGGAAATATGCTGAACATTCTTGGCGTTGACGCGTATTATCAGCAGATTGTGCGTGGCGTGATCATCACGGCGGCCATCTGCCTGGACGCAGTTTCCAAGCGCAGACGGAAATAAGCAATTTGGATTCATCCGGGATCATTCAAAAAATATTCTGGTTCCGGTAAATAAGGAGGATAAAAATGAAAAAAACACTGGTTGCGCTTCTCATTTTGGCGATGCTGCTTTCGCTGGCCGCGTGCAGCACGACCAAGCAGACCCCTGAGGCTGCGACGCCGAGCACCGACAATTCTGCGGCGGAGCAGACGGAAACGAAGGACGAATCGAGCGAAAAGATCTGGAAGGTCGGCATTGCCCTTCAGGTCTCCGGCGACCATCAGGCGAACATTGTCAACGCCCTGAAGGAAGGCCTTGATAAGGAAAGCAACATCCAGTATGAGGTTGTCGACCACGAGGCAAATGTCACCAAGGAAATCTCGCAGATCGAAGACTTCATCGCAAAGAAGATGGACATCATCTGCCTGACACCGGTCGATGCGGAAGCGCTGGTTGACGTTGTGAATCAGGCGAACAAGGCCGGTATTCAGGTCATCGAGTTTGACATGAAGACGAACGGCGGCGACTACATCTTTGTCGGCGCGAACGACAACGAATCTGCGGAGCTTCAGGCGGACTATCTGGCGGAGGTTCTGCCGGAGAACGCCAAGTGCTGCATCCTGCTCGGCATCCTCGGCCACAGCGGCCAGATTCTGCGCAGCGAAGGCATCAAGAAGCTCTATGAGCTCCGCCCGGACGTTGAAATTCTGGCAGAGGAATCCGGCGAATGGTCGACCGAGAAGGGCATGACGATCACCGAGAACCTGCTCCAGAAGTATCCCGATCTCGACGCGATCATCTCCCAGAACGACAACATGGCGCTCGGCGCGATTGAAGCCATTGCCGGCGCAGGCAAGACGGGCGATGTGATTGTTGTTGGTGTTGACGCGATTCCGGACGCGATTCAGGCGGTCAAGGACGGCACGATGGCGATGACCGTTCTCAACGACGGCCCGTCGATGGGACGCACGATGTACGACGTGATTCTGAAGCTCATTGCCGGCGAGCCTGTGGAAAAGGAATACATCATTCCCTACAAGGCAATTACCCCAGACAATGTCGATGAATATCTGAACTAACAACTCTCAGCGGATCTTCACACCGGTTCGGTTGTGGAGATCCGCTCTAAAAACAGGAGGAACTTTCATGCCGAGACTCGTAAAAATACTGGCGGCGACATTTCAAGGAAAACCGGCGCAGGAGGTGCTGCGGGCCCTGCGGGAGGATACCAGACCCGTCGACGTTATCATGCTTCCGGAGGAATGGCAGGGAGAGGGCGCGCCGATCGACACGGACGACTCCGCTCTGCTGCAAGAGTTCCGGGCACTTGCGATTGAAAAGCACGCGTATGTGATCTGCCCGGTCGACCGGCCCGCGCCGGACGGGAAATGCTACAATACGGAGCTGATGATTGACCGAGAGGGAAGCATCTGCGCCGAGTACCACAAAATGTTCCCGGTTATTTCGGAGCTGACCGAGCGCAGCATTGCGGTAATGCCCGGAAAAGAGGTTGTGACGGTGGACACGGACTTTGGCCGCGTCGGCTTTGCAATCTGCTTTGACGCGAATTTTACGGAGCTCTGGCAGGGTTTGCAGGAGCAGCAGGCCGAAATTATCTTTTTTGTCAGCGACTATCCCGGCCGTCTGGCTTGCCGGGCGCTGGCTTGCCTGAACCATTATTATATTGTTTCGGCAACGCGCTCCTGCGACAGCACGGCGGTTGATCTGGACGGGGAAGAGCTCTACTACCGGCAGAGCGCGCCGGAGGAGATTGGGCTTCATTATTTGGAACTAGATTTGGACCGCTGCATTTTCCACAGAAACTACAATCTGGAGCGCCGGGACGCGCTTTTGCGCGAGCATCCTGAAATAGTTGTAGACAAAGCCGTAGACAGCGACCATTGGTTTATTCTGGCCTCCCGGCGCGATGATGTGCGCGCGAAGGAGCTGGCGCAGGCCTATGGACTCGAGCCGGTAAACGCTTATATTGAACGAAGCCGGAAATTTGTCAACCCGGACATGAGAGGCCGGATTTACGGCGGAACGCCGGAGTGAACGAAAGCCAGATGCAGGAATATGAGAAAAAGCAAATGAATATGAAAAATACCTATCGTTACGCCATCGCGTGCCCGACGAGCATGGGCTTGCGCATCACGCCGGAGAACCGGATGGCGGTGCAAAACAGCAATCTGTTTTACCTGCAGGCGACGAGCGCCGAGTCAAACGTCCTGAACATCGCCTCGAGCCTCGGCCGTGAGTGCCTGGTCTTGACGAAATTCGTCAAGGGAAGCCCGATGGCGGACTTCATCAAGCGTCAGCTGCGCGCGCGGAACATCCGCTTTGAAGGCCTCGAGGTCGAGCAGGGCGGCCCGTGGGGTTACCGCCATCAGTTCAACGTCGCGGATTCCGGCTTCGGACTCCGTGCGCCTCGCGTCTGGAATGACCGGGCAGGCGAGGTGGGAAGAACTCTTTCAATCGAGGATTTTGACATCGAGCGCATCTTCGGTGACGAAGGCATTGGCATTCTGCATTTGTCCGGTCTGATCGCGGCTATGAGTCACGAGACGACCGAGTGCTGCCTCGCTTTGGCGAAAGCGGCAAAGCAGTACGGAACGCTCGTTTCGTTCGATCTGAACTACCGCGCGACGTTCTGGAAGGGTCGTGAGGAAGAACTTTCCAAGGCATTCCATGAAATTGCCTCCTGCGCGGACGTTCTTATCGGCAACGAGGAGGACTTTCAGCTCTGCCTCGGCTTTAAGGGACCTGAAGCGGGCGGAAAAGATCTCGGCTCGAAAATCGAATCCTTCAAAGCCATGATCACGCAGGTGCAGGAAAAATACCCGAACGCGAAGATGTTTGCCACGACGCTCCGCCAGGTCATCTCTGCCAACGAACACCTCTGGGGCGCGATTCTGCTGGCGGACGGCAAATGGTACGTCGAAGAACCCAGAGAGATCCAAGTCATGGATCGCATCGGCGGCGGCGACGGCTTCTCGGGCGGTTTACTCTACGGCGTTCTGAACGGCTGGGAACCGGAAAAATGCCTGCAATTCGGCTGGGCAAGCGGCGCTCTGGCGGCATCGAGCCTCAACGACTACGCCGAGCCCGCCGATGAAAAGCAAGTCTGGGATATCTACAAGGGCAACGCCCGTGTGCAGCGGTAAGGAGAAACATACATATGAAAAAAGCAGACATCGGTTTAATCGGCCTTGCCGTGATGGGGGAGAACCTCGTCATGAACGTGGAGTCGAAGGGCTTCACCGTGGCGGTCTTCAACCGCACGACCGAAAAAGTGGACAAGTTCGTAAGTGGCCGTGCCGCGGGCAAGAACATCATCGGCTGCCACACGCTCGAAGAGCTGGTTGCGAACCTCGAAAAACCGCGCAAGGTGTTCATGATGGTAAAAGCGGGCAATGCGGTGGACGACATGATCGAGCAGCTGCTGCCGCTTCTCGAGGACGGCGATATTTTAATTGACGGCGGCAACTCCCACTTCCCTGACACCATCCGCAGAACAAAATATGTGGAATCCAAGGGCA
>CAZKJW010000086.1:0-10018 GCA_964553125.1 uncultured Oscillospiraceae bacterium
TCCGGCTGTGCCGCGCGTTTGAATTCCATGAGCGCCTTCGTCAGCGCTTTCATGTCGACAGGTTTTGTCAGGTGCAGGTTCATTCCGGCTTCGAGGCATTTGCGCACGTCGTCCTTGAGCGCGTTGGCGGTCATGGCGATGATGGGCACCGTCTTTGCAGCCGCAAGCGGCAGCGCGCGCAGCTTCTTGGCCGCCTCGATGCCGTTGAGGTTGGGCATCTGCATGTCCATGAGGATGGCGTCGTATCTGTCCGCGGCGATGCGGAAGCGCTCGATGCACAGCGCGCCGTCCGCGACGCAGTCGCAGGAGACGCCGTAGATGGACAGAAGCTCCGTGATCACCTCGCGGTTCAGCTCGTTGTCCTCCGCCACGAGCAGGTGCATTCCGGCGCATAGCGCCGAATCGGGCGTTTCCGCGGGCGGCGGGGGAACGGGGCTGTCCTGCGCGAAGGGAACATCCAGCGTGATGCGGAAGGTCGTGCCTTCGCCGGGCGTGCTTTGCACGTTGATGGTGCCGTCCATCAGATCGACCAGCTGCTTGACGATGGTAAGCCCCAGCCCGTAGCCGCTGACCTGATTGATGCGCGTGTCCGTTCCGCGCTCGAAACTGGCGAACATCCGGCCCAGAAGCTCCTGCGTCATGCCGATGCCGGTGTCTGTGATCACGGAGACAAGCCGCACGCGGCCGCTTTCGGCGAGCGGTTCCTGATAGACTTCAAACTCGACGTTGCCGCCGTCGGGCGTGTACTTGGTGGCGTTGGAAAGCACGTTTGCAAAGATTTGCTTGAGCCGAAGGGAATCGGCGACGATGACGTCATGCACGATATCGTGGAAGGTGAAGCGCATGTTCAGCGTCTTGTTCCTTTGGGCGTATCGGGTGGCCTGCGCAAAATCTTCCAGCATGCTTGTCAGGTGAATCTCCGCCGGCTGGAGTTTCATCTTGCCGTGCTCCATGCGCGAAATATCCAGCACGTCGTCGGCAAGCTCCTTGAGAAACTCGCCCGCTACGCGGATTTTTTCAAGGCTGTAAAGCAGCTTGTCGCGGTTGTCCAGATTCGCTTTTGCGATTTCAAGGAAGCCGAAGATGGAGTTCATGGGCGTGCGGATATCGTGCGCCACCTTGGAGACGAACTCCGTCTTGGATTTGTTGGCATATTCGGCGTATTCCGCCTTGGCGATGAGGTGCTCCTCGTATTGCTTTTCGCTGTCGATAATCTGCGTCACATACAGCACGTGCATGGCCGCGCCGTTTTCATCGCGCCGCTTGACGATGAACTTCACGCGGTGCCAGTTGCCTTCCGTGGAAACGCAGTCCACCTCGATGAACTCCCTGTTCTCCATGCGGGCGACGAGCGTGCTCAAATCGAAGAAGCGGGACATCTGCTCCCTGTGGCGCGCGGCGACATAATTGTTGCAGACGTATTCCATCATCCGCCTTGCCGAAAGAGACGAGCAGGCGTAGTAATGCCGGATGGAGTCGTGACAGGCAACCTCCGTGTAGGTATCGTTCGGCAGGTCAATCTGGAAGATGGCGTGGTAGTTGCGCCCGAGCGCGCGCAGCGTTTCGTTTTTGTTCTGCTCGCGCCGCACCTGCTCCTCCAGCTCGATCTGGCGGCGCTGCTCTGCGGTGACGATATCGTCGATGCAGCGGAACGCGATGAGCACGTTGCCGCTTTCAAGGCTGTCGCTCATGGGAAGCGCCTGCGCTTCAAAGAAAACGCGGTTGTCGTCCCTTGGCAGCACGCGATAGCGATAGAGAAAGCGCGAAGCGCGCTGAAGCACCTGAAGGATATTCTGCGAGCTCATGCAGCGCATGAAATCCGCGCGCTGCTCGGGCGCTACAAACTCCTCGCAGAAAACGCGCAGACGCGCGGGATAGTCGTAGCGCGTGCGGATTCTTTCCGAGAACATGTCGTGCGACATGGTGCTTGTTTCGGCCTTGATGAGCGTGTAGGTGTTTTCGTGCAGGTTGAGGTGATACACCGCTGTATAATCGCGCGTGAGCACGTCCAGATAGCGGCGCTCTGTGTCCAGCTCCGCCTGCCGCTGCATTTCGGTGACGACAAGGTTGTCGATTTCTTCGGCGATGATGAGCGCCTGCCCGTCGAAGCGGTCGGGCGAAAACCGCTCGACGTGAACCTGAAAATAGCGGTTGCCGACCTGATTCGGCACGCCCGTATAGCGGAAGGAATAGCGCGAAAGCGTGCTGAGCTGCCGGGCGATGTAGTCAAGGTCGAGCATCCGGATGAAGTTCTCGCTGTCCTCGACGATGAACCGAGCGGCAAAATCGCGGACATGCTCGCTGAAGCGGAACTGCGCGCCCAGATAGATGCAGGGAAACCTGCGCACGTTGGCGTGTGAGTTCAGGTTGAGCACCTTCGCGCTGTCCGTGTCCAGCTGAAGATGATAGACCAGAATATATTTGCGCGAAAGCACGTCCAGATAGCGCCGGTCGTTGTCCAGCTCGGTTTCAAGCGTCTGGTTGCTTGCTTTCAATTCGCGCAGATACGCTTCTTTTCTGTGCGTTTCGGTTCGGTCGATGATATAGGAGACGCCGAGAATATCGCCGGTTTCGTCGTCGTCGAAAAGGATGACGTGCTGCTCGGCGATCATTGGGCGCAGCGTCGCCGTTTCCGTGCGGTAGGAATGAACCAGGTGGGTTTCCCTGCTGCGATAGCAGTCCAGAAGATGCTCCCGGCTGAAGAAAGCGAAGTAGGCTTCGCGCTCCCTGCCCGCGAGCCGGTTTCCCCAGAAGGCGAGATAGTCGGTCAGCCGCGCGTCTTCGGGAAGCCCGGCCAGCTCGTTGACGTTGACGCGCTGCCCGTCGGCAACCTGCCAGACGATGCCGGGAATCCTGTCCTGCGTCAGGTTGAAGGAATAATACGCGCCGGCGTTGACGGCAAGCTGTTCGAGTATCCGGATTTTTTTCGCCTGTGCATGGGAATTCATCGGCATCCTCCTATGGGCGCGGGAAAGTATATCGGAAAACGATACGGGGGAAGGCGGCGCGCGTCAGGCGCTTCGGACGGGGCTTTTGATTGTATCAGAGGCTTACGCGTCCAGCTGTCCGATGCTTTCGGTTGCGTGCCGGTAGGCGGCGTCCACTGCGGCGACGAGGCCGGGCTTTGGCGCCGTGGATGCGCCGCGCAGCGCTTCCGTAAGCTCCGAGGCGGCGACGGAAAGCGCGTCCAGCCCGAGGGTTGCCGCCGTGCCCTTGAGCGTGTGGGCGGCGCGAAACGCCGTGGAAAAATCAGAGGCGGCAAGCGCCGCCTTCAGTTCGGAGTACGAGGGATCGTCGGGAAACCTGTGCAGAAACCGCCGCACCATGCTTTCGCTGAGAAGTCTGTCAAGAACCTGCCGACTGTCGCCGCCGAGCGCGGCATAGAAATCGTGTAGCGTCATGGCTTACTCCTCCACCTGAAACTTATCGCGATACATGGCCTTATCCGCCGCGGCAATGGCGCGGCTCAGCGGAGCGACGCCGTAAGCGCCGCCGACGCTCACGCTGAGCTGCATTCCGGGGTACTCCGGCAGCGCCAATGCGCTGGCAGCCCGCTTGATTTTCTCCAGCGTTTCAAAGAACGCGCCCGATTCGATATCCAGAAACAGCAGCAGGAACTCGTCGCCGCCGTAGCGGATGAGCACGTCGTTTTCGCGGATGCAGGAGCGGATGGCGGCGGCGAGGCATTTCAGCGCCGCGTCGCCGGCAATGTGGCCATAGGCGTCGTTGATGCTTCGGATCTGGTTTGCGTCCACCACGGCCACGCCCTTTGCGTGCTCAAGGCTGCCGCAGAAGCTGTCGAAATAGGCGCGCGAATACGCGCCCGTCAGCGTGTCGCGATAGTAGCCCTGCAAGGTGGCGCTGTCCGGCAGGAAGCCGACGCTTCCCGAATGCTTCGCAGCCATATCCTCCATGCACAGTGCGACCTCAAGCACGCAGTCGGCGCCGCCGCATTTCGCGCTGCGCGAGAGCACGGAATAGATGCGCCCGTCGCGGACGGCGAGCTTGCTCAGCCAGTTCGGCGAGTGAAGCGCCTTTGCGGACGTGCAGTTCCGGCAGTTTTCCGTGCAGTTCCACAGCGCGTAGCATTTCGTTTCACTGCGCACGACGGAGCCGTCCTCGCGCAGGTTGAGCACGTCGCACGTCGTCGGATCGACCAGACGGACTTCATTGAAGACGCTGCGCATGGCGTTGAGCGTATCGCCGGTGATGCGCGTCTCTCCCACAAAAAGGTCTTTTCCCTTGCGTACCATTTCGGCGTGGATGTTTTCAAAGCACCCGACAACGGCCACATAGCTGCTGCTACCCTCCACCCAGATGCTTCGCGCCGTCACGCGATACCAGCGCGGCACGTCGTTGAGCGGGATGAGCGCCGTCATTGTGACGGTGGGATTCTCGCGCGTGCTCTGGCGCACCTTCTCCTGAAGAAGCACCCAGTCCTTCAATTCCAGCAGATGCGTCGCCGTGTTGGGCAGGCTGATCCTGCGGCCGTCCGCGTCATAGCGGAAGATGGTCAGCACCTTGCGCGTCACTGCGTCGTATTCAAACTGAATGCCGCCGCATTGCTCGGAGAAGAATTCTTTCTTTGCCCGGTCGCACTCCGCGATGAAGCCGGCGCGATCCTTGGAGGGAAGGTTTTCTTTTTCCAGCGCTTCGTCCGCAAGGCTCTGGATTTTGCTCATGTAGTTCGTTTCCGAAACGTTCCAGTTCATCTCCGTGAACAGGTCGTCGGAAATTTCCTTGAAGCAGCGCACCAGCAGGGGATTGAACGAGCCGCATTCGCCGTTGACGATCATTTCAACCGCCTGCTCGTGCGTGAACGCTTTTTTGTAGCAGCGGTTGCTGGTGAGCGCGTCATATACGTCAGCGACGGAGACCGCCTGCGCGGAGATGGGGATTTCGTCGCCCCGCAGGCCGTCGGGATAGCCGCTGCCGTCGTAGCGCTCGTGGTGGTGGCGGCAGATTTCGTGCGCCAGCACCATCATTTTTTCGCCCTGATCGACGGGAAGCCCCCAGAGCATTTCATCGCCCTTGACGGTGTGGGATTTCATCAGCGTCCATTCCTCGATGGTGAGCGCGCCGGGCTTGTTCAAAACGGCGTCCGGTACGGCGATCTTGCCGATATCGTGCAGCGCGGAGACGGAGCTGATCATGGCGATGTCCTCTTCCGTGAGCGCGTATTGATCGGTGAGCCGGACGAGCCGCTTGAGCAGCAGCGAGGTGATGCGCTGCACGCGCAGCGTGTGGTTGCCGGACTCGAAGTTGATCGTTTCCAGAACGCGGCTGAGAATATTGAGCAGCGTGTTGTTGACGGTTTCGCGCTGGAGCACCTGATTTTCCACCAGCCGCACGAGCCGCTTGTTGCGCGTGTAAACGCTCAGGATGCTTTCCACGCGATGCTGCACCATGAAAGCGTCGAAGGGGCGCTGCACATAGTCGATTGCGCCGAGCTGGCAGGCGTTGCGAATAAATCCCACGTCGTTTTCGGCGGAGATGATGACAACCGGCAGCTCGTCCGTCCAGTGATTGGCGTTCATTACCTTGAGAACGTCCATGCCGTTCATTTTGGGCATGTGCATGTCCAGCAGCAGGAGATCCGCCTCGACGCTTTCGGACAGCAGCGAGAGCAGGTGCTCACCGTCCTCGGCGTAGAGGTAATCGTAGGCGTCGCCAAGCATTTCCGAGAGCATGTCCCGGTTGAGCTGCGAATCGTCGGCGATGAGGATCTTCTTTTTTTCGGTTGCGTGAGCGGCTCCAGACGGCATAGTCGTCCTCCTGATGTAAGTGAGCGTAAGCTATCATTTTTTTGCGCGAAAAACGGGCGGCAGAGATCAAGCCGCCCCAATCGCACGGGGATACTATTACATTACGGTTACATCATAACGCCAAATTAACAAAGCGTCAACTGAAAAATGAGATAATTATGAAGGAAATTCATTTTTTTATGGGCGCTGCGCGCCAAAAACGTGGACTCGGCGCAAATGCAGGCGCGCGCAACGGGGCGAAATGCGGCAAAAATGGCCGAGGGAGACGGTTACATGGGGCGGCGGGGAAAGCCATCCCCCACCAAAGCAAAAGCCCTCCCTTGCGCAAGGGAGGGCCAAAGCAGGATGAGTCAGAATTCCACCGTTTCTGCGGGCGCGGTGAAGGAGGAGAAGGTGGCCACGGCGTGACGGAAATAGAACACCTGCGTGTTTCCGTCGTTTTCGTCGTACATGGCGCGCAGATTGGGATACGCGTCCAGCATGGATTTGCGCGTTTCCACGCGGTCATCTTCGATCAGCTCGCCCGCGACGCGCAGCCATGCGCCGTCCTGAAAGGCGCAGATTTCAGCCTTGGGATTGGCGGACAGCTGCCTAGAGACGGGCTTGACTTTGCCGGTCTGGATATACAGCTTGCCTTCAAAAATGTGCGCCGTGCCGAAGGGGCGGACGCGCGGCTGGTCGCCTTCGACGGTTGCGAGATAATACGTGCCGGCCTTTTTCAGAAACTCACAGACTCTTTCCATGGGATAACCTCCGTTTGACATGCTTGACAGAGCGCCGCTTTTTTTATACTACCAACAAGGGTATCCTTTGTAAAGTAGGTACTTATTTGTTGCATGGTTTCCGTTTGGAAACCAAAGGAGGCTGCATCGTGAATCTGCCCGCGTGCCCCGTCGAGACGACGCTTCTGATGATCGGCGACAAATGGAAGACGCTGATCCTGCGCGATTTGATGAACGGAACCAAGCGCTTTGGCGAGCTGAAAAAATCCATCGGGAGCGTATCGCAGAAAGTCCTCACCGCGCAGCTGCGCGACATGGAGGCCAAGGGGCTGCTGACGCGAAAGGTTTACGCGGAGGTTCCGCCGCGCGTGGAGTATACGCTCACAGACATTGGCTATAGCCTCAGACCGGTGCTGGAGGTCATGTGCGCATGGGGCGAGGGCTATCAGGCGCGCATGAAGCAGTGCGGCGAGCAAGAGGAATAAGCCGTTTATGGACGCATGAAGCCGGCCGACGGGAACGCTTCGCATCAGAGGCGCGAACGCGGCTTTTTTTGTGCGCGGGAGGGGTTCGGAAGGCTGTGTATTCTTCCGCGAAAGCGGCGAAGAAAAAGCACGCTGTGACGCGGCAAAAAACGCGGGAAACGCGCCCGCGCGTTTTGAAAATTTAGGGGAATAAACACATTAAAAATGATATTTTCATAATGGAATCGGTTTCCTTTTTCGCTTTTAACCTCCTTTTTGGCACGATATACTTGAATTACAGAGTTACCGTTCAAGCGCAAGAAGGAGGAAACACCGATGAAGAAACTGGTTGCTTTGCTGCTGTGCATCATGCTGCTGCCCGTCCTGCCCGCAGCGGCGGAGGAAGCGGAAATGCTGCTTGTGTATGCGAATGTCCCCGCCGACTGGACGTGGCCCTGCATGTGGGCGTGGAGCGCCGACGGGCATGGCCGGGCGATCCGATGGAGCCTGCCCCCGCGAACGAGAGCTGGTATTACATCTATCTGCCCGCCGGAATGGAAAGCGTCATCATCAACGCCAACGACGGCGCGGGGCTGATCCGGCAGGCGGTTTCCATCACGCTGCCGTGCCTGAAGCCGAGACCGCAGGCGGTGACCTGCGCGAACAACCCGATTGCCTTGGGGTTCATGCAGGCGCTTCAGGCGAAGGGCATCCGCGTGCCGGAGGAGCTGGCGCTGATCACGTTCGATTCCTATCCCTTCTCCCTGTTTACCGACCCGCCGATGACCGTTGTGGACGTCAACATGTATGAGATGGGGCAGGAGGCGGGGCGGCTCGTGCTGCAAAAACTGCGCCATCCGGCGACGCAGATTCAGACCTACATCACCACGCCGACGCTTGTATACACAGGAGCCACCGCGCCGCACGCCGCAGGGTGAAACAAGGCGGCGCAGCGCAACAGAAAAGAAAAGCCGGGAATCGGGGCAGAGCCCTGTGATTCCCGGCTGAATTTTTATTATTGTCGCCCGCCCGATGCACGCAGAAATGCGCGGACAGGGACGGCGCTTTTTTCGGCGGCAGGGCCGCCCGATTTCTTTGCGAAAGGCGCAGCTTATTTCATGTGCCGCTGATAGACTTCCATCAGGCCGACGTCGATCATCCAGTTTTCCGAGACCAGCTGGTATTGAGCGCCCCGGCGCAGCGCCATGTCTTCCTGCCACATGATGGCCCATTCGCATTCGCGATGATCCATCACGGGGCCGAAGTTGCCGTACCACGAGCACCACGGAATGCCGTATTCATCCAGCACGGAGAGGAAATCCTCCGCTGCTGCGAGAGTCGCCTGATAATCGATGGTTTCGTTGAAGCCGAATTCCTGCACCATGACCAGCGTTCCGGTTTGCTCCGTAAGCTCCCGGTAGGGGCGCAGCAGATCCTCAAGCCATTCGCGCGTGCGGAGAATCAGCGTGCCGTCTTTCTCGGCGGAAAGCCCGCCGTTTTCATCGATGAGCAGGGTGGGCACGGTTTCGTCCGGAGCGACGCCGAAATCGGAATTGACCTTCACGGTGTATGCGTCGGTTTCAACGCTGAGGTTCCTGATGTCGTACCAGCAGCCGCCTTCCTGCACCAGCTGGATTTGTCCGCAAGCTTCCGGCAATTCGCATTCGAGCATAATGCCGTCATACTGCCGGTACTCGCCCTCCGTGCCTTCCTCATAGATGCTGTGGCAGCCGTTTTCGCCGATCGCTTCCGTGCCCGCCGCGACGCTGGCGACGGTTTTCCCGTCTGCATTCAGGCAGAATGTGCTGTCTCCCTGTACGGACTCCAGCTTGGCGGCGATTTTTGTTCCCGCGGGGAAGTCGCCTTTCAGCGTGAGGACGCCGTTGTCCTTGTGAACGAAGAGGTTGATCATAAAGATCGGCCATTGGGTTGTGCCGTCGCCCAGAAAGTAGGGGTGAAGTGTCTGCACAATCTGTGCGTCAGCCAGCCCTTTCACCTGAACGCCGTCCAGACTGGCGGGCGTGTCGATGAAAATCAGCCTGTCCGGGGTAACGCTCCGGATTGCGTCGATCGCCTTGCGCATGACTGCGGAATAAACCTCATCGGGCAGCTCGCCGTCCGCGCCGCGCGGCTCGTTCAGCAGGTTAAAGCTGAGCAGATTGGAAGGAACGTCCTTGTAGTATTCCGCGAGAAAACGCCAGAACGCGGTGAAATGCTCCTGTGTTTCTTCGTCGTACCAGAGAGTGATCGCTGAATCCTCGCCGGCCGTGTTGAAACCGGGCATGTCATGCAGATCAAAGCAGACGTGAATGCCCGCATCGGCGCAGTATTCAATCAGATCGTCCATCGTTTCCAGATAAGCAGAATTGACAAGGCTCGCGTCGCTGCCCTTGAAGATTGCGCGGGAGTCCAGCGGCGCGCGGACAAAGTTGAACCCCAGCGCGCTCAGCACCTCAACGCCTTCTTTTTCATAGAGCAGCCCCGCGCCGTGATAGGCATTCCAGTAGCCCGGGCCGATGGAATAGCCCCTCCACGCAGGAATCTGCTGCCACGAAACGGACGGCATCGTTTTTCCGGCGGCGATTGCCGCCTCTGAAACCGTACAGGCGGCCTCTGCGGCGGGCGTATATTTAGCGAAACGCGCATTTTCATACAGGCGCTCCACTGCACGGATCGCATCGCCCCGCAGCATCGCGCTGCTGAGGTTGAGCGAGTATCTCTCGTCATAGTCAAAATAAGTTTTTCCGTTTGCGAAGGACATGTATTCCACAAAACGCTTCGCGTTGTCTGCGTAATCAAACTCGCATCGCCATGTGTAACGCTCGGAGTTTGCAAGCGTTTCATTATAGTAAGGCTTTGAAATATCGGGCAGCAGCGGATAGTCCCATGTCAGACCCTCAAAAAAGTCCACGTCGTCGGCAATCAGGTCTTCCAGCGGGATGTTGTATTGGTAGCCGATGGCGTCTACTCCGCAGCATTCTGCGGCGTAAAGCAGAACCAGCGCGCCTTCCTGCCGGCACATCAGCGCGTCCGCATTGCGATAGTTTTCGGAAGCGCTCTCCCAAGC
>CAZKJW010000087.1:0-9754 GCA_964553125.1 uncultured Oscillospiraceae bacterium
TGAGGGGTTCCGGCTGTGTGTCGAAAAAGTGGCAGAGCCACTTTTTCAAGAATTGCGCTCCGTCACTGTCAGGTTTGTAGGTAAGTCTGACGGCTGTTCCTCCGCGTAAGGAATGTTTCCGGCAAAGCCGGTCGATACGATTGCAGTCAGAGGGTCATCCGGCATCTCTACGAGTTTTTGTGCCGTTGCGCGACTTCTGACCGCGAAAAAAAACACGCGCTTCCCGATTGCGTGCGCAAGGGGGAGCGCGTCGTTTTTTTATGCGTCGGCTTCAGTTGTCCTCTGCGATGGCGCGAATCGCCGCCTCCAGCGCCGTGACGAGATCCTGCATGGACAGCGACGGCGTGTTTGCGCGCGTCAGCGCCTGCTCGTGCAGAAATGGCACGTGAACGAATCCGCCGCGCGTGCCGGGAAACTCCCGCGCGATGTGGTGAAGCACGCCGTACATCAGCTCGTTGCACACATAGGTGCCGGCCGTGTTGGAAATTTCGGCGGGAATGCCCGCCTCGCGGATGCGCGCGACCATTTTCCTGATCGGCAGCGTGGAGAAATAGGCCGCCGGGCCGTCCGGAAAGACGGGCTCGTCCACCGGCTGCCGGCCGTCGTTGTCGGGAATGCGTGCGTCCATGACGTTCACGGCGACGCGCTCCGGCGTGACGGCGGAGCGGCCGCCCGCCTGTCCGACGCACAGCACCGCGTCCGGCTGCGCTTCCTTCATTGCGCAAAAGACCGTTTCCACCGACCTGCCGAACGCAACCGGCACCGTCAGCTTGATTAGCTCCGCGCCCGCGATGCGTTCATCCAGCGCGCGGACGGCTTCCTGCGCAGGGTTGATCGTTTCGCCGCCGAACGGCTCAAACGCCGTAATCAGAATTTTCATCGGTGATCCTTTCATGCGCCTGTGCCGGGACAGCCCGCGCGCTCGGGGCGCTGATCGCCGGAGATGTAGCGCGCGCGGAACTCCATGTTGATTTCGCGCAGCTCCTTTTCGCCGTCGATGTACGCCTGATACATTTCCGCAAGCCCCGGCATACAGCCGTCGCAGCCCGATTCCGTGCCGCCGAGCGAATCGGCGACGATTTTCTCCCGCTCCTCGCGGGTCGTTTCAGCAATCAGATATCGCATGGCCGGCCTCACGCATCCGAACGCGAGAACGCGTTCTTCATTCCGCAGCTTGCGGTGTAGAGCACCTTGCCGAGCAGCTCGTCCGTCAGTTCCTTTGCGCGCGCCGCAATGCTGCGGTTGCACTCCTCGAGATACGCCGGGACGGCGTCCTTCTCGGCGGGGCATTCCGCGTCGAACCGCTTGAGAAGCGCGTGGCACTCCGAGGCGAGTTTGAGCTGATAGCGCTCCACGTGATTGGCGCAGGTGTTATAGTGCGCGTCGGCCAAAGCGGCGATGAGCCGGTTCGCCCAGTAGAAGCTCTCCGTCGTGACGTCGCTGCCGGTGTTGGCGAGATAGGCGGGCGTGTCCGTCACGTTGGCATAGAAGGCGACCGCCTCGTTGAACGCGTTGGAGCCGACGGAAATCCATTCTACGGCGCAAAGCGCCTCCGGCATATACGGCCGCAGCTGCGTGGCGGCCATGAAGTTGTTGCGGTTCACGCCGATGGGGCG
Source organism: uncultured Oscillospiraceae bacterium (assembly GCA_964553125.1). Classification (GTDB taxonomy): domain Bacteria; phylum Bacillota; class Clostridia; order Christensenellales; family Aristaeellaceae; genus Aphodomonas. The sequence continues at coordinate 1,617 of CAZKJW010000087.1, forward strand.
GTACTTGCCGCGCTTGGAAGCGTCGCCGTGCCGGGCATAGGGGTTGTAGTCCGTGCCCTGATAATACGACGAGAGCACGTACTTGATATCCTCCATGGTGATTTTCTTTTCCGGCACGAGGCTCCACGGCAGGTCGTCCGATTCGGGCGTGAAGGCGGCGTCCGGGCCGTCCCAGACGCAGGTGCGCGGGTTGAAATAGCGCAGCATGAACCATGCGCGCGGGGTGTTGTAGGTGTGGTCGGAGTCGCTGCGGCTGCCGAACGCGGCGCGCGCGTCGAAAGCCGTGTTTTCCGCCGCGTCGGGCGCGCCGATCGCGCGGTCCAGATGGTTCTTTTGCACAAACGCCAGAAGATCCGGCGCGCACATGTGCGCGGTCTGTGCGCCGTAAGCGTCCACAAAATCGAAGCGGTCGATTCCCTGCTGGTTCGGCATGACGACGTATGCGTCGTCGGGCACGCGCTTGGCCATCCAGTGATGCCCGCCGATCGATTCAAACCACCAGATTTCGTTTACATCCTGGAAGCCGATGCCGTTCATTTCGTAGGTGCCGTGACGCTCGATCAATTCGCCAAGCCGCGCCGCGCCTTCCCGCGCCGAGCGGATATACGGCAGCACGAGGGTCACCAGATCCTCCTCGCCGATGCCTCCTTTGACCAGCGGATCTGCGCCCAGAACGCGCGGGTTGGAGGTGATGGTCTCCGTGGCTGTCATCGCGATGTTGTGCTCGTTCACGCCGGCCGCGCCCCAGATGCCCTCGTCCGCAAGCGCGTTGGGCATGGCCGTATAGCGCACAGGGTTTTCAGGCAGATCAATCTCGATTTTGGAAATGACGCTTTTATAGTGCCGCGGCTGATCTTCCGCCCGGACGGCAATAAACTTCTTCGGCGTAAAGGTTCCGGCGCCGGAATCCTCGTTGCGCGCCATCAGCGTCGATCCGTCATAAGTCGCGTTTTTTCCGACAAGAATCGTAGTGCAAGGCATAAAGAATTCCCCCCGTTTTTGCTGAAATTTCTGGTTTCTTTATATCACGCACGCAGCAAATATGCAAGCTGTATTCGCGCCGCACGCCCGATTTGCACGCATGTTTTCTTAAAGAATTAACGGTATGTAAGCCAGTGCGAATGTAAATTTATTAAATTTTGACGGCTTTTTGCGTTGACGTATGCGAGTCTATCGCATATAATAACAGCGCAACCGATGATAAGTGGTGGAGTCTGTCATAGGGCGTTTAAACGCCCTATTTATCTGGGTTGGCCGTCGTCCCGTCCGGGGCGCGGTTTGGCTTCACGCTTTGCAGTGAAGCCTATTTTTTATGCAGAAACGCCGCGTCGGGTTGCGTCCGCGTCCAATGGTTTTCGTTTCCGCAGCGCTTTTTGCCGCGGGACGATTTCTGCCGGGTTCGACGGCCCGGCGCCGCACCAATCTTATAAGGAGGGACTCCCTTATGACGCTCGTCTACTGCATCTCGTTCTTCTCCGTCGCAATCGCGATTGCGTTTGCCGTTTACCTGCATTTGTGGGTGAAGCGGCAGCCGGTTGAGAACGCAACCATCCGCGAAGTGTCCGCGCTGATCAAGGCCGGCGCGAACACCTTCATGCGCAAGGAATACAAGATGCTCGCCGTGTTCGCGGCCGTGGCTTCCGTGTTCCTGTTTGTATTCCTGCCCACTCCCATCTGGAAGGGCGAAGGCGTTGGGCGCAACCTGTCCATGGTCGTCGCGTATCTGGCGGGCACCGTTTTCTCCGCCATCGCGGGCAAGATGGGTATCATCGTCGCCACTTCCTCTAATGGTCGCTGCGCCGAGGCTGCGAGCAAGGACATCAAGCCCGCGTTCCTCATCGGCTTCCGCGGCGGCGCGGTGATGGGTCTGGCCGTCGTGGGCATCAGCCTGTTCGGCGTGGCCGGCATCCTGCTGCTGTTTGGCGACACCACCATTTCCCTCGGCTTCTCCTTCGGCGCAAGCTCTCTGGCGCTGTTTGCCAAGGCCGGCGGCGGCATCTTCACCAAGACGGCCGACGTGAGCGCTGACCTGACCGGCAAGGTGGAGCTTGGCATTCCTGAGGACGATCCGCGCAACCCCGCCGTCATCGCCGACAACGTGGGCGACAACGTGGGCGACGTGGCCGGCATGGGCGCCGACCTGTTCGATTCCAACGTCGCCGCGATGACCTCCGCGCTTGTTATCGCCAGCACGCTGGACGCTTCGACGCACGCCAACACCGAAATGGTGTTCATGTATGCGGCGCTGGGTCTGATCGCTTCCATCATCGGCATTGCCACGGCGAAAATCGGCAAGAATTCCACGCCCACCAAGGCGCTCAATTCTTCCACCTACGTCACCTCCGGCGTGTTCCTTGCGATGACCGCGCTGGGCACGCTCCTCTTTGAAGGCTTCTCCTGGCGCATCTGGGGCGCTTCCGCCGTGGGTCTGCTGGTCGGCGTGCTGATCGGCATCACCACCGACTACTTCACCGACGATTCCAAGCCGATCGTCCGCAAGGTTGCGCACGCGTCGCGCTCCGGTTCCGCGTTCACGGTGCTCTCCGGCGTCTCCTACGGCTTCATTTCCGCGCTGCCCGCCATGATCGGCATTGCCATTTCCGCGCTGTGCGCGTATAAGCTGTGCGAACCGCTCGGCTCCGACTATGCGCTGTTTGGCATCGCCATGGCCGCCGTCGGTATGCTGTCCATCGTCGGCATGATCATCTCCAACGACGCTTACGGCCCCATCGTTGACAACGCCCGCGGTCTTGCAGAAATGGGCAATCTGGGCGAAGAAACCATCCGCATCGCCGACGAGCTTGATAGCGCCGGCAACACTGTCAAGGCCGTGACGAAGGGCTTCGCCATCGGCGCCGCGGGTCTTACGGTTATCTCCCTGCTGGGCGCGTATATGTCCGAAGCGAACGCTGCGCTGGCCGCTGCCGGACGCGAGCTGATCACCGGCTTTGACCTGATGGATCCGGTCGTCTTCTTCGGAATGCTCATCGGCGCGGCGATTCCCGCCGTGTTCTCCGCCATGCTGATTCTGGGCGTGGACAAAAACGCGCAGCGCATGGTCGCTGAAATCCATCGCCAGTTCCGCGAGATCGCCGGCCTGCGCGAAGGCAAGCCCGGCGTGAAGCCGGAATACGACCGCTGCATCGACATCGCCACGGCGGGCGCGCTGCGCGAGCTGATCCCGGCGGGCCTGATGACGATCATCGCCACGCTCGTCGTCGGCTTCATCGGCGGCCCGAAGGCCATCGGCGGCTTCCTGATGGGCAACATCGTCAGCGGCCTGCTGCTCTCGCTGTTCATGTCCAACGCGGGCGGCCTCTGGGACAACGCCAAGAAGTACATCGAATCCGACCATGAGGGCGGCAAGGGCTCCGAGGCGCACAAGGCGGCCGTCGTCGGCGACACCGTGGGCGATCCTTTCAAGGATACCGCCGGCCCGTCGATCAACACGCAGATCACCGTCGTTTCGCTCGTCGCCTCTCTGATGTCCGCCATCTTCGTGGCGTGCTCGATTTTCCACTGAGAAACGCAACGGCATTTTGCCGCGCAGGGCGCGGCCTGAAAAACTGCAAACCCGAAAAGCGTCGGAGAAATCCGGCGCTTTTTCCTGCGGCGCGGCTGCCGAAAACGGCGCAAAAAACAGCGGCAAGTGAATTCCTGAACGCGAAAATTCGCAGAAAAATCGGTTTTTTCTTTATCTTGATAAAGAAAATGGAATTTTTGCGGACGAAATATTCACTTTTCCCTTGAAATTTCCGGAAAGATCGGGTATATTATCCTGTATATTGAATCTCCCGTCCGGCAAAATGTCGTTTCGGAAAGAAAAGAAGGGAAGCTCATGAAAAAAACCACGCTCGTTCGGATTTTGCTTTGCGTCGTGATCTTCGGCGTGCTGATCGCTTCCGCGTTCGTCGATACGAACCAGAAGGCGACGGGAAACGCCGTGAGCATCGGCAGCTACGCCGACGGAAATCCCGTCGTGCAGACACCTGCTGCGGAGGATGCGGCGGAGACGGAAGCGGCGGAGATTGGTCTCGCCGAAAAGGTTTCCGCTGTGAATAATTTCCTCAATGATATTGCGTGGGGCGTGTTCATGTGCGCGCTGCTTGTGGGCACGGGCGCGTTTCTGAGCGTGCGCAACGGCTTTTTGCAGTTCGGCAGGTTCGGCTACATCATGAAAAACACCATCGGCAAGGTGTTCCGCAAGGAAAAGAGCGTTGCGGGCGAGGGCGAGATTACGCCGTTCCAGGCGCTTTGCACGGCGCTGGCCGCGACGGTCGGTACGGGCAACATTGCGGGCGTTACCGGTGCGATTGTGCTCGGCGGCCCCGGCGCCGTTTTCTGGATGTGGGTTGCCGCGCTGATGGGCATGTGTACCAAATATGCGGAAATTGTGCTCGCCGTGAAATACCGCGAGAAAAATGCGAAGGGCGAATGGGTCGGCGGCCCGATGTATTACATCAAGAACGGGCTCGGCAAGGGCTGGGGCTGGCTCGGCACGATGTTCGCCGTCTTCGGCGCTCTGGCGGCCTTCGGTATTGGCAGCATGACGCAGGTGAACACCATTGCCGGAACGTTTGTGGCAGCGATTGACTCGGTGACTGCGACCGTCATCACCGGCACGGCGATGGAAACGACCGTCCGCCTGATCGTAGGCGCGGTGATTGCGGCGCTTGTCGCGCTGGTGGTCATTGGCGGCATCAAGCGTCTGGGCAGCGTGACGGAGAAGCTCGTGCCCGCAATGAGCGTGTTCTATATCATCGGCTCGCTGATCGTGATCTTTGCAAATATCAGCAACATCGGCATGGTGTTCAAGAGCATCTTCCAGGCGGCGTTCACCACGGAAGCGGCGTTTGGCGGTGTTTCGGGCTTTGTGCTGATGAACGCAATCAAGCGCGGCGTGGGACGCGGCGTGTTCTCCAACGAAGCCGGCCTCGGCTCGGCGCCCATCGCGCACGCGAGCTCGAGCGAAACGAATCCGGTTCGGCAGGGCATTTACGGCGTGTTTGAAGTATTTGCCGATACCATCGTCGTCTGCACGATGACGGCGCTCGTCGTGCTCAGCTCGAACGTGGTGCCGTGGGGCAACGCCGATCTCGCCGGCGCGGATACGACGATCCTCGCGTTCGGCACGGTGTTCGGCCCGAAGGTTTCCAGCATTTTTATCGCGATTGCGATTTTCTTCTTCGCCTTCTCGACCATCATTTCGTGGTCGCTGTACGGACAGCGCTGCTTCGGGTATCTCACGCGCAACCGCGGCGTGCTCGTCTATCAGATTGTTTTCATTGCTTCCGTTGTCGTTGGCGCGACGCTCAATCTCTCGCTCGTGTGGAATATCGCCGATACGCTCAACGGCTTCATGGCCGTTCCGAACCTGATCGCGCTGCTGGCGCTCTCCGGCGTCGTGGTGCAAATGACGCGCGAGTATTTCCGCAAGGACGAACTTTCCCGCTGAAAAAAAACAGCCCCTTCGCCGCAGATTCGGGTGAAGGGGCTGTTTTTTTATGCCGCGCAGGGCGCGGCTTTTATAGCTTGAGCTCGTAGCCGTATTCGTGCAGGGATGAGCCGTCGTAAAAATCCAGATCGAACGAGCCGCCGCCGCGCGTGAAGCCCGCCTTTTCATACAGGCGCATGGCGGGCATGTTCGCCTCGCACACGAGCAGCCGCAGCCACTGCGCGCCCGATTCGCGCGCAATGCGGGCGGCTTCGCCGACGGCTTGCATTCCAATCCCGCGGCGGGAAAGCCCGGCGCTTACGCCGAAGCGGCGCAGATACAGCGCTTTTGCCCCGCAATCCTGCCAGCGGATGACCGAATCGCCCTCGCACGCGGGGCTGAGAACGAACGCCGCCGCGAGCGCGTCATCATTTTGCAGCAGGTAGAGTTCCTTGTTTGCGATATCCTCCGCAAAAAACGCGCAGGGGTAAACCTCGTCCCAGATGCAGACGCCAATGGCGTTCATGTGATCGACGATCTCGTGGAACATGGCCTGCACGGCGGGCAGATCCTTTTCTCCGGCCAAACGGCAAAGCATTGCGTCACCCTCTTTCGCGCGTATTATAGCATTGCGGGCATGGCCGTGCAAGCGTCGCGTTGACGGAATTTTCCGAAGATGTTATACTGATACAAAACACGAAAGGCGGCAAACGGAGGGAAGCATGTTCCGCAGGAGAAAGAAATTCCCGTTCCTGTCCACGCTTGTGGTGGCGATTCTGACTGTCTGCGTGGCGAGCGAAATCAAAGCGAATGAAAGCCTTGCGGCGGACGCGCTGGCGCGCATGAGCGCGGCGGGCGGGAAGCTGCTGCATTCCGTTGCGCTCTTGGCCGGAACGTCCGCGGCGGAGGAGAGCTTCACGTTTTCCAACGGCGGCGTGATGACCACGCCGGAAGCGTTCTCCACCGAGGGCGCGACGTTCACCGACAGCGTGCCGCAGACGGATTTTTCGGCGCAGGGCGCCGGAAATATTGCCGTCGCCACGCCTGAGCCCGTGCAGGACGCCGTGCCGCTGCTGGTGAATGCCGCCAACCCGCTGCCGGACGGCTACGTGCCGGACGATCTGGTGATGATGCGCGACTACTGCGACGAGAACCTTCTCTATGTGAAGGGCAGCGAAATCGAAGGCTGCCGCGTGGCCGTGGATGCGCTGATGGAGATGATTTCCGCCGCGCGCGCCGAGGGGCTGACGAACTGGCAGGTGAGCGCCGGATACCGTTCCATCGCCTATCAGCAGAAGGTGATGAACAACAAAATCTACGAATACCGCCAGCAGGGGCTGTCCGGAACAGAGGCGCAGAAGGCCGCACAGCGCTACGTGGCCATGCCCGGATGCAGCGAGCACCATACGGGGCTTGCGTTTGATATCACGGTTATCGGCAAGAGTTTTTCCGGCACGCAGCAGTGCCAGTGGCTGCACGAGCATTGCTGGGAATACGGGTTCATCCTGCGCTACACGGAGGAGAAGGAGAAAATCACCGGCATCGCGGCGGAGGCGTGGCATTTCCGCTATGTCGGTCAGCCTCATGCGCAGATCATGAAAGAAAACAACTGGTGTCTTGAAGAATACATTCAGACGCTTGGCTGAACGGAGGAGCAAATCAGATGGAAAAGAAATACGCAGAATATGCCGTGGAAAAAGCGATGGAGCTGATCCGCATCGACAGCCCGTCCGGGTTCACCGCGCGCGCAGCGCAGTGGGTGAAGGAAGCGTTTGCATCGCTCGGCTTTACGGCGGAGACGACGCGCAAGGGCGGCGTGCTCATTGATCTGGGCGGAGAGGATGCGGATGACGCGCTGTTTCTGGAAGCGCACTGCGACACCCTCGGCGCAATGGTTACGGAAATCAAGAGCAGCGGCCGGCTGAAGGTGACCAACCTTGGCGGGATGCGCGCAGAAAATGCCGAGGCGGAGAACGTGCGCGTTTATACGCGCGCAGGGCGCGCAATCGAAGGCACGCTGCAGCTGGTCAACGCGTCGGTTCACGTCAACGGCAGCTATGGCGACACGAAGCGCAGCTTCGACACGACCGAGGTTGTGCTGGACGAGGACGTGAAATCCGCGGACGACACGCGCGCGCTGGGCGTTGAGGTGGGCGATATCGTCTGTTTCGAGCCGCGCGAGCGCGTGACGGAGAGCGGCTACATCAAGAGCCGTTTTCTGGACGATAAGCTGTCCGTCGGCATCCTGCTGGGGCTGGCGAAATATCTGCACGACGGCAAAATCACGCCGAAGCGCCGCGTGTACGCGCATGTGACGGTATACGAAGAAGTGGGGCACGGCGGCTCGGCGTCGGTGCCTGCGGGCGTGACGGAGGCCATCAGCGTGGACATGGGCTGCGTGGGCGAGGGGCTGAGCTGCACGGAGAAGCAGGTGTCCATCTGCGCGAAGGACTCGGGCGGGCCGTACAGCTATGAGGTTGTGGGCAAGCTAATCGACGCGGCCAAGCGTGAGGGCGCGGACTACGCCGTGGACGTGTACCCGCACTACGGCTCCGACGTGGAGGCGACGCTTCGCGCGGGCTACGATATCCGCCACGGTCTGATCGGCGCGGGCGTATACGCAAGCCACGGCTACGAGCGCAGCCACAAAGACGGCGTGCTCAACACGCTGAAAGTGCTCAAAGGCTATCTCGAAATCTGAGAA
>CAZKJW010000088.1:0-2901 GCA_964553125.1 uncultured Oscillospiraceae bacterium
TGATGGGAATCGAACCCACGTAGCCAGCTTGGAAGGCTGGAACTCTACCATTGAGCTACACCCGCATGGACTGCGGAATCCTCTTGCTAAACAAATTGAAGGGGTTTTATCGCCCCTTCAATCCGTATGGAGCGGTAGACGGGATTCGGACCCGCGACATCCACCTTGGCAAGGTGGCACTCTACCACTGAGCTACTACCGCACGCTCCAGAGGCTCATTCAGTGCGGACGGAGAGACTTGAACTCTCACGCCATAAGGCACTGGAACCTAAATCCAGCGCGTCTGCCATTCCGCCACGCCCGCGCGCTGTCAACGGGGAATATTATAGCCGACGTTTGAATTTTTGTCAAGCAGTTTTTTGCCCCAAAATGGAAAATTTCCACGCATCTGAAATGCGGCGCAAAAAAGGGCGGCTCTGCCGCCCCCGGGCTGTCAAAAAAGTCGTACCTACAGCAGAAGCACTTCGCCGTCTGCAAGACTCTAATCGTATCGACACCCTGCCGCCCCGTCAAACCGTAAATTCCTTTGTGAACTGTCTGCCCAGCACATAATAGCTGATTTCATATGTGCGCGCGCCGCCGTCGCCCTGCGTGAGGAACGTCGCGCCGTATTCCCCGACGCTCAGCCGCGCCAGCGCGGGCGGATCGCCCTCCGGCGGCAGCTGCAAAATATCCGCCGCAACGGGGCGCACCGTCACGGTCACCCATTCCATCGGGAAAAGGCCGATGTTCTTCATCCGCACGTTCACCGTGACGAACGAATAATTCTGCGCCTCGCCAAATTCAACCTCGCGGAATTCCTCGCCGTAAAACGCATCCAGCGAGAGCTTCTCGCGCACGGACGCAAACTCGCTCATCGCCTCGTCCGCCGAAACGACCGTCGTGCCCGCGCCCACAATCTGCATCTGCGCGCCATACCAGCAATAGCCGAAAAACGCGCCCACCGCCAGCACGACCACCAGCAGCACTCCCGTAATAAACCGCATTCGTTTCTCCTTTTTTTACAGCAGCTGCGTCCAGTCCTTGCCGTCGGCAAGGCGCAGCCACGCCTCGTCAAAGCGGCGCATGGCGTCGTCCGTCATCGGATGCCACAAAAGCGCCTCCAGAAACGCCGGCGTGACGGTGACCGCCGAAATGCCGTGCTTTGCCAGACGGCGGATCTGATCGGCCGTGCGGAAGCTCGCCGCCAGCACGCCCGTTTCGATGCCGTAAACGTGAAAATCGTGCATGATTTCTTCTACGATATCCACGCCGTCCGCACCGATATTGTCGAGCCTGCTGACGTACGGGGCGACATATTCCGCGCCCGCGCGCGCAAAAAGCAGCGCCTGACTGCTGTCAAAAATCGCCGTAGCCGTCACCTTCAGCCCCTCTTTTTTCAGCATGGGCATTGCGCGCAGCCCCTCCGGAACAGCGGGAATCTTCACATAGAAATTGCCGCCCACAGCGTCGCGCAGCGCGACGGCCTCGCGCGTCATCGTTTCCGCGTCCTTGCCGGTCACCTGCGCGTGCAGCATCCGTTCCGGCCCGATGGCCTCGCGAATCAGGCGAAGCTGCCGCGCCGGTTCCTTGCCCTCCTGCCCCAGAATGGCGGGGTTCGTCGTCACACCGCAGACGGGGTAGGCGTCTTTCAGCCGTTCAATTTCTTCCAGATTTGCCGTGTCAAGCAGATAAAGCATGTTCTTTCCCTCGTTTCGCGCGGCTCGCGAAAGGCGTGCCCGCAAGTTTAGCGGCCTGTGTTCAGGTCAAATTCTATGTTCGCCTTTTTTGCCTGCAAACCCTGCAACCGGCGGGGAATTGCGTATTGTTTTCCGTCCTTGATAAAATACGCGCCGGTCTGCTTGAAGTGAAACGCCACATTGGCGCGCATACACTGCTCGCGCAGGGCGAGCGCCCACTCGTAGCGCATTGGCCGGGCGTCCGGCCCGGATTCGCCGCCCACCGTGACGCGCGCCACGCCGGGCCCGAGCCACGCGGAAAGGTCGAGCGGGCCGAGCATCGGCTCGCAGACAATCTCCCGATGGCGCAGCGGCAGCGACAGAAACACCGGCAGCCGCTCCTGCGCGCGCCGCTGGTTTTCGCAGGTACAAAGCAGCGTCACATGCTCCCAGCCGTCGCCCCAGTCGCCGGGCAGGCGTTCATGGAAGCGCACGATGCGCTTTGTGATGATGCAAAACCGCAAATCGCGCCGCGCGCGAATGATCTCCCACGCCTGCGCGCGCCACGGATCGGCGACGTCCAGAAAAAAGTCGCTCGTCATGCAGGCGAACACCGTGCTGCCGGGCGGAATTTTCCATGTGCCGTCGCGCTTTTTGCGAAGCGGCAGGTCAAACTCGGCGTTGCGCGTCACGCGCGAAGCATCCTTGCCGATGCTTTCATCGCGCCGGTACACGTAGCAGTGCGCGCAGCCTTCGGTATATTTCGTGCAGCCGTGCCAGGGGTTCCAGATAACGTCCATGCCGAGCCCTGCGCGATCGATGTTTTTTCGGCGCCATGCGCCGAAGAAATCCCGCGCGTGCATCGTATCACAGGCGGCGCGTTCATGCAAGCGGTCATGAGCCGGAATTTTCGCGCATACGCTGAAACCGCGAACGGAGGGAAGAACCATGAGCTATCTTTGCAGACACGTGCTTTTGAAGGACGCCGCCGGAGAGACACAGGGCTTCGCCCGCTTTGAAAGCGCGCCGGACGGCTGCTCGGTTGACGCGCGCGCAAGCGGCGTGCCTTCCGGAACGCGGCTGCTGCTTCTGCGGCGCGGCGGCGGTTTCCGCGAGGCCGGCGCGATGCGCGAAGGCGCGTTCCGCTCCCTGCTGCGCGGCGAGGACGCGGCCGGGCTTTGCGGCGCGGCGATTGCACAGGCCGGCAAAGCGCTCGTTTTCGGCGGCGAGGGCGACGTATCGG
>CAZKJW010000088.1:3001-9730 GCA_964553125.1 uncultured Oscillospiraceae bacterium
CCGCCGACGGCTGGACCTTCCGTTCTGCCGGCGATGGTCTCCGCTTTGATGCGGTGTACCAGCAGGACGGCTCCGTCGTGCTTTCGGCACACGCCATCGCGGCCGATACGCCGCTTCCGCCGCCCGGTCTGCCGGGCGCCGAGCGCGTCGCCGGCTTCTGGATCGAAAAAAATAAAAAAATATAAATATTCCGCTTGACAAAAAGCGCGAATGCGCATATAATATCCCTTGCGTCAGTGATGATGCAGCTGCGGATGTGGCGGAATAGGCATACGCGCACGTTTGAGGGGCGTGTCCGGTTTCGGGTACGGGTTCAAGTCCCGTCATCCGCACTTCTGAAAAAGCCTTGTACCGAAAAGGTCACAGGGCTTTTTTCATACCCTGGAAACGGGGCTTGCGCATGATTTTTCTGCTGCGCAGCGCGTACAGATCCGGCGTGAACGCTGCCATAGGATGCTCCGGTTTTCCTGCACCGCCCTCTGTCATCTCCCGCGCAGCCTGCATGGTTTGTCCGTATTATTTTCCCACTTGACAGCTTTCGTGTTGTTTGGTATGCTGAATATACTCCAATCAGAGCATATTCAGAAGAAAAGGCGGCGGCGTTATGGCAAATGATACGTATAGCGAAAAAGTCTCAGTGAACATCAACTCCTCCACCCTGTCCAGCATCGATATCCTTGTGGACAACGGATACTATTCCAACCGCAGCGATTTCATTAACCAAGCCCTGCGCGAAGGACTGCAAAAGCATCAGACAACGCTCGACAGAATCATCGACAAGCACATGGACACGGAAGCAGAAAACCCCAATCGCTGGTTTGTGGGCGTCTGCTCGCTGGAGCAGTCCGAGCTGGAAGCCGCGCAGGCGCGCGCGCTGCCCCTGACCTACACGGGGTACGGCGTGCTTGCCATCGACAAGAGCATCGACGAGGCGCTGCTTTTCAGCGTCGTCGAGCGAATCCGGGTGAAGGGCAAGGTAATTTGCACGCAATCAGTCAAGGAACACTATGGGCTAAAATAATCAACCGTCCCGCGCCGGGAAAGCCCTGCTCCGCAAGGGAGGCAGGGCTTTTCCATGCTGTCGCCGTCCGCGCGCATAGTCCGCATCTGCGGCACATATGCTTCGGGCAGACCGCATCAAAGGGGACGCTGTATGAAAAAAATACTCGCGGGACTGGTTTTCATCGCGCTCCTCCTGTATAATGGAGTGAGCCTTGCCGCCGATACAAGCGCGCGCGCCGCGTGCATCATCGAGCGGCAGTCCGGGCGCGTGCTGTTCGCCGCAAACGCACAGGAGCGGCTGCCCATGGCCTCCACCACGAAGGTTATGACAGCGCTTGTCGCGCTGGAAAACGGCGCGCTCGACGAGCCGGTAACGGCCGGCAGAAACGCCTATGGCGTGCCCGGCACGTCGATTTATCTGGACTTGGGCGAAACGCTGACGCTGGAGCAGATGCTGTACGGGCTCATGCTTTCCTCCGGCAACGACGCTGCGGTCGCCATTGCGGAGCATATCGGCGGCAGCGTCGAAGGCTTTGCGGAAATGATGAACGCGCGCGCCGCGTCGCTCGGCGCGAACGACACGCATTTTGTCACGCCGCACGGGCTCCCCTGCGACGGGCACTACACCACCGCGCTGGATCTGGCGCGCATCGCCGCCGAAGCGATGGCAAACGAAACCTTCCGGCGCATTGTCTCCACGCAGCGCGCGACGATCCCGTGGACGGGGCGCGTATATTCGCGCGTTCTGCGCAACAAGAACGCGCTGCTGCAAACGTATTCCGGCGCGACCGGAATCAAGACCGGCTTCACGCGCGCGGCGGGGCGCTGCCTCGTTTTCGGCGCGGAGCGCGAAGGGATGGAGCTTGTCGGCGCGGTGCTGAACTGCGGCAACTGGTTCGGCGAGGCCGCCCGGCTGATGGACAGGGCGTTTGCCGAATACACATGGACAGAGCTGCTGCCAGACGGCGCGGACATGGGCGAAATCGCCGTTTTCGGCGGCGAGAACGACGCCGCGCGGCTCGTCCTTCAAGGGGCGCTCGGCGCGCCGCTGAGGCTGGACGAGGCCGCCGCTGTGCGGCTGGAGCTGGACGACGCGGTTCTGGCGCCGCTTCCTGCCGGCGCGCAGGTTGGCACGGCGTATCTGGAGCTGGGCGGAGAAGCCGTCTGCTCGCGGCCTGTCGTGCTGGAGCGGCCTGTGCGCAAAGCGCCGTCCGCATTCGTGCGGACGCTGCGCCTGTGGACACTGATAAAAGGGGTACCGTAAATGATCGAGATTCAAAAGGTAACGGCCGAAACAGAGGCGGCGTTTCTTCAGGCGGACGAGCGGCGGCTCGACAGCGAGGATGTGGCCGTACGCATCGCAAAGGGCGGCTTCGCCCTGGAATATCGCCCGAAGCCAAACGCGCTCTGGAGCATCGTCAGCCGGGACGACGCGGAAGAAGCCGCGCTTGCGGCGGGCGAACGATACGTCGCGCTGCTCGACGGCGAACCGGCGGGACGCGTCGCGCTGCGGGCGGGGCGGCATCAGCTTGCGCTCGCGGACGGGCTGTGCGTGCAGCTCGCGCTGCGCCATCGCGGCGTTGGCCGCGCCATGCTGGCGTTTGCGGAAGGTTGGGCGCGCGAGCGCGGGCTGCGCGGCGTGTGCGTCGAAACAAGCGACCGCAACGCAGGTGCCTGCCAGTTCCTGACGGGCTGCGGCTTCACGCTTGGCGGCGTGGACGTGCTGCGCTATGTCTGCGCGTCGGCGGAAATGCGCAAAGCGCCCGCGCTGCGCGAAACGGCGCTGTTTTTCTACAAGATGATCTGAGGTGCGTTTTCATGAGACTGCAAAAATATCTTGCCAGCTGCGGGGCCGCTTCGCGGCGCAAATGCGAGGAGTTCATCGCCGCCGGGCGCGTAACAGTCAACGGCGCGGTTGTCACCGAGCTTGGCACGCAGGTGGAGCCGGGCGACGCCGTCACGCTGGATGGAAAGCCGATGCTGCCCGAAGAAAAGAAATACTATATCCTCTACCACAAGCCGATGGGCGAGGTCTGCACGGCGAGCGACCCGCAGGGACGCGCCACGGTGCTGGACAAGTTCCGCGATTTTCCCGCGCGGCTTTTTCCCGTCGGACGGCTCGACTTTGACAGCGAAGGGCTGCTGCTGCTGACGAACGACGGCGAGCTGATGCAGCATATGCTGCACCCCAGCCGCGAGGTGGACAAGACGTATCTCGCCCGCGTGGACGGCGACGTGAGCCTTGACGCCGTCCGCAGGCTCCGCACGGGGATTCTGCTCGACGAGCGCATGACCGCGCCCGCCGACGTGCGCATCATCCGCCGCACGGGCATTGAAACGGTCGCGCTGGTGACAATTCACGAGGGGCGCAACCGGCAGGTGCGCCGCATGTTCGACGCGGTCGGTCACACGGTGCTGCTGCTGCGGCGCGTGAAGTTCGGCCCGCTGGAGATAGGCGAGCTCAAGCGCGGGCAGTGGCGCGAGCTGACACAGGAGGAACTGGAGCGCCTGCGCGCGCTGTAAGCAAGGCGCGAAGCGCATAAAAAATAAGCGAACCTTCCCGTGCAAGCAGGGAGGTTCGCTTTTCTGATGCGTTTGTTTTTCCGGCGCGCCTTACGGCAGGCGATGCGCTTCGCTGGAATTCGCGCCGTTGGAGTAAGCCATTCGCTGCATTCCGTCGGTCATATAGATCGTGCCGTCCGGCAGAACCCAATAGGCTTCCACGCCGTCGAGCGTTTCAACAAGCGCGCGGCCTTCTTCGTAGGGCATCAGGAACAGCGTCGTGGAGAGGAAATCCGCCATCCCGGAATCGCGCGCCCAGATGGTTACGGAGCGCAGATACTTCGACGGCATGAGCGTCACCGGGTCGATGATGTGGTGGTAGCGCGTTCCATCCACTTCGTAGTAGCGCTGATAGTCGCCGCTGGTAACGGCGGAGCCGTCATAGAAATACATCACGTCCAGAATGCCCTGCGCCGGCGTGAAGCTGCTCTGCACGTCGTTCGGATCCTGAATGCTCACGCCCCAGTAGAGCCGGCCGTCCAGCGGCGGATCGCCCGCGCGCACGTTGCCGCCCGCGCTGATGAGGAACGAGGGCATCTCGCTTTTTTCCAGCATCTGCGCCACGCGCTCGGTCGCCCAGCCCTTGGCGACGCTGCCCACATCCAGCAGCATGTCCGGATCGGTAAAATACACCGTGCCGGCCGCCTCGTCAATGATCACGTCGTCCATGCTGCAATGCTTGGCGGCGGCGGAAAGCTCCTCCTCCGTGGGAATGGCCACACCTTCTTCGCGGTAGTTATGCCACACATCCAGCACTGCGCCCATCGCGACGTTGACATGGTTCGGGAAAATCTCCTGCTGCTCCTTGCAGAAAAGCAGCAGCTCGATCAGCTCCGGCTCGGCGGGCGTCGGCGCTTCGGCGGCGTGCTGGTTGACCTGATAGAGGTTGTTCACGCCCTCATAGGCGTTATAGCGATCGAAAATCCGGTGCAGCCGCAGGAACTCCTCCTCCGCCTGCTTCGTCACGCGGTTGAAAACCTCCTCGCTTTTCGCATAGCCGATAATCTGCGTGATGGTGTCAAACGCCTCGTAGAAATGCATGGTGTATTTTTCGTAGTCCTTCGCGGCGCAGCCGGTCACGGCGCAGAGGGTCAGGCACAGGCACAGAATCAATGCTGCAAAACGCTTCATGAAACGTCTCCTTCAGTTTATTTGCTTCTCATGCAACAGTATACCGCGAAACGCTGAAAAAGAAAAGAGCCGCGCGCGGCTTTTTGCGTCGCACACGGCCTTGGGGCTAATGCCCGCGGTGTCTGGCCTTCTTTTTCTCCTGCCTGAGCCGGAAGCGGCGCGCCTCCTCGGCTTCGTCCCGCGCTTTCCTGCGTTGACGGCGCTCGGCCTTGATCTCCTCGCGCGCGGCGGCAAGCGCCTGCTGGGATTTCGTGCCGACGCCGGCTTCAAGCGCTTTCGCCGCCTGACGCTGCCTGCGCTTTGGGTTCTCCGCCGCCGGGCGGAAAACCGCGCCCTCCACCGGCGGCGAAAACCGCAGCGACGCCCGCAGCGCGGGCAGCCGCTCATACACCTCGCGGTCGCTCGGCTGCGCGCCGAAAACATGGCGCGCGGCGGCGAGCTTTCCATCTTCCACGCGTTCAAACAGACCGACCCAGAACGGGTCTTCAAAGAAAACCGTGAGCGTAACGGAAACCATTACACTTCCTCCTGTTCCGTCGCTTCATTTTTTTGTGGAAAGCGGACGACCCCACAGGAGGGGAGGGTTACTGACGGCGGCGCGCGCCGCATCCGGACTACCGGCCGGATCGTGTTTTTCTTTCCGAAGCGACATGCGCAGTATAGCGCAAAGCGCGGCGCGATGCAAACCCGCCGCCCATTTATGAACGAACCGTAAACTGTGCCGGTCGGCGGCAAATGGCAGGAACTAACTCGGCGCTCCGCATTGACACCACGCCCGATTTTTGATAAGATGCATTTTGTATGCGGAATAACGAAGGAGATGGCATTTTGAAAAAACATGACCTGTGGATTATCGTTGCGGCGGCGGTCTGCGCGGCGGCGCTTTTGATCGGTTCAAACTTCATCGACACCACGCCGAAGAACCGTCAGCTTGGCACGCCCGACGGCATCACGCTCGAATTCTCCACAGCTGCGCCCAAGGCCAGCGGCAGCGCGTTCTCGTGGCTGTTTGCAAGCGCCTGCGCCGAAGAAGCGCCCACGGCGGACACGCCCGCAGAACCTGCGGAAGAAGAAAAAGCGGCGGATGATTCTTCCGCGCAGAGCGCGGAACAAAAGGAACTCGCGCCCGTCGATCTGGACGATGAAACAATCGCCAAGCTCGAAGCGTGGGGGCTTGTCCGCGCGGAAAGCTATCTCGTCGTATGGATGGGCGACTATTTCCAGCCCGTGCCGCTGCTTGAGGAGTTTGACGGCCAGCAGCTGCGCATCACGCTGTCCGAAACGGATTACGTTGTTGTCGGCGTGGGCAAAAACTACTTCAACATGGACGAATCCAGCTGCCCCGATCAGGTGTGCATCACCGAAGGCGAAGTGACGCTTGAAAACCGCGAAACCCGCCTGCTGAGCAGCTACATCATCTGCATGCCCAACGGCATCGTTTTGGAAATGCGTTCCGCGCAGGAAATGCTGGATCTGCTCGACGAAGCCACCGCGCAGGCGCCCGAAGTGGAAATCCCCGAGGAAATGCAGAACGCGGAAGCAACCGCGGAGGCCGCGAATGAAGAAAAACGTTAACCGCCTCACCTTTCTGGCGCTTCTGACAACCATCATGCTCATCCTCGGCTACATCGAAAGCCTCTTTCCCATTCCGGGCATTCCGGGCATCAAGCTGGGGCTTTCCAACAGCGTGCTGATGCTTGCGCTGTACTGGATGGGCATTCCCGACGCGTGCCTTCTGATGGTGATGAAGGTGCTGCTGAGCGGGCTTTTGTTCGGCGGCGTATCGGGGATGCTGTACGCATTCTCCGGCGGCGTGCTGAGCCTGATCGTCATGAGCGTGCTGATCTACTGCTTCCGTTCCTTCAGCGTCATCGGCGTGGGCATTGCCGGCGCGGTGTGCCACAACATCGGGCAGGTGCTCGCCGCGATGCTGGTGCTGCAAACGAACCGCCTCGTCTACTACATGGGCGTTCTGGTGCTGATCGCCATTGCAACCGGCGCGGCGACGGGCACGGTCGCGGGGCTGCTGATGAA
>CAZKJW010000089.1:0-3758 GCA_964553125.1 uncultured Oscillospiraceae bacterium
CATCGGTTCTGTGGTAGCGGCACACGGTGCAAACGCCGTTTTCATTGAAGGTGTGCGGGGAGGTGACGGGGGCATCATCGCTACCATCGCCCCATTCTACTCCGCAATCCTCACAGATAAACGATGTACCAGTGAAAAACGTATGTTCTGTTTCCGTCACATTAAGAATCTTTCCCCTATTAGGCACTGAATTTTCAAGCTCACAGGTTAATGCTGCCAGCGTCAAATAACCGCAATGTTTGCACTTCGTAATATTACCCATATAAATGAGATCGTGTTCGTCCGTACCTTGTACGCCGGTCTGAACGATTTCTTCTCCAATGCACTCGCCACAATCGACGCAAATGATTTCCCATGCGGTGTCGTAGGTGCAGGTATGGGTTTTGTCATCCTTTTGCGCATAGTCCCTGCCATTGATTTGCTTAAGCAGCCCTCTGTATGTATTTTTGTGCGTACACTCGACTTCAAAGCCACATTCGGTGCAAATGTCATATGCAAACGTATGTGGAGCGGTGTAATCTGTTTTTTCAAAAATGCGCTGGAAATGTCCTATATAATCGCCGCATTCAGTGCATTGAATCTCTCCAAATGCATTATAATAATAGGTGTGGCTATTTTCATCCATTGCTACTGCATAGTAATAATCATCGCGTATGTGGAATGTTGTACTACCTTCATGCTTGCATTCTGTAACATAGCCGCAATCTCTACAGCGGTCTCCTCCCCCAGTATAATTGTGCAGTGCCATTCCTTCGCTCGGAATATCCTCCTGCAATACCCTGCGCTGAACCTCAGCGCCACAATCATCACATACAGTTATTTCAATAAGATCATACAAACCGACATGGTATTTCTCATCAAATACGAACCAGCTATCTTTGCTTTGCTTTGCTTTATCTCATAAGTCATCGTGTTTTCATGCGTGCATGGAAGAATGAAATATCCGCATCCGCATATTCCAGCAGAATCGAAAGAGTGTCTCTCAAGTTTTGAGGCTCCCTCAATCACTTCGGACGTAAAGTTAAGTTCTTTTCCACAATCCGCACAGATAGTTGCGGTATTTATGCTCACCGATAGAGAGTGATATGTCTCATCGATCATTATATAGGTGGAAAATCTGTTACCATAACCACCTTCCACTGTATTTTCATGCTTGCATGTATTTACTTCACTTTCGCTATAGTAGTCGCAACGAGCACACGTACCATCGTCCCGGAACCAATGAGACCCCAACTGCTCATAGTCTTCAACCACTTCCGTTTTGATGCACTGATCACACACTCGGCAGTATGTGTATATGGTAGCAGTGCCAACCGCCTTGTGCTGCGTCTCATCCACCTGCTCATAAGAGACAGAACTATACTTATAGCTCACATCTTGCCACGTGTATTGATGCGCGCAAGTGTTCGCGAAGCCGCAGTCGGCGCAAACGCCGGATTCATTAAAGGTATGGCGCTGCTGTCTGCTCGCGCCTTCGGCTGTCATCATGCTGCCGCATTCCTGCCCACACACATCGCAAACAGATCGCGTGCGCTCATCATATACCAGCAAGTGGTAGGTCGCATCCTCCTCAATCTGCCGGTAGGTTTTGTTTTCTTCCTGCGTTTTGCCGACCAGATTTGGATGCTTGCATTTATACCCGCAATACCTACACACGCCATTGCTAAAAGAATGGCTGCTTATCTTCTTTTCCGCCGAAACCGGAATGTCTCTCAGCTGCTCACCGCAGTCCGCGCAGGTTGTTCTTTCATAGTTGTTGTATACACAACTGTGCTGATAATCATTTTACTCACATAAGTCCCCCAGCTGCTGGTGTATGTTTCAACCGTCGTATTCTCATGCTGGCAGGTCGATTGATATCCGCACGCGGAACAGTGCCCACCGCTGAAAGAATGATCTTGCAGATAATCGCTTTCTTTCTCGGCATATTCGCCATACCAGCCCGTCCTGCAATCAGGACAATAATACCACGGTGCAACTTTTCGATAGACGCGATGCTGCTTTTCGTCCGCCTGAACGTATTGGGAATTCATTGCCCTTCCATTGGAACCATATCGTACATTTTGGTGCGTACGCGCGGAACTATATCCGCAATTGACGCAAGTCCCTGACGAATTAAAATTATGCGCTTCTTCTTCAAGCCATACAGGTTCGTCGCCTATGCTTTCCGAAAGCGTTACGCCGCAGGAAGTGCAATAGAGTCTCGTCACCAGATATCTGCCTGCTTTGTGCGTTGTTTCATCAGCCGTTTTATAAGTATAATCCCATGTCTTGTAAAAAGTCTGTGTATTCGTTGAGCCATGGTTGCACACCGTCCGACCGCCGCATACGGTACACATATCATTGCTGTCAAACCGATGCATTTCAGTTTCTTCCCGCTGCTCCGTGCTCGTATAGAACGTCAGGTCACAGTCCGCGCAATACACGCCGTTGCGTAGGTCATATGTGCGGCGGTGATAGCTCGGTGCCCACCACCGCCATTCCGAATAGTTATCAGAAACCATAAACCCCTGCCGGTTGTGTTCCGGCTGGCAGCCCGAAAGCTCAAGGCTCTGCGCTGCCGCAAGCAACAGCGGCGCGCTTTCCTCCGCGCTGAGCAGCATAAGCCCTTCGCCTTCCGGCAGGCCTTCTTCCGTTGCAGGCGCAGGCTCCTCAGGGTCAGCGTTCGGGTCTGTCGTCGCTTCGGGCGCAGGCGTGGCTTCACCATCCGGAGCGGTTGTGGGTTCAGTTGCAGGCGCAGCCGTTGGCTCCGGCTCGCCGGTTGGGACGGCGTTCGGATCCTCCGCGGGTTCATCGGTCGGGTCTGTTGTTGCTTCCGGCGCAGGCGTAGCTCCGCCGTCAGGCGCGGCAGTGGGCGCATCGTCCATCGGAACGGTTATAGGTTCAGTTACAAGCGCAGCCGTTGGCTCTGGCTCGCCGATCGGGGCAACGGTCGGTTCCTCCGCGGGCTTCGGCGTGTCTGCCGCTTCCGGTGTAGGCGTGGCTTCGCCATCCGGAACGGCTGTGGGTTCAGTTGTAGGCACGTCCGTCGCTTCCGGCTGGCCGGTCGGAACGGCGGTCGGTTCCTCCGCGGGCTCCGGCGTGTCTGCCAGTTCGGGCGCAGGCGCAGCAGTTGGTTCAACAGTGGGTGTATCATCTGCTGGATCGGCTGTAGGTTCAGTTGCAGACGCAGCCGTTGGCTCCGGCTCGCCGATCGGGGCAACGGTCGGATCCTCCGCGGGCTCCGGCGTGTCTGCCGCTTCGGGCGCAGGCGCTTCCACCTCTACAGGCTGCGCGGCGGGCGTTTCCAATGGCGCAGGGCGCCATTTGCAATCCAGACACGCGCCGTCCGCGCCAAAGCGATGCTCTGCCCACTCGCTTTCGCACGCGGTTTCCTCCTCCAGCAGCGCGCCGCACGTCAAGCAAACCATCCGATATGTCCGGTCAAACGTGCGCACGTGATGGTTTTCGGTTTCATATCGCCAGTCGGATTCGTTCCCGCGTTCGCCCGCGATGCGCTCCACGCTTTCGTGCGTACAGGCCGGCACATCGGCAGGCGCAGCACTCTCCGGGCTTTCAAACACAAAAAGCTCATCGCCGGAAGCAGCATGTTCTTCGTGCTCGCACCAGACGACGCCTTCCGGTTCGCCTGGAATCTCCTCGGGCGCCGAAAGCCCCGGCGTCATAAAGCTGACGCATAGCAGCAGGCAAAACAGACGATTGAGCAGCTTGCAACCGCGCGCATGGTTCCTCCGCATGGTTCATTCTCCCTCTCTTGC
>CAZKJW010000089.1:3858-9664 GCA_964553125.1 uncultured Oscillospiraceae bacterium
CGCATGGTTTCATCGTCCCACACGCCGGACTGCACCTCGCCGATGTGCGCGCAGCCGAGCATCAGCATACACAGGCGCGACTGGCCGATGCCGCCGCCAATCGTCAGCGGCAGCTCGCCGTTGAGCAGCGCCTTGTGGAAGGGCAGCTCGCGGCGATCCTCGCAGCCGGCTTCCTTGAGCTGGCGCGCAAGGCTCTCTGCGTTGACGCGGATGCCCATGGAGCTGATTTCAAAGGCGCGATCAAGCACTTCGTTATAGAAAAGAATGTCGCCGTTCAGCTCCCAGTCGTCATAGTCGGGCGCGCGGCCGTCGTGCTTTTTGCCGGAGCGGAGCGTTTTGCCGATCTGCATGACGAACGTGGTGCCGTGCTCGCGGGTGATTTTGTTTTCGCGCTGAGACGCGGTCAGGTCGGGGTACATATCCTCCAGCTCCTGGCTGGTGATGAAAAACACGCCGCGCGGAAGCTCTGTGCGGATTTCGGAAAACTCCCATTTGAGGGCGTTGCTCGTCATGCTGATCGCATCGACGATGCGCGTGACCGTCTCCTTGAGGTAATCGACATTCCGGTCGGCGGCGGTGATGACCTTCTCCCAGTCCCACTGGTCGACATACACCGAGTGGAGATTGTCCAGCGTCGCTTCGTCGCGGCGGATGGCGTTCATGTCGGTATACAGACCGTTGCCCGGATAGAAGTCGTAGCGCTTGAGCGCCCAGCGCTTCCATTTGGCCAGCGAATGCACCACTTCAAACTCACGTCCGTTCGCAGCGGGCACGTCGAAGGAAACGGGACGCTCCACGCCGTTGAGGTTATCGTTCAGGCCGGTATCCGCGCCGACAAACAGCGGAGCGGACACGCGCTTGAGATTGAGTGCCGCGCCCAGATTCTGCTGGAAGCTCTGTTTGATAAACACGATGGCTCGCTGCATTTGATATACGGAGAGCCGGGAGCGATAGCCCGCGGGGATAACGGTTGCGTTCATAGTGCGATTCCTCCCTGCCAGGAGAGCGGCGCATGATTCTTCGGCGCAGGGCGCCGAAAATGAATCCAGCCCACGCGTTTCCTGCGTATTTTGCCTGATTTGTGTATATTATTGCGCCGATTCTGCGCACTGTCAAGGAAAATTTTCATCAAGCGAAATTCCACTTGACAAGCGGCCGTCAAATCTTATAATCAACCCGTAAACCCATTCTTTCTCATGGGGGGATTGTCGATGGAAACCGTCCTGATTATCGACTTCGGCGGGCAATATAAAGAGCTGATCGCGCGCCGCGTGCGCGAATGCGGCGTGTATTCGCTGATCAAGCCGAACACCGTCACGCCCGAGGCTGTGCGGGAAATCGCGCCAGCCGGCATTATCTTCACCGGCGGGCCGAACAGCGTCTATGCGGAAAACGCGCCGTCGTGCGCCCCAGAAATCTTGGGGCTTGGCGTGCCGGTGCTGGGCATCTGCTACGGAATGCAGCTGCTCGCACACCTGTGCGGCGGCAAGGTCGGCCCGTGCGACAAGAGCGAATACGGCACGCTGACCGCCTCTCTGGGCGAATGCGCGCTGTTTGAGGGCTGCGCGGGCGAAAGTCAGGTGCTCATGAGCCACACCGACCGCGTGACGGAAGCGCCGGAAGGGTTCCGCGCGGTCGCATATACCGACCTATGCCCCATCGCCGCGTTTGAAAACGCGCAGCGCAGGCTGTACGGCGTGCAGTTCCACCCCGAGGTGGAAAACAGCGAGCGCGGCGCGCAGATTCTGCATAACTTCCTCTATGAGATTTGCGGCTGCAAGGGCGGCTACTCGATGGAGAACTATCTCAGCGAGCAGATTGAAGCCGTGCGCGCGCAGGTAGGCGGCAAGCGCGTGCTGCTCGCGCTGTCCGGCGGCGTCGATTCCAGCGTATGCGCAGCGCTGCTCAGCCGCGCCATTCCGGGACAGCTGACGTGCATCTACGTCGATCACGGCCTGATGCGCCTGAACGAAACGGCCGAAATCCGCGCGGCGTTTGCCGGGCGCGATCTCGATTTTGTCTGCGTCGATGCAAGCGCGGCGTTCCTTGAGGCGCTCAAGGGCGTGACGGATCCGGAACAGAAGCGCAAGACGATCGGTCGGCTGTTTGTGGAAACATTTGAGAAGGAATCAAAGCGCCACGGCCAGCTCGACTTCCTTGCGCAGGGCACGATCTACCCCGACGTGGTGGAGTCCGGCACGAACTCCGCCGTCATCAAGAGCCACCACAACGTCGGCGGTCTGCCGGAGGACATGGGGTTTGAAGGCGTAGTCGAGCCGCTTCGCG
Source organism: uncultured Oscillospiraceae bacterium (assembly GCA_964553125.1). Classification (GTDB taxonomy): domain Bacteria; phylum Bacillota; class Clostridia; order Christensenellales; family Aristaeellaceae; genus Aphodomonas. The sequence goes on from CAZKJW010000089.1 coordinate 6,145, forward strand.
GCCTGTTCAAGGACGAAGTGCGCAAGCTCGGCCTGCTGCTGGGTCTGCCGGAATCGCTCGTATGGCGGCAGCCGTTCCCCGGCCCCGGGCTTGGCATTCGCGTGATCGGCGAAATCACAAAGGAGAAGCTGGACATTCTCCGCGCAGCGGACGCAATTCTCCGCTCCGAGCTGCTTGCCTCCGGCGAAAGGGCCGACCAGTATTTTGCCGTACTGACCAACACGCGCTCCGTCGGCGTCATGGGCGACGACCGCACCTACGACTATACGCTGGCGCTGCGCGCCGTGCGCACGAACGACTTCATGACCTGCGAGTTCGCCCGCCTCTCATGGGAGCTGCTCGCGCGCGTATCGTCGCGCATCACAAACGAGGTGCGCGGGATTAACCGCGTCGTTTATGACGTGACCAGTAAGCCGCCGGCAACGATTGAGTGGGAATAAATCCCCCTCACCCCATTGCCTATCATAACCGGCGCTGAGCCAGTCACTGTTTCCGACAGAAATTGCAGAAGGAGCGTGCGATATGCAGGAAATCAGATGCCCCAAATGCGGCGAAGTCTTTCAGGTGGATGAAACCGGATACGACCAGATTGCGCGGCAGGTTCGCGACAAAGAGTTTCTGAAAGAAATTGAGCGCAGAGAAAAAGAAATCGAAGCGAAGCAGGAAAAAGAGCTTGAGCTGATTCGCTTGCAAGAGGAAAAAGAATATGCCGCAGGCATCACCAAAAAAGAAGCTGAGATTTCTGTCAAAGATCAGCTGATCGCGGAGCTGCAAGCCAGGCTGGACGCAAGCGAAACGGCAAAAAATCTTGCGGTTTCCGAAGCGCTGGAGAAGAAGAATCAGGAGATTTCCAGAGGCGCGCAGGAGCATTCCGAAAATCTCATGAAGAAAGATGCGGAGATTTCTGCGCTTGACCGGAGAATCACAGAGCTTCAGGCAAAGCTGGAAGCCGGCGAGACCACGATGAAGCTCGCGGTTGCAGAGGCAGTCGAAAAAAAAAACGAAGAGCTGTCCCAAAAGACTTCCGAGATTGCCGATCTCAAGGGCGCGCTCAAAAGCATCGAAACAGAAAGCCGTCTGAACGAAAAATCGCTCAAGGAGCAATATGAGGATAAGCTCCGGCTGAAGGACGAACAAATTGAATACTATAAGGACTTCAAGGCGCGTCAATCCACCAAAATGATTGGCGAAAGTCTGGAGCAGCACTGTCTTACACAGTTCAATTCCATCCGCATGACCGCTTTCCCGAATGCGTACTTTGAAAAGGACAACGACGCCAGAACCGGCAGCAAGGGAGACTTTATCTACCGCGAATGCGGTGAAGACGGCACGGAGTTTATCTCGATCATGTTCGAGATGAAAAACGAGGCGGACACGACCGCCACCAAGCACAAAAACGAAGACTTCTTCAAGGAGCTGGACAAGGACCGCAACGAGAAGGGCTGCGAATATGCGATTCTCGTGTCTTTGCTGGAGATTGACAACGAACTGTACAACAACGGCATTGTGGACGTCTCCTACAAATATCCGAAGATGTACGTCATCCGTCCGCAGTTCTTCATCCCGATGATTACGCTGCTGCGAAATGCCGCGCAAAACTCGCTGCATTACCGGCAGGAGCTTCAGATCGTCCGGAACCAGCAGCTGGATATTCTTCATTTTGAAGAAAACATGAATACGTTCAAGGAAGGCTTTGCACGCAACTACCGCTTGGCCAGCGAGAGATTCGCAACCGCCCTTGACGAAATCGACAAGACGATTGACCACCTGCAAAAGATTAAAGCAGCGCTTGTCTCCTCTGAGAACAACCTGCGTCTTGCAAACAACAAGGCCGATGAACTGAGCATCAAAAAGCTCACCAAAAACGCACCGTCGATCAAAGCCATGTTTGATGAGCTGAAAAAGGATGAATGATTCACAGGGGGCAAAGCAAATCCTCCAGCTCCCCGTCGCCTTTCAAACCCGTACATTCGTTTTTTGCAAAGCGAGTGCACGGGCTTTTTTTCGCGGGGGATTCCCCCGCTTTCTTGGCGGCCGATACGTTGCAGCGGAGAACTTTCCGTTCTCCAGCGCAGCTTTTTTTGGCAGTTTTTAGCCAAACCCGTTGACAAAGCGAATACTTCGTGTTATGATGTATTACACCTTGGGAGGTATGTATGGATATCCAGTTAAAGCGGGGCCTTTTAGATGTGTGCGTGCTGGCCGCGATCAAAAGCAAGGATTCATATGGCTATAAAATTATAAAGGACATGAAGCCGTATCTCGAGCTTTCAGAATCGACGCTGTACACCATTCTCAAGCGGCTGGAAGCAGCGAACATGCTGACCGTCCGCACAGCGGAGCACAACGGCAGGCTTCGGAAATACTATCACATCACTGCAGAGGGGCTGCAGCGGATCGAGGATTTCAAGCGCGAGTGGCATGAAATCGTATCGATTTATCAATTTGTCACGAAGGAGAATGCCGACCATGAATAAACGCGAATTCCTTGCGCAGCTGAAAAAAGCGCTGTCCGGTTTGCCGCAGGAGGACATCGACGAGCGCCTGACGTTCTACAGCGAGATGATCGACGATCAAATGGAGGAAGGGCTTTCGGAAGCCGACGCGGTTGCGGCGGTGGGCGCCGTCAATGAAATCGCAGCGCAGGCGGTAGCCGACACGCCCCTTGTGAAAATCGCAAAGGAGAGAATCAAGCCTGTCCGTAAGCTCCATGCGTGGGAGATTCTTCTTCTGGCGCTCGGCGCGCCCATATGGCTTTCGCTCGGCATTGCGGCAGCGGCTGTGATTCTTTCGCTCTATGTCGTGCTGGGGGCGGCGGTTCTCTCGCTGTGGACGGTGTTCGGCGCGCTTGCCCTGAGCGCGTTCAGCGCCCTTGTCTGTGGAATCGTACTGGCCTTCAGCAGCAATGAGCTTGCCGGAATGGCCGCGATTGGCGCTGCGTGCGTCTGCGCGGGGCTTTCCATTTTCCTTTTCTTTGGGTGCAGGAGCGGAACAAAGGGCGTCTGGCTGCTCACGAAAAAACTCGCTCTGGGAATCAAAAGCTGCTTCATGAAAAAGGAGGATGCACAATGAAAAACACGGCAACCACATGGCTTGCAGCCGCAGCAGTTCTTGTGGCGCTCGGGCTGATCCTGTTCACGGCGGCCATGACGCGCAGCCATTGGGACTTTACGAATCTGAGCACAGTGAACTACGAAACAAACGCCTACGAAATCAGCGAAGAATTCACGCGCCTTTCGCTGAACACGGACATCGCGGATATTTCGCTTGTTTTGTCCGGCGACGGCAAATGCCGTGTGGAATGCTTTGAGGAGGCGAGCGCAAGGCATTCCGTCGCGGTTGAGGACGGTGAGCTTGTCATCCGCGCAAAAGGCAAGCGCGCGTGGTACGCCCATCTTGGGCTTCGCTTCGGCAGGCCCCGGATCACGGTTTACCTTCCGCATGCGGAATACGGCGCGCTCACGATTCGCGAGGCAACCGGAAACATCGAAGTGCCGAAGGGGTTCCGGTTCGATTGCGC
>CAZKJW010000090.1:0-9481 GCA_964553125.1 uncultured Oscillospiraceae bacterium
ATCACCGGCAAGGCAAAGCCTATGTCTTGTCCATTCCGTTGAAAGAATAGGTAGTGGCACCGATCTTCCAATCTGTCGTGGATCTCCTGCATCGTGGATCGGTATTCATTACCGAGGAAGTAATCTCTTTCCTCTGCGTTTGGGTCGGGAAACATATCCCGTTTGTAATAGGTGTGAAGCTGCTCCCAAAAGAGTGCAACGTCGTTTTCCGTGACTGCTTCACGGATGGTGATTTGGTTTTCCATTTTGTTTCCTCCAAAATTTTATTCGGAGGGTTAGGAAGCGTGAACCCTCCATACACGACTCATTTTCATAAAAAACCACCCTTTCTGTTTCGTATTTGTATTCAAAACACTTAGAAAGTGTTGATACCAAGTTGTAATTCAAAACGGACTAACACGCTGCTCTTTAGATATCTCATCAGCTCTCTGTGCGGGAACGTCAGACCAAAACGGTTGTATGTTTATTGCAGCTCCTTAAATCAGTCCGAAATATTCAAACGCTTCTCTGATTGCGTTCTCTTTCTCCGGTGGACACTGTGGCTGTCTGGGATGCTTGGACTTGGACTTGCTGTAATTCTCCCGCAGCGCTTCAGCACAGAGGCATTGATTTCTTAGCAGGCGGCTTTCTTCTCCGTATTGGTCGCATCCGTCTTGTCTATGTTCAGCCTGATCTCAATATACTGTCAATTTTGAGGTTTGGACAACAAACACACCGTCTCCACATGCGCCGTCCACGGGAACATATCGATCGGCTGCGCCGTGCGCAGGCAATAGCCCTTCTGCGCGAGCAGCTTCGCGTCGCGCGCAAGCGTGGCGGGGTTGCAGCTGACATAGACGATGCGCTGCGGGTTCGCGCGGGCGACGGCTTCCAGCGCGGAGGCTTCCGCGCCCTTGCGCGGCGGGTCGAGCACAATCGTGTCCGGCGCAAGGCGGCGCACAAGCGCGTCGATTTCGTCCTCCACGGCGGCGCAGGTGAACTGCGCGTTCGCTACGTCGTTGCGCGCGGCGTTCACCCGCGCGTCCTCCACCGCCTCCGGCACGATTTCAATGCCCAGCACCGACTGCGCGCGGCGCGCCAGCGGCAGGGTGATCGTGCCGCAGCCGCAATACAGATCCCAGACGCGCTCGCTGCCCGTCAGCGCGGCGAATTCCACCGCCTTCTCGCACAGCTTCTCCGCCTGCGTGCGGTTCACCTGAAAAAACGACGGCGCGGAAACGCGCATCGAGAACCCGCACAGCGTTTCGCAAAGGTGGCTCTCGCCCCACACGACGCGGTTGACCGGACCGAGAATCACGTTCGTGCGCGCCGTGTTTTCCGAGAGAATGACGGATTTGAGCCCCGGCGCGGCGCTTTGCGCCCGCGAAATCAGCGCGTCCAGATGCGGCACGGCGCGCCCGTTGACGACGAGAATGAGCATACACGAGCCGTCCGCGGCCTCGCGCGTCATCACATGGCGCAGAAGCCCGGCGTGCTTTTCTTCGTTGTAGGGCGCGACGCCGGTTTCGTTCGCCCACTCGCGCACGGCGCGCACGAGCGCGTCGCTCTGACGCGATTGCAGGAGGCAGCCGTCCGGCGCGTCGATTACGGCGTGACTGCGCGCGGCGAAGCAGCCGATTTTTACATCGCCCCGCTCGCCGGCGACGGGGAACGCGCCCTTGTTGCGATAGCGCCACGGGTCGTCCATGCCCAGCGTTTCCTGCACGTCCGGCGCTTCAAAGCCGCCGATGCGCGTGAGGCAGTCGTACACCTTCTGCCGCTTGGCGCGCAGGGTGGTTTCGTATTGCATGTGCAGCGCCGTGCAGCCGCCGCAGCGCGGATACTGTCCGCAGGGCGCTTCGCGCCGCTCGAGCGACGGCTCGTGCAGCGCTTCAATGCGCGCAAAGGCGTAGCGCTTTTCGGCGCGGACGATTTTTCCGCTGAGCTTCTCGCCCGGAAGCGCGCCGGGAACAAACACGGCCTGCCCGTCGCAGCGGCACACGCCCTCCAGCTCTGCGCCGAGGGCGTCGCACGTCAGTTCAACCGTCTGATTCTTTTTCAGCATTGCACTCTCACAGGATCGCGTCCACGTATTCGTTTGCGTTGAAGGCCTGCAGATCGTCGATGCCCTCGCCCACGCCGATATACCACACCGGCAGCTTCAGCTCGTCCTGAATGGCAATGGCGATGCCGCCCTTCGCCGTGCCGTCGAGCTTGGTGAGAACGACGCCGTTGATCTCGGCGACCTCCTTGAACATGCGCGCCTGCTGCAGGCAGTTCTGCCCGGCGGTGGAATCCACAACCAGCATGGAGCGCATTTCCGCCTCGGGGTATTCGCGCTGGACGATCTTGGTGATCTTCGCCAGCTCGTCCATGAGGTTTTTCTTGTTGTGCAGGCGGCCGGCGGTGTCGATGATCAGAAGATCGGCGCCTTTCGCCTTGGCCGACTGAATCGCGTCGAAGACGACGGCGGCGGGGTCGGCGCCCTCGCCGTGGCGCACGATGGGCACGCCCGCGCGGTCGGCCCAGATTTGCAGCTGATCGGCGGCGGCGGCGCGGAAGGTATCGGCGGCGGCGAGAATCACGCCGTGCTGCGCGTTTTTGAAGCGCAGGGCGAGCTTGCCGATGGTGGTCGTTTTGCCCACGCCGTTCACGCCGACGACGAGCATGACCATCGGCCATTTCAGCGGCGGGCGCTTTTCGCCCATGCGGCGCTTGAGCTCGTCCTTGAGCATTTCGCGCACGCGCGGCGCTTCCTTCACTTTTTCTTCCTGCGCGCGCTTGCGGATCGTCTCAACGATGTCGGTGGCGGTGTTCACGCCCACGTCGGCCATGATGAGAATGTCGGTCAGCTCCTCGTAGAAATCGTCGTCCGCAAGGGGCATATTGGCGACAAGCTCGTCCACCTTCGTGCCGACGTTTTCACGCGTGCGGGTCAGCCCGCCGAAAATCTTGGAAAAAAATCCCATGGTAAACCCTCCTTCGGGTGAGATAACGTGATGTGATTTCGCGGCGGTTTTGCCGCGCCTTTTACGACGCCTCCTCGAGCTTGACGGAGACCATGCGCGATACGCCGCGCTCCTCCATCGCCACGCCGTAAAGCGCCTGACAGCGCTCCATCGTGCCGCGGCGGTGCGTGACGACGATGAACTGCGTATCCTTCGCCAGCTCGTTGAGCGTGTCGGCGAAGTTGGCCACGTTCGCCTCGTCCAGCGCGGCCTCGATTTCGTCGAGGATGCAGAAGGGCGTGGGCTTCAGCTCCAGCATGGAGAACAGCAGCGCGATGGCCGTCAGCGCGCGCTCGCCGCCGGAGAGCAGCGAGAGCAGCTGCAGCTTCTTTCCCGGCGGTTCGGCAACGATGTCGATGCCGCAGCCGAGCACGTCGTGCTCGTCGGTCAGCCGCAGCTCGGCGCGTCCGCCGCCGAACAGCTTTGTAAACGCCGTGCCGAAGAAGCCGTTGAGCATGGCAAAGCGCTTGCGGAAGCGGCTTTCCATCTGCGAAAGCAGGCTGGAGATGATATCCTGCAGGTCGTCCGCAGCCTTGAGCAGATCCTGCTTCTGCGCGTCGAGCATGTCGAAGCGCTCCTTCGTGGTCTGATACGCTTCCACCGCGTTGACGTTGACCGTGCCCATGCCGCGAATTTCCGTGCGGATATCGGCGATTTGCTTGTCTGCCTCGCGCAGGTTGAAATCGTCGCGCCGGAACTGCTCCGCGCCGGCGTAGGTCAGCTCGTATTCGTTCCAGATGCGATCCTGAAGCGATTTGAGATCGCCCTCGGCGCGCACAAGCTGAATTTCAAACTTGTGGCTCCTGTCGCCGTCCTCGGCGGCCTGCGCGCGCAGCGCTTCCAGCTCGCCAGTCATGCGGCGCACGTCGGTCTGCGCGGCGCGGTGCTTTTCGTTGAGCGCCTCGTGGCGCTTGCGCGCGGCGGACAGCTTTTCTTCCAGCGTTTCCGCTTCGCGCTCGCCTTCGCGCAGGCGCGCCTCGTCGTCCAGCTGAAGGCTCGACTCGGCGGCGCGTTCGCGCTCGCGGGCTTCGCGCTCGCGCAGCAGGCGTTCGCTTTCCTGCCGCAGCCGCTCGCCTTCGCGCCGCGTTGCGTCCAGCTCGCGCTCCTGCGCGGCGACGGCCACGCGCTTTTCGGCGCTTTCTTCGTGCAGCGCTTCCACCTGCGCGCGCGCCTGTGCAAGGCGCTGCTGCATGCGCACGGTTTCCGCCTGCATCCCCTCGCGGTCGGTTTCGTCGCCCGTCTGCGCCTGCTCGGCCTGATGGAGCTGCGCCTGAATATCGGAAAGATTCTCCTGAATCTGCTCGACGAGCAGCGCCGCTTTTTCCTCGCGCGCGTCGTGCTCGGCAAGCGCCGCTCTGGCGGCCTCAAAATGCTCCGTCTCGCGCGCGACGTCGATTTCGGCCTCGTGCGCTTTGTCGTAGAGCGCGTTGCGCCGGCGCTTGGCTTCGGCGCGCGAAGCGTCGAGCGCCTGCAGCTTGTCCTGAATCTGCGAGATGCCCGCTTCGGCGGCCTTGAGCCGCGCTTCATGCTCGGCGATTTCGCGCTCGCGCGAGAGCAGGCTTGTCATGCGGCTCTGCGTCGAGCCGCCTGTCATCGAGCCGCCGGAATGCATGACGTCGCCCTCAAGCGTGACGAGCCGGAAGGCGTGCCGCCCGCGGCGCATGATCTCGATGCCGTAATCCAGATTTTCGGCGATGACCGTGCGGCCGAGCAGATTCTCGACAATGCCGCGATACTCCTCGCCGAACTGCACCAGCTCGCTCGCCACGCCGATGCAGCCGGGCATGGAAAGCGTCTGCCGCTCCTCGCGGCTGAGCGTGCGGCCGCGGATGGTACTCATCGGCAGAAACGTGGCGCGTCCCAGCCGGTTCTGGCGCAGATAGTTGATCAGCCGCTTTGCGGCGTGCTCATCCTCGGTGATGATATTCTGCAGCGCCGGGCCGAGTGCCATTTCCAGCGCGCGCTCGTATTCCTTAGGCGTGCGCAGCACGTTGGCCACGACGCCGCGCACAGAGGAATCCCCGCGCGCATAGAGAAGCGCCTGCTTGACGGCGTTCTGATAGCCGTCGTAGTCGCGCGCCATTTCGCGCAGAACCTTCAGGCGCGACGAGGTTTCGTGCATCACGCGGGACTGTTCGTTCAGCTTTGCCAGCAGCGCTTCCGACTGCTGCGCCGCCGCGCGCACGGATTCGTCCAGCGCGCGCGCCTGCGCGTCCATCGACTGCTTGACCTCGCTCACGCGGGCAAGCTCCTCGCTGGCCGCCGTCATCGTGTCCAGCAGCGTCTGCCGCCCCTCGCGGGATGCGTCCGCGTCCGCTTTTGCGTCGGCGAGCCGGCTTTCAAGGCTCTGCTTGAGCGCGCCCAGACGCGCCTGCGCCGAGCGCATATCGGCGGCGCGGTTCATTGCCGCCATGAGCGCGGCCTTGTGCGCTTCCAGCGTTTCTTCGCATTCGGCGGCGGCCTTCTGCGCCTCGGCGAGCGCGCGTTCCGCGCCGCTGAGCGCTTCGCGCGCCTGTGCAAGCGCCGTCTCGCGGCGCGCGGCTTCCTGCGCGTTTTCCGTGTTCGTCTGCCGCAATGCGGAAATTTTTTCGATTTCGGTCTGCCGCAGAAGCGCCTCTTTTTCGCCGTCCTCGCGGCGGCGGGCGATGCGCTCGCGCAGCAATTCGTTTGCGCCCTTGCGGGTGTCCGCCTCGCGGGCGGCTTCCAGCACGGCGGCGTTCGCCTCGTCGCAGGCGGCGTAGAGGTCGTCGGCGGCTTTTTCGCGCGCTTCGCGCTCCGCCTGAAGCGCTTCGATTTTCGGCTCGGCCTCGGCAAGCGCCTGCCGCGCTGCGTCCAGCGCCTCGCGGAACTGCGTCACGCGCTGGGTCTGCTTGTCGTGCCGGATGAGGAACTGGTTCAGATCCAGATCGCGCAGCGTGTCGCGCAGGGCGAGATAGCGTTTCGCGTCCTCCGCCTGCTTTTCCAGCGGGCCCAGCTGGCTTTCCAGCTCGGAGATGATATCCTCCACGCGGTCCAGGTTCTGCTGGGTGTTTGCCATGCGCTTTTCGGCTTCTTCCTTGCGCGCGCGGTAGGTGGCGATGCCCACGGCTTCCTCGAACACGCGCCGCCTGTCTTCCGATTTCTGCGAGAGGATTTCATCCACACGGCCCTGTCCCACGACGGAATAGCCGTCGCGCCCGACGCCTGTATCGCGGAACAGATCCTGAATATCGCGCAGCCGGCACGCCGCGCGGTTGATGAAATATTCGCCCTCGCCGCTGCGCCAGACACGGCGGGTGATGAGCACCTCGGCGGCGTCGATTTTGAGCGCGCCGTCCTCGTTGTCCATCAGAAGGGATACTTCGCAGAACGTCAGCGGCTTGCGCTTTTCCGTGCCGTTGAAGATGACGTCCTCCATCTTTGCGCCGCGCAGGGATTTTGCGCTCTGCTCGCCCAGCACCCAGCGCACCGCGTCGGAAATATTTGATTTTCCGCTGCCGTTCGGGCCTACGATTGCCGTCGTGCCGTTTTCAAAGAGGATCTCCGTCTTTTCGGCAAACGACTTGAAGCCCGTCAGCTCCAGTTTTTTGAGTCTCAAGTTCTTTTCTCCGGTTTATCCGATTTTTTCCATGGCTGCGCGCGCGGCTTCCTGCTCCGCCTGTTTTTTTGTGCCGCCCTCGCCGCGGCCCAGAATGCGGCCGTCCAGCAGCGCTTCCGCGGTGAACAGGCGCGCGTGCGCGGGGCCTTCCTCCGCGACGATGCGATAGACCGGCGCGCTGCCGCCGTGCGCCTGCGTTTTTTCCTGCAGGAGGCTTTTCCAGTTTTTCTCGCGCGGGGGCGCGGCGTAATTGTTGAGCGCACGGGCGCACAGCGCCGCGGCCGGCTCCCAGCCGCCGTCAAGGTACACCGCGGCCAGAACGGCCTCCATCGCGTCGCACAGCACGGACGGCTTGTGTCCGCCGCCGCTGGCGGCTTCGCCCTTGTCAAAGAGCAGATACTCGCCCAGATTCAGCCGCTTTGCGGCTTCGGCGAGCGTTTCCTCCCGCACAAGCGCCTGCCGCAGCTGCGTGAGCGAGCCTTCCTGATCGGCCGGGTGCTGCCCGTACAGCGCAACGGAAACGCACAGCTGCAAAACCGCGTCGCCCAGAAACTCCAGCCGCTGGTTATCCTCGGCGCAGCCCGCGGACGGATGCGTCAGGGCAAGGCGCAAAAGGCGCTCGTCCCGGAAGGAATACCCGAGCGCCCTTTGAAGTGAAGCCAGCTCTTTCATGCTTACTGCTTCGATTCCAGATACTGCACCACGTCGCCGACGGTCTTGAGGCGCATGAGCGCGTCGTCGTCCACGATGATGCCCAGCTCGCTTTCAACGTCCATGATCAGCATCATGATGTTGGCGGAGTCGGCCTTGAGATCCTCGAGCAGACGGGATTCGGGCTTGATTTCCTTGGGGTCGATTTTGAGCTGATCGGCGATCAGCGCGCAGACTTTTTCAAACATTTTCGTTTCCTCCTTCATTCTTCCTGTGAGTCGAGTTTTTCAATGATTTCAACGACGCGGCCGGCAGCCATCTGCCGCGCCTGCCGCAGGCAGCAGAAAAACGCGTGGCTGGTCGAGTTCCCGTGCGCCTTCACCACCGCGCCGCGAACGCCGAGCATCGGCCCGCCGCCGACCTCGTTGACGTCCATGCAGCGCTTGACGCGGCGAAACGCGGGCTTGGAGAGCGCCGCGCCCAGCTTGGAGACAAACGTGGCGGTCAGCTCCCGCTTGAGCATGGTGAAAAGCGCGGCAATCGCGCCCTCGCTGGCCTTGATGACCAGATTGCCGTGATAGCCGTCGCAGACGAACACGTCCGCGCCGCCGTTGAGCACGCCGCGCGCTTCGACGTTGCCGACGAAGTTGAGGCGCGATGTTTTCAGAAGCTCATGCGTCGCCTTCGTCAGCTGGCAGCCCTTTTCTTCTTCTTCGCCGATGTTGATCAGCCCCACGCGCGGGTTTTCAAGGCCGAGCACCTGACGCGCGAACACGTCGCCCATCTGCGCAAAGCGCAGAAGATACTCCGGCCGGCAATCGACGTTCGCGCCGGCGTCGACGATGACGGCGGGCGTTCCGGGCACGGTGGGGATTACGGCGGCCAGCGCCGGACGATCGACGCCCGCAATGCGGCCGATGCGCAGCATTCCGCAGGCGAGAACCGCGCCGGTGGATCCGGCGGAGATGAGCGCGTCGGCGTTGCCCGCGCGCACGTCCATCGCCGCGCGCACGAGCGAGGCGTCCGTTTTGCGGCGCACGGCGAGCATCGGCGCTTCGTCGTTGGTGATTACGTCGCGCGCGTCCAGAATCTCCATGCGGGAGACGTCGTATTCTTCTCCGGAGAGAAATGGACGGATTTCTTCCTCGCGGCCGAAAAGCCGGATGTGAATATCGTCATAAGCGCGCAGCGCTTCCAGACAGCCCTTTACGGTGATTTCGGGCGCAAAATCGCCGCCCATTGCATCGACAGCCAGCGTATACAAAAACAGAAACCCTCCTTACGGCTCAGAAAGGCGGATAAGACTCCACCAATACTCCATTATAACAGAAAAGAGAAGAAAAATAAAGTAGGGATACGCCGCGGGAGGCGTTCTTTCCGCGCCGGGCGCGAAAGCGCGCAGAATCAGGCGAAATACTCCCACGCCAGCTTGATCACCAGCAGCGCCAGCACGCCGAACATCACGCTGCGGATCAGCTTCGCGCCGCGCGTGAGCGCGAGCTTCGTGCCGCACCACGCGCCGGCCACCGAGCAGACAACCGCCGGAAGCCCCAGCAGATACACGACGTTCCCGCCGAGCAGATGCGATGCGAGCGCGGAAACGTTGCTGGCGAGATTGATCAACTTTGCGCTGCCGCTGGCCGTCACCATGTCCAGCCCGACGATCCACGTCAGCCCCATAATCAGCAGCGTGCCGGTGCCCGGGCCGCAGAACCCGTCGTACAGCCCGCAAAGCGCGCCGACGGCGAAGCACATCGCGTAGCGCGCGGGCGTCATCGGTTTTGTTTCATGCGCGCTGTCGCGCTTGAAAAGCACCACCGCCGCCATCACGGGGATCACGCACAGAAGCACTGCGCGCATCACCGCGTCCGGCGTGTGTTTGAGAAGCTCCACGCCCACATAGGCGAAGGGAATCGCGCCCGCAGCCGCGCACAGCGCGGGCTTGAGCATCAGCTTCCCGCTGCGCGCGTATTTCCATGCGGCCATGGTTGTGCCGCAGGCGGCGCTGAATTTGTTTGTGCCGGAAGCGAGCGAGGCCGGCAGCCCGGTCATCAGATAGGCCGGGAGAGAAATCAGCCCGCCCCCGCCGCCGATTGCATCGACGAGCGAGGCGAGAAAAACCAGCGGACAGACGATCAGCAGCATTTCCGGCGAAACCTTCATGGTAGATTCACTCCTTCTTTAGCAAAAGCGCAGGCAGTGCGCATTGCATTCGACGCGCAAGCGGAAACTCCTTCGACGCCGCATGAAAAAACCGGGCGAGCCG
>CAZKJW010000091.1:0-9406 GCA_964553125.1 uncultured Oscillospiraceae bacterium
AAGGGCAAGGAGCTGCTTTTTGCGGCGCTGCTGGCCACGATGATGATCCCCGGCGAGCTTTTCACCATCACCAACTACGGCACCATCATCAGCTTCGGCTGGAAGAACACCTACACGGTGCTGATCGTGCCTTTCTTGGTGAGCGTTTTCTACATCTATCTCCTGCGGCAGAGCGTCCTGCAGATTCCCAACGAGCTGTATCTGGCGGCGAAGGTGGACGGCACGAAGGATCTGAAATACCTGTGGAAGGTCATGGTTCCGCTGTCGCTGCCGACGCTGATTTCCATCACCATCCTTAAGATGATGGGCGCGTGGAACTCGTACATCTGGCCGCGGCTCGTTGCGAACGACGACGCGCACAGGCTCATCACCAACGGCCTGCGCAGCGCCTTCACCGACACCACCGGCGACGTCAACTATCCCGTGCAGATGGCGGCCGTGGCGCTGGTATCGCTTCCGCTGTTCCTCGTGTTTGTGTTCCTGCGCAAATACATCATGTCGGGCGTGAGCCGCAGCGGCATCAAGGGTTAATCGGCCGCCCTGCGGCCTTTAACATCAATACTCAAAAAAGGAAGGAAAACCAAGATGAAAAAACTTCTCCCCATTCTTCTGGTTCTGACCATGCTGGCGAGCACGGCCTTTGCCGCCGGGTTTGAAGTGCCCGCGGAAGGCTATGACGGCAGCGACGTCACCATTACCTTCTATTCTCAGCAGGGCACCACGCTTCAGGAGGTGCTGAACACCTATATCGCCGAGTTCAACAAGCTCTATCCGAACATCCACATCGAGCACACCACGCTGGGCGACTACGACGGCGTGCGCGACCAGATCGTTGCGGACATCTCCGTCGGCGCGCAGCCGAACCTCGCGTACTGCTATCCGGATCACGTGGCGCTGTACAATCTGGCCAAGGCCACTGTGACGCTGGACGAGCTGATTGACAGCGATATCGTCGTGACCCGCGCGGACGGCAGCACCGAAATCCTCGGCCTGACCGACGAGCAGAAGGCCGACTTCATCGAGGGCTACTACGAGGAAGGCCGCACCTACGGCGACGGCATGATGTACACCATGCCCTTCTCCAAGTCCACCGAAGTGCTCTACTACGACAAGACCTTCTTCGACGCCAACGGCATCGCCGTGCCCACCACTTGGGACGAGATGGCGGAAGTCTGCGCGAAGATCAAGGAAATCGACCCCAACTCCATCCCGCTTGGCTATGACAGCGAGAGCAACTGGTTCATCACCATGTGCGAGCAGTATCAGTCTCCCTACACCAGCGCCACGGGCGACCATTATCTGTTCGACAACGAAACCAACCGCGGCTTCGTTAAGATGTTCAACGAGTGGTACAACAACGGCTGGCTGACCACGCAGAGCCTCTACGGCGCCTACACCTCCGGCCTGTTCACCGCCACCACCGGCGTGCGCTCCTACATGTCCATCGGCTCCTCCGCCGGCTCCAAGTATCAGCGTCCGACCGCCAACGCCGACGGTTCCTATCCGTTTGAAGTGGGCATCGCCACCATCCCGCAGGTCAATCCGGAGCAGGGCAAGGTCATCTCCCAGGGTCCGAGCGTCTGCATCTTCAAGGACAGCAACCCGCAGAAGGTCGTCGCCTCCTGGCTGTTCGTCAAGTATCTGACCACGAGCGTTGACTTCCAGGCCGAATTCTCCATGGCTTCCGGTTATGTGCCGGTCATCAAGTCCGTCACTGAGAACGAAGTCTACGCCGACTTCCTCGCCAAGGCCGACGGCGGCAACTACGTCGCCGCGCTGAGCGCGCAGGTTTGCCTTGCGCAGGCTGATTCCTACTACGTCTCCCCGGCGTTCGTCGGCTCCTCCACCGCCCGCGACCAGGTCGGCTCGCTGATGACGAAGTGCCTCGCGCTGACCGGCGACGGCGTGGATGCGCAGATTGAAGACGCTTTCCTGGACGCCATCGACGAATGCGAGTATGCCAACTAAGGCAATCCGAACCGCGCTGATCGCGCTTTTGTGCCTTGCGTTTTCCTGTCCTTTCTTCGTCGCTTCGGCGGAGGGCATGGCCGGTGATTTCACCGACTATGCCGCCGCCGTGCGGCTGAACCGGGGCGGCGAAACAAACTGGCTGGAGGCGCGCGTCGTCAACTACGTGGACGGCGACACGGTGCATTTTGAAGCGCCGGAGCGCGTCGCTGCGGACGGCGTGATGAAGGTGAGGTTTCTCGCAATCAACGCGCCCGAATCCACCGGCAAAATCGAGGAGTACGGCAAAGCCGCCTCCAATTTCACGCGGGAGAAGCTGAGCACAGCCGTCTCCATCGTGGTCGAGTCCGACGACGGCGCGTGGAACCTCGACTCCACCGGCGGACGGTATCTGGCATGGGTCTGGTATAAGCCGGACGAAGCGTCGGAATACCGCAACCTGAACATTGAGCTTTTGCAGAACGGTCTCGCCGTTGGAAACGCCGCGTCGAGCAACCGCTACGGACAGACGTGCGTGGCGGCGGTATCGCAGGCAAAAAACCGGAAGCTGAACGTGTACTCCGGGCAGCCGGATCCGGACTTCTATTACGGCGAAGCCGTGGAACTGACCATCCGCGAGCTGCGCGAGCACCCCGAAGCGTATGCGGGCAAGAAGGTCGCCTTTGAGGGCGGCATCACCGTGAACTATGGGGGCAGCGTATACGTCGAGCAGTTCGACGGCGAAACGGGACGCTATTACGGTATGCCGGTATATTACGGCTACAACCTCAGCGGCGAGGGGCTGAACATCCTCACCGTGGGCAACCGGGCGCGCATCGTCGGCTCTTTCCAGTTTTACGAGGCCGGCGGCGTTTGGCAGGTGACGGACGTGCAATACCGCATGATGAAACCGAACGCCCCGGAAAACATTCAGAAGCTGGGCGAGGGCTATACGCCCGCTTATGCGCTCACCGCGGCCGGAGAACTCTCCGGGGAGAGCGCGGCGCTTGTGCAGGCCACGTCCGTCTCCATGACGGGGCTGACCGTGCGCGAAGCGTGGGCGACGGAAAGCAGCGACAGCACCGAAAACGGCGCGCTGACGCTCCTGTGCGAGCAGGACGGAACGACCGTTTGCGTCCGCACCGCGCCGCTGCGCGGAGAGGACGGCGCGCTGCTTGCGCCGGAAACGTTCCTCAACCGGACGATTGACGTGAAGGGTATCGTGGACAGCTACGAAGGAAATAACCGCGTCCATGTGTTTGGCGCGGAGAATATTTCCATTCAGCCATGAACGACAGAACAACAAGGAGAAGGAATATGAAAAAGTTTATCGCTTTGCTGACGGCGCTTGTGCTGTGCCTGACGCTGTGTGCGGGCTTTGCAGCTGCCGAGGATGAAAACCTGACCGCCGCCAAGGGCCTGCTGGACTTCCAGTATAAGAGCAAGACCCGCGGCAAGCCCACCACCACTGCCGAGGATTACGAAGTGACCGCCCAGCTGATGATCGACGGCGTTGTCTATCCGATCACCTGGACGACCGATTCCGATACGATTCAGATCGTGCCCGCCGAAGGCGAGAAGTATCTTGTGGACGTGGACGAGAGCAACCCGAAGGAGCTGAACTACGTCCTGACCGCCACCGTGACCGCCCCCGACGGCAGCACGCTGGATGTGTCCTACGAGCGCGTTGTGCCCGCCGCTGTGCTCGACATGAGCTATGCGGACATCGTGGAAGCCGCTTATGCGCTTGACACCGACGCCGCGATGACTAAGGCGCAGCGCCTCTTCGGCGTTGTGACCTCCATCGACACCGCGTGGAGCGATGAATACCAGAACATCACCGTGACGATCGTCTGCGACGGCAAGACCGAGCAGCCCATCCAGTGCTATCGCCTCAGCGGCGAAGGCGCGAAGGATCTGGCTGAGGGCGCGGAAATCGCCGTGCTCGGCACGATCAAGAACTACAAGGGCACCATCGAGTTCGATAAGGGCTGCGTGCTCGTGCCCGTTGACAGCGTTTCCAGCCTGAAGGCCGCCATTGCCGGCTATGCGCTTGAAACCGATGCCGCGATGACGAGCGAATCGACCATCACCGGCGTGATCACCGCCATCCCCACCGCGTGGAGCGATGAGTATAAGAACATCACCGTGAACATGGTCGTCGGCGGCGTGGAAGAATACGTCATCCAGTGTTACCGCCTCTCTGGCGAAGGCGCGGATACGCTCGCCGAGGGCGACACCATCACCGTGACCGGCCTGCTGAAGAACTACAAGGGCACCGTGGAGTTCGATAAGGGCTGCACGCTCGACGCCGTTGTGAAGTAAGCAAGAAGAGAATACCGAAACGCGCTTCGTATGGATTCATGCGGGGCGCTTTTTTGTTGCGAAGATATGGGCGCTGGACGCGCCGTTCTGAGCAAAGCGCGGAGCGCTGCCATTCTATAAACACAGCAGGGAGGACGCATACGAAGAACAGCACAAAAAACGCGGCAGAGAAGCCGGTTTCAGCTTGTCTGCCGCGTTTGGCGATTTGGGGATTTATTCAGGCTGGCGCGTCAGGGACGCAAGGCACTTTACTCGGCTACCACGGAGAACGTGACGCTGGCGGCCAGCGGAGAGACGGTGCCGTCTTCCGCAACGGCGCGGACGTCCAGCTTGTAGCTGCCCGCGGCTTCGCAGTTGTAGCCAAAGTACCAGTAGACCCAACGGTCGGCGGTGGCGTCCTTGGTTTCGCAGGTCGTCCACGTTTCGCCGTTGTCCATGGAGAATTCAATGGCAGCAATGGCCTTGCCGTTGTCATCCGCATAGCCTTCAAACACAAGGCGGTCGCCGATGGTGAACTGACCTTCCACACGGTTCATGATACCAACCTTGGCGCGCTGTTCGGCGGGCATTTCTTCAACGGCGGGCGCTTCAGCTTCGGCGGTGAGTTCAATTTCAGCCACCTGACGGGTGAAGTATTTGGCAACGGTTGCGGGCATGAACAGCTGCAGGCTGCCCTCTTCCGCGGGGATATCCTGCCCGTTGATCTGATAAACCAGCAGAGCTTCGTGGTCCAGAACGTATTGCAGCGGCATGGCGATTCCATAGCCGTCCGAAGATTTTACGGTGATCGTGTTGACGTCGGGCGCGATGTCCGCCATTTCAACCAGCAGGGAAACCGGAACGCCGGTCACGTCAATCTGCGCAACCGCATTGCCGGAGCCGCAGGAGCAGACGATGTGATTGGATTCCTGCGCCATCTGCTTGATATCCTTGAGGGAGAAGGAATGCGCCTTCTGCACCTTGCCGCTCACGTTCACATAGTGATCTTCAACGTCCACGTTGCCGAGCGCATAGCCGGGCTTGGCGCACAGGCTGGTAGCAACCGTGCCGAAAAGGCTGAACACATCGTCGGTCGGGGTGGTGACGGCCTGATCGAAGGCGAAATCGCCCTGCACATTTGCAATGGCGTCGAAGGTCTCGGCTTCGCGGGCTTCATAGGTGACGCCAATATCCGCAACGGCGGCGGTGGAAGTGAACGCGGCAACGCTTGCAGCGAGGCTGGCTGCTTTCAGCATTTTTTTCTTCATGATTCAATCCTCCGTTTCGGTTTACTGAACGTTGATCAGCTTCTGAATGTTGCGATAGCAGTGCACGCCATCGGTGGTGGTGCAGCGCGCAGTGACGACATAGGAACCGGCCTTTTCAGGCGTGAAGGTGAAATACCAGTACACCCACTTTTCACGATTGTTATCGGAAACGTCAAAGCTCGTCCAGGTTGCGCCGTTGTCGAAGGAGAGGTCGATCGAGCCGACGGTTGCGTCGAAAGCATCGGCGTAGCCTTCAATGGTGATCGGCTGGCCGGCTTCAAACACCTGACCTTCCATCAGGTTGGCAATGCCAAGGTTGGGGTTGTTGGTCACTTCGCCAGCGGCGTTAATGCGGCCGGTGGGCATCGGGGTCACGGTGGAGACGTCCTCTTCGGCGAGGATGATGTGCGTCATCTGCTTGCGGTTTTCAGTGGCGCAGGTCAGACCGTTGAACCAGGAAACGACGGGATAGCCCCACTCGAAGGAGAGCGGCTCACCGTTCACTTCATACACCAGCAGGACGTTGTCCAAATCCAGCTCGGCAAGCACGCGGCGGGCATAGGACATATTGTCGAGCGAGCCGTCATAGAGCACGTTGGCATTGGCCTTGATGCCGGCCTGGTTGGTGAGATAGGAGAACGGAATGCCGGTGACTTCAACGTTTGCAATCAGCGGGCCGCCGTTGCCGTTGATGGTGCAGTGCGCCTTGGAGATCTTGGTGACCTTCGGCACGGATTCGTCAGCGATCATCTCGGCGAGATTGAACGTCAGCTCCTGCTCGACTTCACCGGTGACGGTGATGTTCCACATCTCGCGCATGCCGTCGTTCTCGGGATCCGGGGCGATGCCGGCGCGATACTTGGCCATGTGCTCGTTGTCGTTGTCATACATCCAGTCGATGTTGAAATCCAGCCCGGAGACGACGTCCTGATCGTAGTGGAATTCGCCCTGAACGTCGGTCAGCTTGGTGATGCCCTTGAGCTTGTCGTACTTCACTTCGTCCCAGATGAGCATCTCAGTGGAAGTTTCGTCGGCATAGTGGCAGCTCCAGCAGTTGCCGCCCATTGCTTCAAAGGCCACGTTGCCGGAGTGGATGCCGTGCATCATGAAGCCCATTTTGTCATAGGAGCTGCTGGTGGAGTCCGTATGGCACAGCAGGCACTGGGTATAGGTGATTTCAAGACCCAGATTGTTCGTCATGCCGAAGTGCTCGTATTTCCCCGTGCTGATCAGATCATAATCCGCCATCAGCTGGGCAAGGTCGGCATGGCAGGCGCCGCAGCCGCGGGAATCGGCCTTGAGAATGCTGGTGTTGATGGCTTTGCCATCGGTGGGCGTGCGCTGGATTTTGACGCCGTTTTCCAGCACGGTGACCTTGGGCGCGTTAGCGGCCCGCAGTTCATTGACATGCTCTACATGCTGGTCGTAGATGTTTTCCCAGGATACGGTCTCTTCGGCATAGGCGCAGGGCACAAGCAACGCCAGTATGACGCAGAGCAGAAGCAGGGTTTTCTTCATGAGTTCTTCCTCCTCAGAGTTTGTATGATTAAGGAATCATGATCCTTAACCTGCGTTTGTTTTCTGCTTATCTTTATATTTTATATAGGAGCGCACGAGCGCTCGGTAAAATGGGCAACAAAAAAATTGTAGCCTATTTTACAAAGGGGATATGTTATAATTCGTTCACAGAGGGGGGGAGAGGATGGCCTGTCCGTTTGGGGATAATTCATTTTGCGCATACCTGTCAGAGGAGCTGCGCGAGCAGCTGTGCAGGCATTGCCATATCAAGCGCTATGCAAAGGGGCAATGGCTGCTTCGCAGGTATTGGACGGAGGATCTTGCGCTCTGCGTTTCGGGGCTGATGATCAATGGCGTTGTGAACCAGCAGGGAAAGCTCATAACAAATGGCATGATGAGCAAGAGCTATTTCATCAGCTATGGCAGGAGTATTTTCAAAATGCCGGACGACTATCTCGATGAAACAGTTCTGTGCGTCACGCAGTGCGATGTCGCGGTGTTTGACCATGAGTTCATCGATTTGCTTCTGGATTCAAACCTTGAGTTTGTCAAGTCTGTTTTTCAGCAATCGATTTGCGCCTGCGTTCACGGAACGCTGCCTATGATGCGCACGGTTGGAAACAGCGACGCCTATACTGCGGTTCGTTATGTATATAAGTTCATTCAGCATTTTCGTCTGCCCATGCTTACGCATGATCAGGTCGCGACGATCTGCAACCGCAGCCGGCCTACGGTGACAAAGATCACGCACGAGCTTTTGAAAAAGGAACCGGAGCTGTTTGCCGGCTATGAGACGGCGATAAGAGAAAACTGCCGTTAGCCCGCCCCCGCACACAAAAAGCCCGTCCGGTTGGACAAGTCCAACCGGACGGGCTATGTTGATTGTTTCTGGATGAAAGCGCTTTTCCGGAGCGCGGCGGAGAGATTATTCCGCGGGGGACACGGCCTGCTTCAGAGCCGCCCAGCCTTCCGGATCTTCCACAACGCTGAAAACTTCCACGCTGCCGTCAGCCATCGCGGTGTACAGTTCGGCGATGCTGTCGCGCACGCTCTGGGAGGTCATCGCGGCGAACTGGTCGTTGTCGGCATAGCCAACGAAGCCTTCGGCCAGACCCACCAGCGGATATTCGCCGCCGGGGAAGCGGCCTTCGAGCATCGCGGAGAAAGCGGCGTCGATGACGGCGGGATAATCGGAATAGAAGGAGGTGACGATGGTCGCGGCTTCTTCCGGATCGGAGATGCTCTTGGACTGGTCGCAGTCAACGCCAAAGGCGTATTTGTTGGCTTCCTTGGCGGCCGTGAAGACGCCCGCGCCGGCGCCGCCGGCCACCTGCCAGATCACGTCAACGCCCTGATCGTACATCGCCTTGGCCTTTTCGGCAACCTGCGGCGCGAGATCGGAGAGGAAGTCGCCGGCGTAGTCGATGTAAACGGTCACGCCGTTGTCCTTGCACACCTGGCAGAAGCCGCCGATGTATTCGTTCAGGCCGTCCAGATCCACGCCCACGATCACGCCGACCTTCTTATCAGCATTGGCGTTGGGCATGTCGCTGGTGGTCACATGGCAGGCGACGTAGCCGGCCAGATAGCCCAGATCCTTGGTCTTGTAGCACACGCCGTACACGTTGCTCAGCGGGTTTTCCTGCAGGGAGGTGGGAACGTTCTGCAGATCGACGCTGACGAACAGCTGATCCGGATAATTGGTCGCAGCGTCAACCAGCGCGTGGTTGCACTCGGCGCCGCAGGTGATGATCAGGTCGTACTTGCCGCTTTCGCAGGCTTCGGTAAAGAAGGGCTTGTAGGTTTCCAGCTCATATTCGGCGCTGGCCTTATCCATGGGGATGGCGCCCATAGCCTTCGCTTCAACGGTGGTTCCGGGATACTTTTCCGTCAGCGCTTCAGCGCCGGCCGCAGCAGCGGCGAAATAGCTGCCGTCGCCCAGCGAGGGAACCAGCACCAGCACGTTCTTGCCTTCCGTTTCGGCATACGCGCAGGAGAGGGAGAGAAGCATTGCCAGCACCAGAAGAAGGGAAGCGAATTTTTTCATGGGGAGACTCCTTTCGAAATACGAACGTTGTTGCCGATGACAACGCGAACATTCTAACATATTTTCGCATAAATAGGAAGATGCGGCAGCGCTTTTTGTCGAATGTCCATGCTTTTCTTGAAAAGATACCATGCTTTGCTGGATAACTTTGTGCAATAAATCGATAGCACGCTGGATGATTTCGAACATTCACGATTGTCGGCGATGAAATGCGGAGAGACGGCATATCCGCTATTCGATACGGCAATGGAAACCCGTCGCTGATTGATTCAGGGCTGAAAACAGCCCTGTGAGGCGGCGGTTCCTGTCCGCGGCGGATGCG
>CAZKJW010000092.1:0-5840 GCA_964553125.1 uncultured Oscillospiraceae bacterium
TCTGTCCTCCCACGCCCTGCAAGCGTTCATCTGCCGCACTGTTTTACAAGCGCGCCGCAATACGTTGGGCGCTTGCGGAAGGTTTCGAGAAAATCCAAACGCCGTCCAAGCAAAAGCATCGGGCGGCGCTGATTTTTTTCAGCGCTCCTGCGCTGAAAATATAGACCGTACTGTCAGAAGTCCTTTTCTTCAAAGCGGCGGCACAGCACGTATTTGGAAACGGCCATGCGCTGCGCAGAAACGCCGGTGAGCAGGTTCTTGATGAAATCCGGCAGCACGCGGTGGAACTTGACCTCCAGCACTACGAGATTGTCGTCGAGCACGGGCAGGGTGGGAATGCGCGGGTTGAACATGTCGAAGTTGTTCAGCCCCGTGCGAATTTCCTTGTCGAAGGTGATGCGCACATCCTCCGGGCCGTAGGTGTACGCCTCGCGGATATAATCGACGATCACCGTCGGCCGCAGAAGGCGCGTGCGCATCTCGCGATACATATCGTGCAGAAGCGGCTCGCTCGTTTTCTCAAGGCCGGTCGGGTCGCAGGCAATCAGCTGCTCCGCCAGATCGCGCGGGATGAGCAGGCTGCGCTTGCTGATGAGATCGCCGAACTTCGACTTGCACTCGAGCTTGATGTCCTTATCCGAATAGCGGTAGATCCGGATGCGGTACTTCTGGCGGTTCTCCACGCCCGAGAGCTTTTCATTGAGAAAATCGTCGAACACGGTGTCGAAATACAGCGAGCGAATGGCGTACTCGTTATACTGATCGCCGCCCGGATCGCGCTCAAGGCAATAATCCATCGTGCGGCTCAGATGCAGATACTCGCCGTAGTTCATTACAAATTTCAGTTCATGCCGTACCGGCGGCCGCCTGCGTTCCATTACGCGCCCGCCTCGCTCTGACAGGCGACCAGCGTGGCGTCATAAACGCCCGGAATATCGAGCAGCTGGCCGACCAGATCCTGCCGTTCGCTGATGCGCACTTCCACGGTCATCTCCGTGCCGTTCTGCGTGACCGTTTTGGAGCGCATTCGGCGATATTTGATGCGCGCAAGCACGCCCTGCACGCTCTGCATGGCGCCGTCGTCGCAGTGAATGACGAGCAGATAGCTCGTCGCGGAGGGCAGCTTGACGAACGTCATCAGCAGCACAAACACCGAAATGCCCAGCACGACCACCAGCGCAATCACATACAGCCCCGCGCCGAGCAGGATGCCCATCGTCAGCGCCCAGAACATATACGCCGTGTCCATCGGGTCTTTCACCGCCGTGCGGAAGCGCACGATCGACAGCGCGCCGACCATGCCCATCGACAGCGCGATATTGGACTTGATGCACATGACCACGGGCGTGGTGATCAGCGTCATCATCACAAGCGTCATTGCAAAGGACGGCGAATACAGCACGCCGCGATAGCTGCGGCGATAAACCAGCGCGATAATCAGCCCCACGAGGAAGCCCATGACCAGCGCGATGACGACCGACAGCGGCGTAAGCGCCGCAAATTGCTCAGAAAACGTATCGACGATGCTGCCTCTTACAATGTCCGTTACGCTCAGGGCCGTGGTGTTCATAGTGGTGACTCCTCCTTATGTTGTTCCTTGTGTGTTATTCAACGTCCTCCGGCATGACGGGCTGCGCGCCGAAATAATGCTCCATCTCGGCGTCCGTCATGCCGAACCAGTCGCGAATCTGCTCCCAGCAGAGGTTCGGGCGCTTTTTCAGCACGTTGTGCAGGCGGCTCATGCGGCTCTCCCAGTAGCTGTAGTTCGCGTCGGGCGAGGTGGGTTCTTCGGTGATCCACGAGTTGTTTTCGCTCGACCAGCGGTTGTAGTGGAACAGCAGCTCCGGCTGAATTTCAGCGGCCATCGCTTCCGCCTGCGCCCAGATGCGGTCGGTGTCGGAGAGATACTCCTGGAAAAGCTGCCCGAAGCGGGTGAGGAATTTGTCCTTCATCTCGGGCACGTCCAGCAGGGCGAGAATCAGCCAGTTTTCAAAATCCTTATCGCCCGCGCCCTTGGGGTCGAGCCAGATTTTGCAGCCGTTGCGGTTGGACATGAAATAGCCCCAGTCCAGGTCAAACAGGCACCAGCGCCATTTTTCGCCTTCCGCCTGACGGCGGTAGAACTTGATGTTGCCCGCGTCGGAGTTCCCGAAATAAATCTGGAAAATCATGAAGTCGAAGTAGTTCTCGACGTCCACCCAGTCCAGCACGGTTTGCAGCGCTTCAGCGTCCTCGGCGAGATCGCGACCCTTGACGAACGTTTTCAGCGCCTTGTAGTTGCTGTAAGTGCCGTTGAGCACCTGATTGTTGCCCTTGATGATGTCGATCTTCTCCGGGTCGGACCAGCCCTCATAGGCGGCGAGCGAGTATTTGCTGATGCGCTCGCGCAGGTTGTAGTGTCCCCAGTACTGGCCGTTGAGGTAGACGATCACCGGATCATACGCCATATGGAACACGTCGGAGCCCGTCCAGTCCACGATGACGGACTGTAGCGCGTCCACGATGCGGGTGTATTTTCCGTCCTGTCCGCCGTTTCGTAAGATGATGGAATGATACGACGTATACGGCCTGTCGTCAAAGAAGGCGTATTCAAACGCGTCGCTGCCGTATTTTGCCTTGGCCGTCACGCGCCAGCTCTTCTGCGCCTGATCGAGGCTGTACTGGCCGTTGAGCTGAAGCTCCACGCCCTGATTCAGCTCGCTCACGCCTTCTGATGTGAAGTATTCAAAGTTGCCGGCGTGCGGCACCTTTTTCCAGTAGGTTGCGTCGTCAAAGGGCGGGTTATGGTCGAAGGTTTCTTCGGTGCCCAAAGCGAGGATGCCGTCCTCGTCGTTGTAGAGGTCGTCCGGATCACACGTCAGGCAGATGATCGGCAGGGAGTGATACACATTCAGAAGGAACGTCGCGGTTGTGATGTTGGAGGGGCGAAGCCCGTCCTGAAAACCGCGCGCCCGGAGCGATGCGTTCTCCGTCAGGGTGATCGGCCCGGCGTAATCAAAGCCGTTGGTTTCCGTCGGCTCGGAACCGTCGGTGGTGTAGCGGATGGTCGTGCCTTCCGGCGCGGAAAGCGTGACCGTTACCTGTTGCGCATACGTGCCGCCCGCCTTGTCCATGGCAGGCTGCGCGGCGTAGCCGGAAAAGCCCGCGGCGTTCTTCGCACCTGCCGTCGTTTCCGTATAATAAAAAAGGCCGCCATGGTCAAAGTCCCGGCCGTAGGAAACGTCCGTTTCCAGCTGCGGCACGACGAGCTTATCGACCAGATTGCCGGAGGGGTCGCTCAGAAGCACCGTATCGCCCAGCGCGCTCAGCCGCATGGGAACGTGCATGATGTCGCTGCGGCCCGAAGGCGATGCGGTCAGCCCGCTGGCGAATACCACGAGGTATCCGCCGGCGGGAATGGTCACGTTGCTCAGCTGGCATTTGCGCGGGTGATTCGGGTTGTCGCTGAGCCACCAGCCGTCCAGCGAGACGGGCACGGCGGCCGCGTTGTATAATTCGATCCAGTCGTAGCTGCTTTTTCCATAGGGCGTTTCAACGCCCGTGGAACTGGACATGACCTCGCTGATGAACACGCCGCGCGTGTTGGCGGCGCGCAGCTTGATGTCCAGCTGAATCTGCGAGGAGCGGTTGTTGGGCAGGCCGGGCGTGGGGGAGGCGCACTCCTGCCACTGATAGTCAAGCCCTTCGACGCGCGCCCAGCTGGTATCCTTGGGCAGGTTGTCGTAGGTGACGGTATCGACCACCTGACCGAGCACGTCGCACAGGAGCACCGTTTCGCCCTCGGCGCGCAGCTTGAAATTCGTGTGCAGGCTGCCGGAAGGGTCGGTGCGGTTCTTGCCGGAAGCGAACACAACCAGATATTCGCCCGGCTGCATCGTCGCGCCCTTGGGGAAGCGCCACTGCACGCGGTCGTTCGGGTCGTCAGTGAGGGCGTAGTTGGACAGATCGACCACGCGGCCGGTGCCGTTATACAGTTCGATCCAGTCCGGATAGTCGCCGTCCTCGTCGGCGATGCCAGTGAGGTTGGAGGCAACGATTTCGTTGATGACGAGGCCGTCCGCCGCCGTCATGCTGATGGCGCGCGACTGCTCCCAGCCCGCCTCGGTGTTTTCATAGCCGGGGGTGTAGCGGTCGGTCGTCTGCCATGTGCCGCCGATGAGCGCATAGGACTGATTGCCCTGCAACGCGGGCACTTCCACGGAGTCGATCGCTTCGCCCGCGCCGTTGAACAGATACACCGCCTCGCCCAGCGAGGAGATTTTGAACCGCGCGTGCAGCGTTTCGCCCGTCTGCGATTTGTTTGTGCCGTCGCAGAAGACCACGACGCGCGCGCCTGGCTCCAGCGTCATCTCCGGGAAAATAAACAGCACCCGGTCGTCCCGGTCGGACAGCCCCATGCCGTGCAGGCTCTGCGCGGCGCTGCCGGTGTTGGTAACTTCGATCCAGTCGGGGTAGGCGCCGGTTTCGTCGGGGTAGGCGCTTTTGTTGGCGCTCATCACCTCGGTGATGGCCAGCGTCGGCTTTTCCAGCGCGGAGACGGTCGCGCTCTCGCCGCCGTCGGCAAGCATGACGGCCTTCTGGCTCACAGGCTCCTTGGGCATGAGCAGCACCAGCCCCGCCAGCACGGCCGCGACGACAAGCAGCATCAGGCCGTTTCCGATGGGCGTGCCGCGCCGTGCGGGTCTGCGGCGCTCGGCTTTATGGGTTTCCGTCCTTGGATTCAATGCTTTTCCGATCCTTTCATAGCATGGCCGGAGCAGGCTCCGGAACGCCTGCATTATACCATATGAAAATCTATCCTTCAACCATCAAAAACTGGACGCGCGCCGCGCGCGCCATTTTTTGCATTTTCTGGCGGAGTATGGTATGATTCGTGCATTCCGGATTGAACGAGGTACACATGAAGCGATTTTTTCTGCTGGTTTGTCTCCTGCTTGCCCTGTTTGCGCCGTCTCTTGGCGGCTGCGAGGAGGACGTTTTCTTTTTCGGCGATACTGCCGAACATAAACTCATCGAATCCGAAACGCCTTCCGGCGCGCAGCAGGAAGACGCGTCCGGGAGCGCCGCCGTCTCCGACGAGGACGCGCCGCTGGAGGTGCATCTCATCAACGTCGCCAGCGCAGACTGCATCCTTCTGCGCAAGGGCAGCCTGACCATGATGATCGACGCGGGCAACTACTCCGAGGCCGACCGGATTGTGAAGTATCTGGACGAGCTGGGCATTACGCGGCTGGACTACGCCATGTTCACGCACCCGCACGGCGACCATGTGCAGGGCTACAAAATGGTGCTCGACGCGGTGGACGTGGGCGAGTTTCTGGAGCCGGCGCTCTATGAGGGCTACACCGGCGAAGGCTCCGACTATGTGGCGGTCATTCACGAGAAGCTGGAAAAGAAAGGCACGCCCGTCACCATCCTGCAACATAAGGACGAAATGGATTTCGGCGGCGCGACGATCCGCTTCTATCAGTGGCAGAACCCGGACGCGCGCGTCAACAACCGCTCCATGATCGAGCACATCACCTTCGGCAGCAGCACGATTCTGCTCGCCGCCGATATCGAATCGCACGCGCAGAAGGCGCTCGCCGGCGAGCTTGGCAGCGCGCTGCGCGCGGACATCCTGAAAATGCCGCACCACGGGCTCGCCTCCTACACGCGCGAGCTGCACGCCGCCGTGCAGCCGAAATTCGCCACCGTTTCCCACACGCGCGGAAACGAAACCGTGGAGGGCGTGCTCTCCACGCTGACGGCGCGCGGCGTGCAGTGGCGGCTCACTGTGGAAGGAACAATCGTCTGCACATCCGACGGAACGGAATGGCGAATCCGCCAGAAATAAACGC
>CAZKJW010000092.1:5940-9385 GCA_964553125.1 uncultured Oscillospiraceae bacterium
TCCATCAGCGGCGCGGAATTGGCCTATCCCGGCGACCCGACCGCTCCCGCGTCAGAGGTAATCAATTGCCATTGCGTGCTGATACCGGGCGTTGAAATGCCGAAGGAAAGTCAAAAGAAGATTGAAAAACGCTCCGATACCGCTGATATGGCACAGGCAAAAATGCTTGGTGCGAAAAGTCAAAGAATTATTGACGAGCTTGATAGCGCGGGCGTAGAATATGTGCAGGTTACAAAACATGAGCAGGCGCTTTCGGAAGATGAAATCATTTCTGCTCTTGGCGGTGGAGATGAAACGAAAGGTTCGTGCGCATCCGTTGCGCTTGCCTATATCGGGCAAAAATTCGGCCTGAATGTGTTGGACTTCCGCGATGGAAAAAGTAGGGAATATTTCTCGTATGATGATAATGAGAGAAAATTCTTCAAGGCGTTGGGAGCAAAATTAATCGAGGAAAACAGCGCCAAAACTACTTTGACGAATGCAAAAAGGCTATTAGCAAAGTTGGATTATGACAAAGAATACTTCTTTGCGGCGGGTCAACATGCGGCAATTGTTCGGCTGAACAGCAGTGGAAAAGAACAGTATTTGGAATTACAGTCTTCTGGGGAAGATTGGTATAAAAACGGTTGGCATGACTTCGATAATGGTTGGCTTACAACAGCCGACAATTTAGAGAGACGCTTTGGGTGCAAAGCATATAGTAAATGGAAGGATAATAGCGCCTTTATGGTGGACATTTCTGAGCTTACATCAAGTGACGATCTTGTGACTTTGCTTGGATACATCAACACAAACGTGAGCGATCAAAGAAAGGGAGTTAATGGTGGAGCTAAATGAGTTGAAAGAGATTGGCGGCAGCTTGAAAACCCTGTACAAAAATGAGCATACCGACACTGTTTGGTGGGCGCACATCGAAGGTAGGAAAGGCTACCATATTTTTACTTTCGATAAGAAAACTTTTTTCAATCTGTTTACCGATTACCCATACAAGCTGAGTCCTGAACAGAAAGCCATTTTTGACAAAGAGAACCCATTTTGGGCAATGTTTTTCGCAGGCAGAAATATTGACGATAGGAAGGGTGGAAGCTGATGCTATGAACGAATTCCAAATCATTTACCGGCTTCTAAAACCACCCCACCGTCCAGCCACCCGGCAGGGCGGTTTTCTTCTGCCCTGAAAGGAGGCGCACACCATGTCTGCAAGCGTTAAATTCAATGACAACAGCGACGCGGTTCTTTCTGCCGTTCATGCCAACGTCCTCCGTGCCCTGACCGCAATGGGACAGGAGGCCGTCGGGCAGACCGTCCGGCAGATGCAGACGAACACCTCGCGGGCGAAAACCATTTATCCAGCGGGTACATTCAGCGCAGGGGGTTCACGCTCCCGCACCGCCCCGCTTTTTCTTTCGTTTCGGTTTTGACCCGCCTTACAGAATCGCACTCATGACAGAATACTGTCTCCGCACAATCTTGCGGCAAAAGCGTTTCTCCCGCCGCTGTAAAAAACACGTGCGGCGCAGGAGCTTCACGCCCCCCGCGCCGCCTTGTATTCCGCGCCCTGCGCGGAAAAATCATCCGTTATCTTTCCGTCCGCCTGCTGCCTACGGTGTAGCCCTCTTTTTCCCAAAGCGCCAGCCATTCCTTCAGCCGCTGGAAGAACTCGCTGTTCGTTCTCGTGCGCTCGAGCATCCCCATCAGCTGTTCGGTCGCGTCGGCCGCGCCGGTGGAGGAAAGCACCTTGCGCACCGACGTCACGCCGTCCATTTCCGCCTCCGAAAGCAGCAGCTCCTCGTGGCGCGTGCTGGATTTTGCCAGATCGATCGCCGGGAAAATCCGCTTTTCGGACAGCTTTCTGTCCAGATGAATCTCCATGTTGCCCGTGCCCTTGAATTCCTCGTAGATCACGTCGTCCATGCGGCTGCCGGTTTCAATCAGCGCCGTGGCGATGATCGTAAGGCTGCCGCCGTTTTCGATGTTGCGCGCCGCGCCGAAGAACCGCTTGGGCTTGTGCAGCGCGCCCGGGCCAAGGCCGCCGGACAGCGCGCGCCCCGTCTGCGGCGCAATGGCGTTATATGCACGCGCAAGGCGCGTGAGGCTGTCGAGCAGAATCACAACGTCCCTGCCGCATTCGACAAGGCGCTGCGCGCGGTCGATCACCATTTCGGAAACGCGCGTGTGGTTTTCGGGCAGCTCGTCGAAGGTGGAATACACCACCTCGCCCCGGACGGAACGCTTGATGTCCGTCACTTCTTCGGGGCGCTCGTCGATGAGCAGCACGATCAGATGCACGTCCGGGAAGTTCGCCGTGATCGCATTGGCGATCTTTTTCAAAAGCACGGTCTTGCCGGCCTTTGGCGGGGAGACGATCATGGCGCGCTGGCCAAAGCCGATGGGCGCGATGAAGTCGATGAGCCGGATGGCCAGATCCCGGCTGTTGTCCGCGTTTTCCAGCGTGATGCGCTTGTCGGGGTAGATCGGCGTAAGCTCCTCAAACGGCCTGCGCCGCGCAGCCTGATCGGCCGGAAGCCCGTTGATCTTGTCGATATAGACGAGCGCGCTGTACCGGTCTCCATCGCGCGCGGGGCGCGTTTTTCCGGTGACGTAATCGCCGCTCTTGAGCGCGAAGCGCCGAATCTGCGCAATGGAAACATAGACGTCGTTATTGCCGGCGGAATACAGGTTCGAGCGCAGGAAGCCGTAGCCGTCGGGATGCATTTCCAGCATACCGCCGCCCTCGCCGAAATCGCCCTCCGGCGCGGGCATGTCGCTCACAGGCGGCGTCCATTCGCGCTGCGGCCGCGTCCGGAACTCGGGCATCGGCTGACGCGGCTGCTCCTGCGGAGCGTCCTGCCCTTCCTGCTGCGCGCCGTTATAGCCAAAGCGCCGTTGTTCCGCGCCGAACGGCTGACGCGTCGCCGGGCGCGGCGAATAGCCCTGCTGCGCGCCGGGCTGATAGCCGCCATATGCGCGCTGCCCCTGCGTGCGGGGCTGATACGGAGTCGGCCGGGTCTCCTGCTGCTGATAGGGCGCGCGCCGCCATGCGCCCTCCTGCGGCGCAGGCTGTGCCGACTGCTGGGGCGCGCCGCCCGGCTGATAGCCGTTGCGCGGCTGATACGCCGTCTGCTGCCGCGGGATGAACCGCTGCTGGGCGGCAGGCTCGTAGGGCTGGGCGACGGTGTTTTTTTCCGCGCCCTGCGCGGAAACAGGCTGCGCCGCCGAAGCCTGCGGTTCCGGCGCGTCGGTTTTCCCGGCCGATACAGGCTTCTGCGCCTCCGCGGCTACGGGTCTCTCCGCCGTCCGCTCGGCCCTTGGCCGGATGCTCTCCTGCGTCTCGACCTTTGCCGCCGCATCGGCCTCCGCCGCCTTTTTCGCGGCGACGCTTCCGGGCTTTCTGCCGCGCCGCGCTGGCGTTTTCTGCGGCGCGGGGGCAGGAGACGGCGCGTCC
>CAZKJW010000093.1:0-9332 GCA_964553125.1 uncultured Oscillospiraceae bacterium
TGTGGTCGATCATGAACATGACGTTCATCGCGCCCACTTCCTCAACATACTTGCGCTCTACGCCGTCAAGCCAGAGCACCTGCGTGTAGCCCTTTTTTTCGGCGTACATGCCGGCGCGGCTCGATGCGGCATAGTTGCCGCCGCACTTAGCGTAGCCCGTGCCGCCGCGCACAGCGCGCACATCGCGCGTTTCGATCATGATCTTGACGGGGTTGATGCCCTCGGCATAATAGCTGCCCGACGGCGAAAGGATGATGCCAAAGCGCGTGTGATGCACCGTGTGCAGCCCAAGGAACGGATCGTCGCCAAACTCGAAGGGGCGAATGTACAGGCTCGTGCCGGGCAGCGACGGCACCCACGCCTCGTCCACCTTCACGAGTGTCTCCAGTGCTTCCTGCGCGAAGGCTTCGTCAATCTGCGGCAGGCACAGACGCTCGGCGGAATCGTTCATGCGCGCGAAGTTGTCCCACGGGCGGAACAGCTGCACCTTGCCGTCGGCGCGGCGATACGCTTTGAGCCCTTCAAAAACCTCCATGCCGTAATGCAGCACCGTCGATGCGGGCGAAATCGTGATCGGCTCATAGGGCACAATGCGCGCGTCGTGCCAGCCCTCCTCGGGCGTATAGTCCATCCAGAACATGTGATCGGTGAAATACTTTCCAAAGCCCAGCTTCGATTCATCCGCATGCGCCTTCGGCTGCGTGGTTCGCTCAATCCTGATTTCCATGAAAGCTCTCCTCTCGTCCTTCTTCTTTGGCGCCGCCTGCAAAAAACAGCAATCCCCCGGACATTCGCTGTCCGGGGGACGATATTTCTACCGCGGTACCACTCCCACATTGCCGCTTGCGCGGCCTCTCACCGGCTCTCCATGAAGCCTGATGCCATGATAACGGGGCAAGCCGTGACGCCTTACTTCTCTTTCGGGCGCCCCGCTCCGGATCGATGCCGCCGACGCCGCGTCATACCGGCTTGCACCAGCCGCCGGCTCTCTGAAATGCGCATACGCCGCGATAATCCTTCATCGCGTTTGAATATGCTGGTGATTATAGTCCCCCGGATGCAATTTGTCAAGCGTCGGATTCAATTTTCCTGCGCTTTTTCCAGCACGGCGTCGAACGCGCTTTGCAATTCGTCCAGCGTTTCGGCGGCATATAGCGCCGGGCGCATCTGCGCCGCGCCGTACATGCCGCGCGTATACCACGCCGCGTGCTTGCGCATTTCGCGGATGGCCACATCCTCGCCCTTCCATTCGGAAAGCATCCGCGCGTGCCGCATCGCCGTATCGATGCGCTCGCGGCCGGTCGGCTCCGGCGCGGGAAGCCCCTGCTTCAGGCGCGCAAAGCGCGAAAAAATCCACGGGTTGCCCGTCGCTCCGCGCGCGATGCTCACGCCGTCCACGCCGCTTTCCTTCATGCAGCGCAGCGCCTCCTCGGCCGTGTTCAGGTCGCCGTTGCCGAAAACCGGAATGCGCACGCTGCGCTTCACGCGCGCGATAGCCTCCCAGTCCGCCTTGCCGGAATAAAACTGCTCGCGCGTGCGCCCATGCACGGTGATGGCGTCCACGCCCTCCTCCTGGCAGATATGCGCAAGCGTCTCCGCCACGGGGTGCTCCGCATCCCAGCCCAGCCGCATTTTGACCGTTACAGGTAGCTCCGTCGCGCGGCGCACGGCTGCAATGGCCTGCCGGGCCGCGTCCAAGTCCTTCAAAAGGGCGCTGCCGTCGCCGTTCCCGACGATCTTCGGGGCGGGGCAGCCCATGTTCACGTCGATTCCGCAGAAGCCCTGCTCCGAAAGCATCCGCACGGCCTCGCCGAGCGCGTCCGGCTCATGGCCGAAGATTTGCAGCGCCACTGCGCCCTCCGCGGGGTCGCGCCGCAGAAGCTCGCGCACGGCGCGGCTTTTTTTGTGGCCGCACAGATAGCCGCGCGCCGAAACCATTTCCGTCGTCGCCCAGTCGCACCCCTGTTCAAAGCACAGCAGGCGGAAGGGCATGTCCGTCACGCCGGCCATCGGCGCAAGCGCCGCCGAGCCCGGCGCAAGATATTTCTTTTGCTCCATCATTCAACCGTTTCCAGCAATTTTATTGAGGCAATTTTCCAGCGTCCGTTGACGCGTTCAAGCGTCGCCACATAGCGCCCGCTCGTCCAGTCCGGCGGATACAGGCGCGACGGATCCGTTTCCTCGGCCTGCTGTCGCAGGCTGGACTTGATGCGCCCGTCGATTTTCGGAATCCGCTCGACGAAATTTGCGCTGGCTGTGCTGTCCCACGGCCAGCACCACATCCACTCCAGCGAAAGGCGATGATCGATGCCGGTAATGTTGTAGTCCTTGTAGGGCGAATTCTCCGACATGCCGATCTTCAGCGTCGTATCGACCTGAAGGAAGTTTTCGTCGAAGTATTTCTCCAGCTGCGTTTCATCCTCCTGCCGCATGATGACCTCGGCGCGCAGCGCCATGCCGTCCTTGAGCAGGATGGTGATGTTGGCCGTGTTCATCGCCATATAGAAGGCGATGATGAGCACGCCCAGCAGAATCGTCAGCCCCAGAAGCCTTTTTGCAATATACCATAAAAAGCGGCGCAGGTATTTCAAAGCCGTTCTCCTTTTCCCTTGCAGATTCCCTCGAAACCCATTATACTACGACTGACGGAATTACGCCAGTCGGAGGAAGTATGTATTTTCAGCGCGATTATATTCTTCGCATGATTGAAATGCTCGGCGAGTTTCTTCGCGACGTGCTCGACATGGCGCGCGACGCCGACGCGCTGCACGAGCTGGACGAGGTGAGCCGCAAGGCGAGCGGCCTGCCGCTCACGCTGCTCAAAACGGCGGACGTGCCCACGCTGGAGTCGCTGCTCTCGCCCGAGCAGCGCTATCTGTGCGCCGAGCTTTTGCTGGCCGCCGCGCAGGTAGACGCGCGCACGCATCCGGACGACGAAACCGCGCCCACACGCGCGCAGGCGCTGATGCTGCTCTGCACGCTGCAAAACCCGGACTACGTGCCCCGCGCGTGCGACCGCGCGCACGCGGTCATGGAACCGATGCTCGCATGGCTTTCGCCGCAGGAGCTGCTTGCGCTGGCCGACCTATTTGAGCGCGGCGGAGCCTACGCCGCCTGCGAGGACGCGCTGTACGCCTCGGGCGAGCGCTCCATGCGGGCCGCGTTTTACGCGCGGATGCTCGCGCTGGACAATCGGGCGCTTTGCGCCGGAAACCTGCCCCGCGAGGAAATTCTGGAATCCGCAGCGCTTCTCAGTCGGGAGGCGTGAGGGCGGCGCACGCGGCAGACCGCGCTGCGCTTTTTTTATTGGACAATCGAACGCAAAAAACGCCGCCCGGATGTTTCCGAGCGGCGTATGCATGTTTGGTTTTCCTGAGAGTGAAGCGCCGATTTTTGAGAATCAGAACTTCAGCGGGTTGACCTTGATGCCAGGGCCCATCGTGCTGGACAGGACGACCGACTTGAGGTAGGTGCCCTTCGCAGTGGCGGGCTTGGCCTTGTTGATGGCGTCCATCAACGTGGTCAGGTTCTCCAGCAGCTTGCCGTCTTCAAAAGACTTGCGGCCGATGGGACAATGGATGATAGCGGTCTTGTCGACGCGATATTCGACTTTACCGGCTTTGATATCGTGGATGGCCTTGGCCACATCCATCGAAACGGTGCCGCTCTTGGGGTTCGGCATGAGGCCCTTCGGGCCGAGCACGCGGCCCAGACGGCCGACAACGCCCATCATGTCAGGCGTGGCTACGCAAGCGTCGAAATCGAACCAGTTTTCCTTCTGGATCTTCTGGACGAATTCTTCCGCGCCAACGTAATCGGCGCCGGCGGCTTCAGCTTCCTTGGCCTTGTCGCCCTTGGCGAACACGAGAACGCGAACCGTCTTACCGGTACCGTTGGGGAGAACCACGGCGCCGCGGACCTGCTGGTCAGCGTGGCGGGGGTCAACGCCCAGACGGACGGAGATTTCGATGGTTTCGTCGAACTTGGCTTTCGCGGTCTGCTTCACCAGCGCGATAGCCTGGTCCGGATCATACTGGGTGAGGCGATCAATCAGCTTCTGGCTGTCAACGTATTTCTTTCCGTGCTTCATGTCTATACCTCCCCTTACTCCTCGACGGTGATGCCCATGGAACGGGCGGTGCCCTTGACCATGCTCATCGCGGCTTCGATGCTGGCCGCGTTGAGGTCAGGCATCTTCATTTCGGCGATCTGACGAACCTGTTCCTTCGTCAGCTGGCCAACCTTATCCTTGTTCGGCACACCGGAGGCCTTGCTCAGGTTCAGCGCCTTCTTGATGAGGACGGGAGCCGGCGGGGTCTTGGTGATGAACGTGAAGGAACGGTCGGAGTAAACGGTGATTACGACAGGAATGATGAGGCCCGCCTGCTTGGCAGTGCGCTCGTTGAATTCCTTGCAGAAACCGGGGATGTTGACGCCATGCTGGCCCAGCGCAGGACCGATCGGCGGCGCGGGGGTCGCCTTCGCGGCCGGCACCTGAAGCTTGATGAACGCAGTAACTTTCTTGGCCATTGTGTCCTCCTATATTTGTGGTTAAGCGGAACGGTTTGTTCCACCGGTTCCTCCCACGCCCGCGGACTTGCCGCGGGGTCTCAACGCCCCGAAGGGCTGTTGATGGCGGAGTTTTTCTGTTTTGCGAAGGCTCAGCCTTCGCGCTTGATCTGCGAGAACTCCAGATCGACCGGAGTTTCGCGTCCGAACATGGAAACCGTCACGCGCACCGTCTGGTGCAGGGTGTCGATTTCGTCCACGCGCCCCACGAAATCCTCGAGGGGGCCGGACAGAATGCGAACGTCCTCGCCGATGGCGATATCTACGCGCATCGTGCGGCATTCCATGCCCATGGTTTCGACTTCTTCTTCAGTCAGCGGGATCGGTTTTGACCCCGGACCGACGAAGCCGGTCACGCCGCGGGTGTTGCGAACAACGTACCAGGATTCGTCCGTCATCACCATCTGGACGAGGACATATCCC
Organism: uncultured Oscillospiraceae bacterium; assembly: GCA_964553125.1. Taxonomy (GTDB): domain Bacteria; phylum Bacillota; class Clostridia; order Christensenellales; family Aristaeellaceae; genus Aphodomonas. The sequence continues at coordinate 4,993 of CAZKJW010000093.1, forward strand.
GGGAACACCTTTCGCTGAATCGTGCGGCGCTTGCCGTTCTTGATCTCGACGACCTCTTCCACCGGAACGCGGATCTCTTTGATCAGATCCTGCATGCCGTTGTTCTCGACGGCCTTTTCGAGATTGGCTTTCACCTTGTTTTCGTAACCGGAATAGGTATGCGCGACATACCATTGCAGTCCGTTGCTTTCGCCGTGATCCGCCATGCCGTTCCTTTCCCGGTCTTACCGAATGATGAGAGAAATCAGTTCCGACGCGCCGAGGTCGAGCAGACCGGTCACCACAGCCATGACGACCATGAAGATGAGCACAACGCCGGTGGCGTTGATGAGATCCTTACGGCCGGGCCACGTGACCTTTTTCAGCTCCGCCCACGTTTTCTGGATGGAACCCCAGAACTTCTTGGGGAGCTTTGCAACCTTGGCAAAGAAGCCGTTCTTCTTCACGGGCTTCTTTTCGCCCTTCGCAGGGAGCTTGTTTGCTTCGTTGGCCATTGTTTCACATCCTTTGCCGTTGGGAAGAAGCGATCAGCGGGTTTCCTTGTGGGCCGTGTGCTTCTTGCAGAACGGGCAGTACTTATTGAGCTCGATGCGGTCAGGGTTGGTCTTCTTGTTCTTGGACGTGGTATAATTGCGCTGCTTGCATTCCGGGCAAGCGAGAGTGATTTTCACGCGGGCGCCGACAGCCATGTCAACTACCTCCATTTCTTATTTAATCAGGAAATGACAGACAAATAAAAGCCTGTCGCCAAACATGCCCATATAATTTATCATGTTGCAAGCGATCTGTCAACACATTTTTTGTTGATTCCGCCAGCTTTTCCGCGTTTTCCTGAAGATTTTCGCTTCTTTTTTTATGGCCGCAGGGCGGCCGATGAAAAAAAACGCCGCTTTCCGCCGCCCGTTGACGGCGCAGGGCGTTTCGTTTATACTGAACGCATGAATTTTACGCGGAGGTCGTTTCCCCGATGAAAGCGAAAGCTCTTGTGCTCGACTGCGGCGGCGTCATGGTCTATCCCCCCACGGGCGACTGGACGCTCACTGCCGACATGCTTTCCGTGCTCGGCGCGGATTTTCTCGACGCGCATCTGGACGCATACCGCGCCGCGCGCAAAACCGCCGAGCGGTTCATTCCCGACAGCCACCGCATGGAGGACGAACTGACCGAAGGCGCCATGCTCGAATGCCTCTACCGGCGCACGTTCGCCGCGATGGGGCGGCCGCTCTCCGACGAGGACTATGCGTTCCTTGTGACATGCCAGCTGAGCAACAACCGCTACGGCGTCTTCGACGACGTAAAGCCTTTCCTCGCCCGCTGGCAGGGCAAAATCGCGCTCGGCGCCCTCTCCGACGCTTCGCCGTCCACGCGGCGCATTCTGCGCGAGGAGGGCGTTTCGCAGCATCTCGACGCGCTGACGTTCTCCTTTGAGCTGGGCGCGTGCAAGCCCGACGCGCGCATGTATCTGTGCGCGCTGGAAAAAGCCGGCGTCGCGCCGGAGGACGCGGTGTTTGTGGACGACATGATCCGCAACCTGCGCGGCGCGCAGGCGGTCGGGATGCGCGCAGTGCAGATGCTTCGCCCGATGCCCGCGCGCTACGCCATGGACGCGCCGTGGGACGGCCCCGTCGTACACGACTTCGCGGAGCTGGGCGCGCTGCTGGTGCTGTGATTTTTCGCCGCGCAGGGCGCGGCTGAAAGCGCGATCCCGCAGCAAACTTCTCTGAAACAAAAAAACGGATGGCAACCATGAGAAAAAAAATTCTGCTTCTCTCCACCGGCGGCACCATCGCCGCCGTGCCCACGGAAAACGGCCTGCAGCCCGGTCAGACGGGCGCGCATCTGCTTTCCATGCTCGGCCGTCTCCCCTACGACGTGACCGTGCAGGATATTCTCCGGCTCGACTCCACCAACATTCAGCCCGAAGAATGGCAGTTCATCGCCGAGCGGGTCTACGCGCTGCGCGAGGGCTATGCGGGCGTGGTGATCACGCACGGCACGGACACCATGGCGTACACCGCCTCCATGCTCACCTTCATGCTTTCCGGGCTGGACGTGCCCGTCGTGCTCACAGGAAGCCAGCTGCCCATTTCCAACCCGCTCAGCGACGCGCCATACAACCTGCGCTGCGCGCTGGAGATGGCCGTTTCGGGCGTGCCGGGCGTGTTCATCGCGTTCGACCGAAAAATCCTGCTCGGCTGCCGCAGCGTCAAGGTGCGCACGACGGGGTTCAACGCGTTTGAAAGCGTAAAAGCGCCCGTTGTGGCGGAGGTCAATTCCGACGGCCTCTGCTTCACCGATCCGCTGCCCCCGCGCTGCCCCGGCCCGTGCGTGCTGAAAAAAGAAATCGACAGCCGAGTGGTGCTCATCAAGCTCATTCCGGGCATGGACCCGAAGCTGTTCCGCGCGCTGGAATCGATGGGCTGCCGCGGCGTGGTCATTGAGGCGTTCGGCTCGGGCGGGCTGAACTTCCTGCGGCGCGATCTCATCTCCGCGCTGGGCGAGCTGGTGCAAAGGCAGATCCCCGTCGTGGTGTGCAGCCAGTGCCTCTACGAGCGGAGCGACCTGACGAAATACGAGGTCGGCCGCCGCGCGCTCGCAGAGGGCGTAATCCCCGGCGAGGACATGACGAGCGAATGCGCTGCCACCAAGCTGATGTGGGCGCTCGGGCAGGACATGAGCACGGCGGAAATCGCCGAGTTTTTCCAGCAGAGCGTCGCGGGCGAGGTTTCCATCCGCTGAACCGCTTGACTTGCCCGGTCGGTTATGATACCATAGCGTTATGAGCTTTTTGCGTTTCTCACCCGGACGTGAAAAGCTCTTTGCATGAGGAGGTATTCATGAACAAGCGCGTTTTCTATGCCGAGACCGCCTATATCGTCGGCGTTCTCGCCACATCGCTCGCTCCCGCCATGATGGCCGCCGCCGATTTCGGCGTGTCGATGGTCGTCGCTCCGGCCTACCTGCTGCACCTGAAGCTGTCGCAGACGCTCCCGTGGGTCACCTACGGCCGCGCCGAAATGGCCATGGAGGTGCTCGTGATCGCCACGGCGATTGCGCTGCTGCGCAAGTTCCGGCTCTCGCTGCTTTTCTCGTTTGTGACGGCGCTTTTGTCTTCCTCGCTGATCGACGCGTTTTCCGCGCTGATCGCGCTTTTCCCCGCGCCGGGGCTTGCAGGGCGCATGGCGCTGTATGTCGGCGGGCTGTTCATTTGCGGCTACGGCGTGGCGTGCATGTTCCACACCTATATTTCCGCCGGCGCCTACGACCTGTTCGTCAAGGAGGTCACCGCGCATTTCCGCCTGAACCGCGCCCGTTTCAAGCTGGGCTTCGATATCGCGTTCTGCGCCGCGGGCGTCGCGATGTCGTTCGCGTTCTTCGGCCTGTGGCGCTTTGAAGGCGTGAAGGCAGGGACGATCATATGCGCGTTTGTCAACGGGCCGATCATCGCCATGTTCTCGCGCTATCTCGACAAACGCTATGAGTTCCGCGACCGGCTCAAGCTGCGCAGATATTTCGAGGACGCGCCTTCCGAGCTTTTCAGCGCAGGGCGCTGAAAAAAAACGTCCCCGCGGCGCAGATTTCCTCTTTGACTTTTTGCCGGACTATGTTAAACTGTTGTTTGCGAAAGCAGAACCGGAGGTTTGATACGCATGAAATATGACGTGATTATTGTCGGCGCGGGTCCCGGCGGCATTTTCTCTGCCTACGAGCTGAAGACGCGGCGGCCGGAATTGAAGATCGCCGTTTTTGAAACGGGTCATTCGCTCGAAAAGCGCCACTGCCCCATCGACGGCGACAAGATAAAATCCTGCATCGGCTGCAAGTCCTGCTCCATCATGAGCGGCTTCGGCGGCGCGGGCGCCTTCTCCGACGGCAAATACAACATCACCAACGACTTCGGCGGCACGCTCTACGAATACGTCGGCAAAAAGCAGGCGCTCGACCTGATGCGCTACGTCGATGAAATCAACATGAAATACGGCGGCGAGGGCACGAAGCTCTACTCCACCGCCGGCACGCAGTTCAAAAAAATCTGCATCCAGAACAAGCTGAACCTGCTCGACGCTTCCGTGCGCCACCTCGGCACGGACATCAACTACGTCGTGCTCAAGAACATCTACGACTTCCTGCGCGATCAGGTCGATTTCCATTTTGACACGCCCGTGCGCTCCATTCAGGCGCTGGAAGACGGCTATCGCATCGTGTGCGATGCGGGTGAATACGACTGCGATCAGTGCGTCGTGTCCGTCGGCCGCAGCGGCAGCAAGTGGATGGAAACCGTCTGCCGCGAGCTGGGCATCGGCACCAAGTCGAACCGCGTGGACATCGGTGTTCGCGTC
>CAZKJW010000094.1:0-9148 GCA_964553125.1 uncultured Oscillospiraceae bacterium
CGGCGCGGTTATTTCTTTCCTGCGCCGCCCAGATACGCTTCGCGCACGCGCGGGTCGGCCAGCAGCTGCTCGCCCGTGCCCTCGATGGTGATGCTGCCGGTTTGCAGCACGTAGGCGTAGTCGGCGCAGCGCAGGGCGGTGTTGGCGTTCTGCTCGATGAGCAGGATGGTCATGCCCTCGTCCTTGAGGCGCTTGATGATCGTGAAGATATCCTTCACCACCAGCGGCGCAAGCCCCAGCGACGGCTCGTCCATCATCATCAGCTTCGGGCGCGCCATGAGCGCACGGCCGACGGCCAGCATCTGCTGCTCGCCGCCGGAAAGCGTTCCAGCAAGCTGCCAGTGGCGCTCCTTCAGGCGCGGGAAGATTTCATACACATATTCAATCGCGCGCTCGATGCCGTCCGTGTCCTTGCGCAGATACGCGCCGATGCGCAGATTCTCCAGCACCGTCAGGTTCGGGAACACGCGCCGTCCCTCCGGCACCAGCGCGATGCCGCCGGAGACGATCTGCTGCGTGTCGAGCGTGCGGATCTCGCGGCCTTCAAAGTTGATCGAGCCGCTCTGCGACGCCACCAAGCCGCTGATTGCACGCAGGGTGGTCGATTTTCCGGCGCCATTCGCGCCGATCAGCGTCACAATCTGCCCCTTGTCTACCGAGAAGGAAATGCCCTTGAGGGCTTCGATGCCGCCATAGCTGACCTTGAGATTGTTGACCACCAGCAGGCTCATTCTTCGTCCACCCCCAAATAGGCCGCGATTACGTCCGGGTTATCCTGAATTTCCGCGGGCGTTCCCTCGGCGATCTTTTTGCCGAAATCAATCACGTAAATGCGATCGGAAATATCCATCACCAAGTCCATATGATGCTCAATGAGGAACACGGTCAGACCAAACTGATCCTTGATCTGCACGATGAACTTCGCAAGCTCCACCGTCTCCTGCGGGTTCATGCCCGCCGCCGGCTCATCGAGCATGAGCAGCTTCGGCTGCGTGGCCAGCGCGCGCGCAATTTCCAGCCGCCGCTGTTTTCCGTAGGGGAGCGAGGTGGCCTTTTCGTCCTTCTCCGCCGCCAGCCCCACAATTTCCAGCAGACGCATGGTTTCCTCGCGCATAGCGCGCTCCTCGCGGAAGTTCAGGCGGAACGTCGCGGTGAACACGTTGCTCTTTCTGCGGCAGTGCATCGCGGTGAGCACGTTGTCAAACACTGTCTGCGTATGGAACAGGCGGATATTCTGGAACGTGCGGGCAATGCCGCGCTGCGTGATTTTGTCCGGCGTCAGCCGCACCACCTGCGAATACTTGCCGTTGTTTTCGCCCGCGTAGAGCTTCTTCATTTTGCCCTGCGGGTGGTTCGCCGCAATTTTCTCGCCCTTGAACCAGACCTCGCCGTTCGTCGGCTCGTACACGCCGGTAATGCAGTTGAACACGGTCGTCTTGCCCGCGCCGTTCGGGCCGATGAGCGCGACGATCTCGCCCTCGTTCACTTCCATCGACAGGTTATTGACGGCGACGACGCCGCCGAACTGCATCGTTACGTCGCATACCTTCAGCACGTTCGCGCTCATTTCGCCTTCTCCTCCTTCCGCTTTTTGCTTCCGGAAAGCCACGAGAGGCTCAGCTCCTTATCGCCCATAATGCCCTTGCGGAAGAACAGCACCACGATCATAATCACGACGGAGAACACGACCATGCGGAACCCCGAGCGCAGCAGCGGCACCTGCACGCTGCCGATGAACTGCTCCACGTCGAGGAAGCGCAGCAGCCACTCGCTGCACGCAATGAACAGGAAGCTCGCGATGACCGAGCCGGTGACGGAACCCATGCCGCCGATGACCACGATCAGGAGAATTTCATACGTCATGGAGGACTTGAACGCGTTCGCCTGCACCGTCGTCTGATACATCGCCAACAGCGCGCCGCCCACGCCCGCAAAGAACGAGCTGATCACGAACGCCAGCTGCTTATGCAGGAACAGGTTGATGCCCATCGCCTCAGCCGCCACTTCGTCATCGCGAATCGCCTTGAACGCGCGGCCGTAGGAGGAATGAATCAGCAGCAGGATGACCGCAATGCACACCGCCACCACTGCGAACGGGAAAAGCACCGTGTCAAACGTGGGGAACTTGCGCAACAGGTTCGAGCCGTTGGTGATGGGGCCGAGCTTGTCATACTGGAAAAGCGCGCGGATGATCTCCGCAAAGCCCAGCGTGGCAATGGCCAGATAATCGCCCTTGAGGCGCAGAACCGGCAGACCGATCAGGAACGCGAACAGCGCCGCCATAAGCCCCGCCAGCACAATCGCCGGAAGCACCGGCAGCGAGAACTGAATGAGGCCGCCGTCAAAATACTGATACACCTGCGAGCGCGCTTCCTGCGGGATGGTGAAAATGGCGTAGGTGTACGCGCCGATGAGCATGAACCCCGCCTGACCGAGCGAGAACAGCCCGGTGAAGCCGTTAAGCAGGTTCATCGACACCGCAATCAGCGCGTAAATGACGCCCTTCTTGAGCACGGTAATGAGCATCGAGCCGTCGCCAAGCGCCGCTTCCAGCGCGTACAGCCCCGCAAACAGCGCGGCCACAAGCGCCAGCCCCAGCGCGGCGCGGCGGATTTTCTCCTGCGGGCACAGCGCGCAGACGGTCAGCGCGGCGCCCAGCGCCGCAAAGAACGCGCCCAGCGCGGTGCCGTAATGCGCGTTGCGATAGAGGAAAAGCGTCGTCGCGTCGTCGGCCTCAATCGTCAGTTCGTCGATGTGCTTGTCAATGTTTTTGAGAATCTTCGCGCGGTTGTTTTCGGCCAGATGGCTGGCCTTTACGAATTCGCCAGCGCCGATGCGCTCCACCAGCGCCGCAATGCCGTTGTCCGCGCTTTTGCACGCCGCGAACATGACGCATCCGGCGACAACCAGCAGCAGGGCAAGAATGACTTTCAATGTTTTCATCTTCTCACCCTCCTTACACCTTTTCGCTCGTCTTTTCGCCGAACAGCCCCGTGGGCTTGAACAGCAGAATCACAATCAGCAGCGCGAACGTGAACGCATCGGAGAACGTGGTCAGCCCGATCGCCTTGATGATATTCTCGCAGATGCCGATGACGAACGCGCCGATCACCGCGCCGGGAATGGACCCGATGCCGCCGAACACAGCCGCCACGAACGCCTTCAGCCCCGGCATGGCGCCGACCGTCGGCGTGACGGTGCTGTAGTTGGTGAAATACAGCATCGACCCCACAGCCGCAAGGAACGAGCCGATGATGAAGGTTGTGGAGATAACGGAATTGATGCGGATGCCCATCAGCTTGGCAGTTTCAAAATCCTTGGAAACCGCGCGCATCGCCATGCCGATCTTGGTGTGGTTGATCAGCTGCACCAGCGCGATGACGAGCGCCACCGTGAGAATGGGCGTGACAATCGTGACCACCTTCGTGGTCGCGCCGCCGATGGTGATGGAATTGGAAATCCACGGGATGCTCGGATACTGCTTGGCGAGGCCGCCCGTCACATACCACATCAGGTTCTGCAGCAGATAGCTCACGCCGATTGCAGAAATCATAATGGACATGCGCGGCGCAGACCGCAGCGGCTTATACGCCACGCGCTCCACCGAGAAGCCGAGCACAACCGTCAGCAAGATCACCAGCGGCACAGCCACCGTCAGCGGCATCGACGCGGCAATATACACCATGAAAAAACCCGCCGCCGTGAAGATATCGCCGTGCGCAAAGTTGATCAGCCGCAGAATGCCATAAACCATCGTATACCCTACGGCAATGAGCGCGTATTGCCCGCCGACGGACATGCCAGCAGATACGGCAGGTTCCTGCCGAAAAATCCCATACTCACGTCCCCCTTATAGCGCAAGGGCTGCAAAAAACGCAGCCCTCGCGCTCATGTGAAAACCCCCGTAAAAGCGATGCGGGAGAAGCCTCCCGCACGCAAAGCCATTCTGGTTCCGGTTATTCGTTCACGCCCTGAACCTTGACGAATTCCCACTCGATTTCGTCGGTCATCGCCCGCTTGATGAACGCCTGATCGCGGATGGCGTCGCCGTTTTCATCGAAGGCGATGGCGCCGGTCACGCCGGTGTAGGTCACGTCAGCCATGACGTCGGCGATATCCTCGGGATCGGCGCTGTCGGCGGCCTTGATCGCCTCGACGGCGACCATGTAGTCGTCATAGCCCAGCGCGGACACGGCCGCGATGACGTCGTTGCCGCCGTTGTTGGTGAGGCGCTGGCTGTCAGCGTTGAGCCACGTTCTGAAACCATCGACGAATTCCTGCGCGGAAGCGTCATGCTCGTCGAAGAAGTCGGTGACGCACACGGTCAGGTCGGAGCCCTGCACGGCTTCAAGGATAACGGAAGAAGCCCACGTATCGCTCGCAAGGAACGGAATCTTCACGCCGGCGGCAGCCGCCTGGCTGAGCATGAGCGAAGCATAGGTGGTGGAGGTGGGCATGAAGATGACGTCCGCGCCCGCGTTGACCGCGTTGGTGATGTAGGCGGAGAAGTCGCTGTTGCCCTCCAGGAAGGTTTCGGCAATCACCTTGCCGCCGAGCGCCTCAAAGGCTTCGGTGAAGTAGTTGCCAAGGCCCGCGTCATAGTCGTTGCCCAGCTGCGTGAGCACGTAGGCGGTCTTTGCGCCATACTCTTCAGCGGCGTAGTTGGCGTTGACGGTGCCCTGGAACGGATCGAGGTAGCAGATGCGGTAGTAGAGCGGGTTGCCCAGCGTGACCTGCGGGTTGGTGCAGGAAGCGCCGATGGCCACGATGCCGGCCGCGTCGAAGATATCGGCGGCGGCGATGGCGCAGCTGGAACCGTAGGTGCCCAGCACGATCGACACGCCCGCGCTCACCAGCGACTGCGCGGCGGAAGGCGCCTTGTCGGTAGAGGACTGGTTATCGACTTCAACCAGCTCGATTTTATATTCTTCGCCGTCGATCTCCACCGTGGGCACGACGGAATTCGCGTAATACATGCCGAGGGTCTCCTGCTTGCCGCCCGCGCCGTTGTCGCCGGAGGCGGGTTCATAGATGCCGATTTTCACTACGTTTTCGCCAAGCGCGCAGGCCGGGAGCAGCAGCGCGAGCGCAAGAACCATTGCAAGCACTTTCTTCATATTAAGGTTCCCTCCTTCAAATTTATGTGCCGCATTATACACTTGTCTTGCAAATTTTGCAAGATGTATTTTTAAAAATTCGTTTTGTTCTGTTTTCCGTCATTCGCGGACAAATTTATGCTTTGTTTTGGTTTTAGTCCTGCATTTTGGCGCAATTTTGCCCGAATCAGCCGTTTCGGCGGCATTTCCAAAAGAAAACGTCCGCCTGTCGCGTACATTTATGCGCGGCAGGCGGTCTGATATTTTTTTGTTTTTTGCAAATTTTTCAGCGGATCAGCCGCGCCTTCACCCGTTCATCGGCGGGGCACATGGGAATTTCGGCAAGCTCCGCAGCCGTCACCCAGCGGATTTCCTCATGCACGGACGGCTTCGGCGTTCCCTTGGCGATATCGGCCGTGAAAAAATGAAAGCGGATCTTGCGCTCGGGGTATTCCCACTCGAACTCGTCGTAGAGGATATAGACGTTGATTTCAATCCCCAGCTCCTCGCGGCACTCGCGCATCACGCACGTCTCCGCGCTTTCATGAAGCTCGCGCTTTCCGCCGGGAAACTCCCACTGATGCGCGCACGAGCCGCCGCCCCCGCGCCTGCAGATGAGAAACCGATCGCCCCGCTCGATAATCGCCGCCGATACTTCCGTCATGCCCTTTTCCCTTCCTTTGCCGTTTTTCGTTCGTAGCAGAACATATATTGCTGGATGACGCCGCCGCAGTCGGCGTATCGCTCCAGCGGAAACCCCTGCGGATAATGCGCCTGAAGCGAGCGGCGAATCCACGTATCCACCGGAAACGCCGCCAGCCGGTGAAACCCGAACAGCATCGCGCACTGCGCCACCTTCGGCCCCACGCCGGGCAGCGCGCACAGGCGCTGACGGAGTTCTTCGTCATTAAGGGCGCTCATCGCGCCAAGATTCAGCCGCCCCTCTGCGGCCATGCGCGACACGCCGCTCAGATACGCGGCGCGATAGCCCAGCCCGCAGGCGCGCAGCGCGTCCTCTCCCGCGTCCGCCAGCGCCTCCGGCTCCGGGAAGCAGCAAAACGCCCCTTCGCCGTCCTCATGGCGCTCGCCGAAGCGCTCGCAGAGCTGCTCCACCGACGCGCGAATGCGCGGGATGTTATTATTCTGCGAAACGATGAACGAGGCGAGCGTCTCCCACGGCTCCTGCCGCAGAATGCGCAGCCCGCTCCCGCTTGCATACGCCGCGCACAGGAACGCGTCGCTTTCCGGGATGCGCGCGCCGATCGCCGCGTAGTCGGTTCCAAGGTCGAAATAGTCGTGCCAGCGCGCTTCAAACTCGCGCTCGCCGCACGAGAACGCAAACCGTCCCTCCCCCGCCGGCCGCACGGTCAGCCGCGCGCCAAGCGCTGTCAGCCGCACCGCGCCGCTGGGCAGCTCCTCAAAGCGGAAGCACTGCCCGCTGCGCGCAATCTGCACGGGGTCAAAGTTTGCAATCTTGCGCTCAGGCATGGACATGCGCGCTCTTGCCGCACGTGATTGCGTCGCGTTCGCGGCAGATTTCTTCATGCAGCCGCACGGAGTCCCACGCGGCGTTCGTTTCCGTCAGTATCGCCTTGAGCGACACCGACGTCACGCGATAGCTGCGAAACGCGCGCAGAAACTCGTCGAGCGTCTGCGGCGCAAAATCCGCCATCAGCAGCATCTCATCGGAAAACGCCTCGCCCCGGAAGGGCTCGCCCGTCTTCTGCGTTCGTCCGCACAGCGCGCCCAGCGGCTCGCCATATTCCGTCTGCGCCACAGCACGGGCGCGAATTTTCATCCGTGCGCAAATCATCCGCACGGCGCTCTGCCTTTCCGGCGAAAGGTTATACATCAGAAGCAGCGCCATTTTTTTCTTTCTCCTTCATTCTATTCTCTTTCTCTCTACTCATACAGAGTGAGTATACGCCGCCACGCGCATCCCGTCAAGCCGCGCCCGGCGCGGCCGAAAAAAATTCGTTGAAATTCCCTTGAATGTGCTGTTATAATGTAGTAGTTGCATTTTTGTTAAAGGAGAGGATCAATCATGAACGGTTTTATCGTCTGCACCGATTCCGGGTGTGATCTCCCGCTCCACGTGCTGGAAGCAAACGGCATCGTCCCGCTGCGGCTGCAATACGAAATTGACGGCCAATGCTACGAGGATACCATGCTTCACGAGGATTGCCACAGGTTCTACGAGCTGATGCGCGGCGGCGCGGTTCCGAAAACGAGCCAGATCAACACGCAGCAGTTCATCGACTTCTGGCGGCCGCTTCTGGAGAAAAACCTGCCCATCGTTCACATCTCGCTCGGCAGCGGCGTGAGCGGCACCTACCGCAACGGCTGCATGGCGGTGGAAGCGCTGAAGGAGGAGCTCCCGCAAAGCGAAATCCTGCTCATCGACTCCACGCTCTGCTCCGTCGGTTACGGAATGCTTGCGCTCAAGGCCGCGGAAATGCGCGACGCGGGCTGCACGGCGCAGGAATGCGCGGCGTGGCTAGAAGTGCACAAGGCGGAAATGAACACGTGGTACACTACAGACGAGCTGAAATACCTCTACCGCAGCGGCCGCGTGAGCAAGTTCGGCGCAATCGTCGGCACGACGCTGAACATCTGCCCGATTCTGAACCTCGATTTGGAAGGCCATCTGATCGCACAGGAAAAGGTGCGCGGCCTGAAGCCGACCATCCGCCGCATCCACGCGATCGTGAAAGAGCTTGCCGTGAACCCCGAAGAAACCGTCGCCTATGTGTGCCACTCGGACATTCCGGAAAAAGCGCGCGAGTTCGGCGAAGGGCTCCGCAGCGAATTCGGCTTCAAGGAAATGCGCTACACCTACATCGGCCCGACGATCGGCTCGCACTGCGGCCCCGGACTGATGGCCGTATTCTTCTGGGGCAAGCCTCGCACCATGAAAGGCTACAAAGCGGCCGACTGACCGCAGCCGGGGAACTCTTTTTTCATTCACATCATCGCAATCATAACAAAAGCAGGCGTCGGAATAGAGAATCCGGCGTCTGCTTTTGTGCAGTTTTCCACAGAAACGCCGGGAACGCATTGACAAGCGCGCGTCAGGCTGCTAAAATTCTGACGTTACAACATTCACAGGAGGACTTTCCCAATGAAGAAGCTCATCGCTCTGCTCATCGCCGTCATGATGTTCTGCGGCGCAGCCGCCGCCGAAACCGTGGACGCCGTCACCGGCTCCTCTCAGGTGATTTCGCCCGAAACCCAGATGCCGCAAGAAGAAATCAAGGCCATGATCCTCGACTATCTGCGCGGCTTCCCGCTCACCACCAACGAAGACGGCTCCGTGAAGGACTGGGCTTTCCGCGAGATGTACCAGATTGCGACAGTGCATGACAACCTGCCCGGCCTCTCCTCCGTCGAGTTCGTTCTCGATCCGGAGACCATGCGCCTCTACTGCTCCAGCGAAAAGGGCACCGAAAAGTGCGTGGACATCGCGGGCAACCCGAACGTCGTCATGTACTGGTACAAGCAGATTCCGGAAACCGAATACGTTCCGCAGGTCAACGACTATTTCAACTCCTACGGCGTGCAGATCAAGGGCACTGCGAAGCTGATGGACGGCACCGAAGAAACCTTCTTCCGCGGCGCGAGTCTCTACATGCGCACCCTGTACGGCCCGGAAAAGTGGGACGCCATGGATGAAGAAACCCAGAAGGCGACCATCGAGCGCATCGCCAACTTCAACGAATGGATCGAGATCATCCCGACCGAATACAACGTGACCTCGCTGTTCTGGTCCTACAACAAGGAAAACTCCGCGCGCCCGCAGTACTACGATCCGGACTCCGCCTCCTTCGGCATGAATCCGCGTCAGGTGTACTACGTCAAGTAATCCATCGCGACGATTTGTTTTTGCGTCCGCCGGTTTCGGCGGGCGTTTTTTTGCGTAGCGGGGATGGGTGGCGCGGGGTTTTTCTGAGCGAGGCAGGGTGGGGTTGCAGGGCGGTTCAACTTAATGCAGCCTTTCCAGCGCGAAGCACGACAGCGCAAATACAGAAAAGACGCGAGCGTTGCCGTGCCGC
>CAZKJW010000095.1:0-8993 GCA_964553125.1 uncultured Oscillospiraceae bacterium
GCGGTGCATCCCACCGGCTTCGCAGGCGGTTTGAATTGCTATGAGGAGAGCTTCGACTGGCTTGCGGACAGGGACGCAGCCGCATCCGCCGCCGGATTTTTTTCTGACAAACCGCCCGCCGGAGAGTGTTCCGGCGGGCCGATTTGTATGCTTCAGCGGAAAACAACCGCCGACTGGGCCGGTGAAATAAAAGGCTTTCGCTTCAAGAAAACCGGGCAAAAGCCGCGCTTGACTACACGATTCAGAGCGCCTTGGGACGCAGCAAATTCGCCTTAAAGGCGCGGTGCATCCCACCGGCTTCGCAGGCGGTTTGAATTGCTATGAGGAGAGCTTCGCATGGCTTGCGGACAGGGACGCAGCCGCATCCGCCGCCGGATTTTTTCTGACAAACTGCCCTCCGGAGAATGAAAGAGTCCGGCGGGCCGATTTGTATGCTTCAGCGTAAAACAACCACCGGCTGGGCTGGTGGAATAAAAAGGCTTTCGCTTCAAGAAAATCGGGCGAAAGCCGCGCTTGATTACACGATTCAGAGCGCCTTGGGACGCAGCAGATTCGCCTTGAAGGCGCGGTGCATCCCGCCAGCTCAACTGCTGGTTTTGACCCCTATGAGGAGAGCTTCGACTGGCTTGCGGACAGGGACACAGGCGCATCCGCCGCCGGATTTTTTCTGATAAACCGCCCGCCGGAGAGTGTTCCGGCGGGCTTTCGCATCTGCGCGCGCTTACAGGTAGCCGCGGAGATCCACGGCGAGCTTCTGCTCCAGATTCACCAGTTTTTTTGCGATTTCCTTCGAGCCTTCATCGGCGGCCTTGTATTCGTTGAGGTATTTGTGCAGCGATTTGACGCCCATGTTGCAGCCGTCGGTCATCAGGTCGGCGATGGTTTCATCGCCGGGCTTTACGGCGAGCAGGGCGTTGTTTTTCACCCACGACATGCCCTTCGCCATGAGACCCGGCTCCTTGCCGTCATCCTGAAAGCGGCGCAGCGCCCGCTGAATTTCAGCGTCCAGCTCGTCGTGACGGCGGCGGCTTTCCGCAAGCACGCGCCGGAAGGCTTCGCACTGAATCCTGCCCGATACCTCGTCGATGGCTTCCATGCCCATTTTCACGCCCGCATCGCATTCCCGCAGCAGCCGGACGGTATCCTGTTCAATCATGGCGCATTCCCCCTTTTCCTAAAGCGCAGTGTGCCCGGAAAAGCGCCGCGCGATGCGGCGGAAGCGGCATTTGTCTGCGCGCTATTTGCGCAATAAAAAAACGCCCGCGCGCTGCCAAAGCGCATGGGCGATGAAAAAAAGCGTCCCAGAAGGGATTCGAACCCCCGGCCTCACGCTTAGGAGGCGTGCGCTCTATCCAACTGAGCTACTGGGACACGCGGCGCACGCGCGCTTCCGGGCGGAAAACGCACATCCGACACAGCGGTTAGTATCGCACGAAAAGCCCGAATTGTCAAGTGCGCGCGCGGCGCGGCAAAATTTTGCACGGCGGATTTTTTTGCCGCGGGCAATCACCTTGCCCTGCGGCGCGCTTGGTGTTATGATAAACATGCATGGAGTGAATCATTCGGGCGCGCAGCGCCGAAACCATACAAAGGAGCGGATGACCGGTGAAAACGCTTTTTTCCATTGACCCATGGAAGCTGACGGAGACGCAGCTGCATCGCGACGAGATGCGGCTGAGCGAGTCGCTCACTTCAACCGGAAACGCGCACATGGGCGCGCGCGGCAATTTTGAGGAGAAATATTCCGGCGACAGCCATCCCGGCACATACCTTGCGGGCGTGTGGTTTCCGGACAAAACGCGCGTCGGCTGGTGGAAAAACGGATACCCCGAGTATTTTGGCAAGGTGCCCAACGCGCCGGCGATTCTGGAGATCGGCGTGCGCGTGAACGGCGAGGAGATCGATCTGGCGCGCAATGAGGTCGCCGCGTTCCGGCGGGAGCTGGATATGGAGCACGGCATTCTTTCGCGCGCGTTCACGGTGCGCTTTGCGCAGGGCGAGGCGGCGTGCGAGACGGAGCGCTTCTTCTCGGCGGCGCGGCCGGAAATTCTTGCCATCCGCTATCGCGTTACGCCGTCGTTCGACGCGGAGGTGTGCTTCACCCCCGCCGTGGATGCGAACGTCCGCAACGAGGACAGCAACTATGGCGGCACGTTCTGGCAGCCGAAGGGCGAGGGCGCCGAGGAAGAAAAATCGTGGATTCTCTCGCAGACAAAGGAGAACGAGTTCGGCACGCCGCGCTTTACGGTCTGCTGCGCGTTTTCGTGCGGCGGGGGCGAGCACGGCGCGGCGCAGGGACGCGCGCAGCGCGCCGTGACAAAAACCGTCCGCGCGGGAGAGACGGCGGAGCTGGTGAAGCTGGTTGCCGTCGCCACGTCGCGCGATTTTGCGGAGGACGACGAGCTGAAGGCGCATACGCTCGACGCGCTGGTCACGGCGGAGAGCGCCGGCTACGACGCGCTGCGCCGCGAACAGGCCGACGCGTGGCGCGCGCGCTGGGACAACATGGACGTTGTGATTGAGAACGATGCGGCGGCGCAGCAGGGCATCCGGTTTAATCTTTTCCAGCTGCTTTCCACCTATGACGGCAGCGACCCGCGGCTGAACATCGGCCCCAAGGGCTTCACAGGCGAAAAATACGGCGGCGCGACCTATTGGGATACCGAAATGTTCTGTCTGCCGATGGTGCTTTCCACGCTCGGACAGGATGCAGCGAAGGCGCTTTTGCGCTATCGGTTCGATCAGCTGCCGCAGGCGATGGCCAACGCAAAGAAGCTCGGCTGCGCCGGCGCGCTCTACCCCATGGTGACCTTCACCGGCGACGAATGCCACAACGAGTGGGAGATCACCTTCGAGGAGATTCACCGCAACGCCGCGATTTTCTACGCCATCTGGTATTACTACACCTACACGGGCGACAAGGATTACCTCAAGCAATACGGAATGCCCGTCATGCTGGAAATCTGCCGCTATTGGGTCAGCCGCGTCAGCTGGCAGCCCAAGCGGCGCAAGTATATGATTCTCGGCGTGACCGGCCCGAACGAATACGAAAACAACGTCAACAACAACTGCTATACGAACCGCATGGCGAAGTTCTGCTTGGAGACGTTCTTTGATCTGGTGCAGTATGTGACCGGCGCAATCTGTGTGCGCGATCGCGGAATGGACGGGCCGGAGCTTCTGCGCTTTGCGCGCGTGGCGAAGAACCTGTATCTGCCCGAGCGGAACGACGGCCTTTGCGAGCAGCAGGACGGCTTCTTTGACAAAGACCTGCGCGACGTATCCACGCTTGCGCCCGAAGAACGGCCGCTCAACCAGCACTGGAGCTGGGACCGCATTCTGCGCAGCTGCTTCATCAAGCAGGCGGACGTGCTGCAGGGCATGTATTGCCTGCGCCACCTCTACCCCAACGATGTGATTCGCCGCAACTTCCTCTACTACGAGCCGATGACCGTACACGAGAGCAGCCTTTCGCCCTGCGTTCACGCGATTCTCGCCGCCCAGCTCGGCGAGGAGGAGAAGGCTGTGGAGATGTATGCGCGCACGGCGCGCCTTGACCTGGACAACATCAACAACGACACCGCGGATGGGCTGCATATCACGTCCATGTGCGGCAGCTGGATGGCGATTGTGAAGGGCTTTGCCGGGATGCGGACGGAAAGGCAGGAGCTGCACATTGAGCCTTGCGCGCCGGAAGCGTTCGGCCCCTTCTCGTTCCGGATTATGTATCAGGAGCGGCTGGTTCAGGTTTCGCTGCGCGGGGACACCTGCTCGCTGCTGCTTGTCAGCGGCTCGCCGCTGATTATGTTCTTCTATGAAGAGTGCGTCGTGCTTCATAAGGGCAAGCTCGTCGAGTGCAAAATACCGCGCGGTTCCGGCGGGGAGGAAGAAGCATGATTCGCGGCTATATTTTCGATCTGGACGGCGTATTGGTAGATACGGCGAAGTTCCACTATCTGGCGTGGAAGCGGCTGGCAAAGGAAATGTTCGGCTATGATTTCACGCCCGAGCAGAACGAGGCGTTCAAGGGCGTCAACCGCGTGGCGTGCATGAAGATTCTCGTCGGGCTTGCGGGCGCGGAGGTCTCGCCTGAGGAATTTGAGCGCGGAATGCGCCAAAAGAACGACTGGTACGTTGAAATGGTTCGCGGCATGACGCCCGACGACGCGCTGCCCGGCGCGCGGGCGTATGTGGAGGCGGCGCGGGCAAGAGGCATTCTCTGTGCGATTGGCTCGGCGAGCAAAAACTGCCGGCTGGCGCTTGAAAAGACGGCGCTTGCGCCCCTTTTTGACGCCGTGGCTGACGGCACTGTCGTCACGCGCGCAAAGCCCGACCCCGAGGTGTTCCTCAGGGCGGCGGAAATGCTCGGCTGTCGGCCGGAGGAGTGCGTCGTTTTTGAAGACTCGCAGGCCGGGCTGGACGCCGCGCGGGCGGGCGGCATGAAGTGCTGCGCCATCGGCAGCGCCGACGCGCTGCACGGCTGGGATTTCCTTGCGCCGGGGCTTGGAAGCTGCCCGCAGATTTCTTGATTTTTCCGTAAAAAATTCATCGATTGCGCCTTTCTTCCGGGCGTGCGGTGTTGTATAATGGAATAGAACAGAGCAAAAAGAGGAGGAACGCAGACGATGCAGCAGCTGTGGCAGCGCGGTACCAGCTTGCTATGGTCGATCATCAGCCAGCCCACGGTCGTGGACATACTGGATATCGCCATTGTGGCGTTTCTGCTTTATAAACTGCTGATGCTGGCGAAGGATACGCGCGCTTCGCAGGTTCTCAAGGGCGTCGGCATTCTGTTTCTGCTGTATTGGGTGAGCGACTGGCTGCAGTTCCGCGCGGTGAGCTGGATTTTGCAGCTGGTTGTCAACAGCGGGCCGGTGGTGCTGGTCGTGCTGTTTCAGGATGAATTGCGGCGCGCGCTGGAACGCATCGGACGCGCCGGTTCCGCAGCGCGCATCCGCGCGGGCGAAAAAAAAGAGCTTGGATCCAACGTAACGACCGAAATCATCAACGCGCTGACGAGGCTTTCCCGCCGGCGCGTGGGCGCGCTGATCGTCATCGAGCGCAAGACCGGGCTTCAGGATATCATCGACACCGGCACGCGCATCGACTCCGAAATTTCCGCGCCGCTGATCGAAAACATTTTCGAGCCGAATACGCCGCTCCATGACGGCGCGGTGATCGTGCGCGGCTATCGCATCGAAGCCGCGGCGTGCATCCTGCCGCTGAGCCAGGACACCGGCATCAGCCGCGATCTCGGCACGCGCCACCGCGCGGCGCTGGGCGTTTCCGAGCTGACGGACAGCGTGACGCTGATCGTCTCCGAGGAGACGGGCATCATCTCCATGGCGCGCGGCGGGCGCATCACCCGCTATCTGGACGCGGAGGGGCTCAAGCAGATTCTCGACGAATTCTTCGGCGACCGCGCCGATGAAAACATGAGCCTGCTTTCGCTGCTGCTCCCGCGCAGAAGCCACGAGGGAAAAAACGAAAACGAAAAATAAACCGCATTTCTGCGCAAAAGGAGGGAGACCATGCAGACGCCCGTTCCGGAAAACAAGCCGAAGCCCGATTCCAGAGCAAAGCTCATCTGGAGGCGCGTCCGGCGGCATCCCTTCCTGAAGCTCACGGCGCTTGTGATGGCGATTCTTTTCTGGATGATCGTCATTGCGTCCGACCCCACGCTTGTGCGCCAGAAGGAAATGACGGCGACGGTCACCGTGACCGGATCGGACACGCTGCGCACGCGCGGCTATGTGGTCATGGACGATCTGACGAGCGAGCCCATCACGGTGGAAATGACCACGAAGGTGACGCAGGGCAACTACGACCGCGCGACGGCGGCCAGCTTCTCCCCGAAGCTGGATCTGACGCAGATCACGGCTACGGGCGAGCAGGAGGTTTTCTTCTCCGCCGGTTACAGCACCTACGGCGAGGTGCTTTCGTTTGAGCCGAAATCCATCAAGGTGAATGTGGAGCGCTATGTGACCCGCAGCCGCGTGCCCGTCGTGGTGCGCGTGACGGGCGATATGCCGCAGGGGCTGTGGCGCTCGGCAACGTCGTGCGACCCGAATCTGGTGTCCGTCAGCGGCCCCGCGTCGCTGGTGGAGCAGGTGCGCCGCGCGGTGGTGGAGCTTTCGCTGGAGGGGCTCAGCGCCGATGTGGAGGATCATCGCGCCGCTTCCGCAATCACGCTGGAAACGGCGGACGGACAGGCGATCGTTTCGCCGCTGCTGCGCGTCACGCTGGAATCGGTGACGATCGACTCCGCGAGCATCGAATGCAGCGTGCTGCCCACGCGCGAGGTCGCCGTGGACGCGGCCAGCGCCATCACCGGAACCCCGGCGCACGGCTATGAGGTCAGCGAAATCCGCATCTCTCCGGAAACGGTGACGGTGGCCGACAGCGCGGAAGCGCTGGAAAAACTCGAAGCCATGTTTGTGCAGAACCCCGTGAGCGTGGAAGGCGCAACGTCGGATCTGCTGGTGACCGTGCCGCTTGCGGGCGCGACTGCGCATTCGTATTGCTCGGCGCGCGAGGTGGCGGTGAGCGTATCGGTTCGCGCCGCGACGCACACGCACACCTACAACGATCTGCCCGTGCGCGTGGAGAATCTCGCGCCGGGGCTGAAGGCTTCGCTGAGCCGCGCGAAGCTGGGCGCGGTGATTTCCGGCGCCTATCAGGATGTCGAAGGGCTCAAGGACGCGGACATTCATCTCTATGTGGACGCGCAGGGGCTTGCGGCGGGCGTATACAACGTGGACGTGCAGTGCCGCGTGGATGGCACGGAGGCCTACGACTTCACCCCGCAGCAGCAGACGATCACGCTGACAATTCAATCCGAGGCGGAATGAAATCATGCCCCCGGTTCGTTGAATACCGGGGGACGGTTTTTTTCTGTCCGATTCTTTTGAGATAACGGGAGGAACGCATGTCGGAACTGGGAACGACAGTCTATTCGGTGCTGCTGGTGTGGATGCGCGCCGTGAACGACTGGTTTTGGTCGATGCTTTCCGGCGGCGGGAGCGCGCTGTATAAGCTCGTTTTGTCGCATTGGAAAACATGGCTGATTGTGCTGGTTGCGGCGGGGCTGGTCATAGACTGGCTCGTGTGGCTGGTGCGCTGGCGGCCGATGCGGTTGATTTTCGGCAAGCGCGTCACCGTGCCCGACGATGAGGACGAGGAGCCGGAATGGGATCTGGACAACCAGCCGTATTACGGCCCGGACGATGACGACGATATCAGCGCGATGACCGTCGATCAGGCCGACTGGACGGACAACACGCTGCGCACGCTTTCGGAGATTGACCCGGACTGGGCGGAGAACCTGTCCATGGACGCGCCCGAGGTGCTGGAGGAAAACCCGCCGCCGGAGCGCGCGCGCCGCACGGAGGATCCGTGGGCGGAAACGCCGGACGAATACGACGAGCCCGACTACTATTATAGCACCGAGGCGGACGCGGAAGAATACGCCGAAACGCCTGCCTTCACGCCGCTGCCGCTTCCGGACGAGGAGCCGGAGCCGCAGCAGCCCAGCCCCGCGCTCTTTGAAGCGGACGCCGACGACGAGGCGATGGAGGGCGGCACGCGTGTTTTCGGGCGCGCAAGCGCGCCAGTAAAACGATATGCCCGTCCTGCGCCGGAGGAAGCGCCCGCCGCGGCGGACGACGAACCGCTGCCCGCGTGGGACGACCCCGACGAAACGCCCTACGCCGCGCCGCCCACGCGCAGGAGGCGCAGGAGCATCCGCGCGGCGGAGGAGGATGCGGTTTTCACGGGCTACGACGGCCCGACGGCTTCCCATCGCCGCGCTGTGCGCGACGAGGAACGCCCAGTTCGGCTGGTTGCGCCGGAGCCGGAGCCGCAGGAGGCCTATGTGAAGCTGCCGCGGCGCAAGCGGATGCTGAACCTTTCCGGCAGCGACGACGACGCGATTCCCGGTCTGCCGCCCATGGAAGTGGACGGCGGCGGCTTCAGAGACGCCGTAATGCCGGACGGAACGAAAAGAAGCGAAAGAAAAGAAACGATTTGAAGTAAAAAGGCTCCCCGTGCGGGAGCCTTTTCTGCTGCCGGGGTTCAGAAGAACGGGTCGCATTCCGCGCCCGCGGGCGGCCTGCGCCGCGCGCACGTTTCCATGCGCACGGCGTATACATCGACGCAGACGGCAAGGCGCACGTCAAAGACGGGGCGGCAGGGCGCGGTGTCTGCGCCGATGAAGCGCACGTCGGCCTGTGCGGCAAGCGTCGCGCCGGACGCGCAGGCGGGAATCCGCACGCGCAGCCGCAGCTCGGACGAGCCGCAATGGCGGCGGCCGCAGCCGTCGCAGACCCAGACAATCAGCGGGATCACGGCTTCGGCGCAGCGGGGCGCACCGCAGCCGCAGCGCGGCGGAGGAAGAATCTGCGCCTCGCCCGCCGCCTCGACGGAAAGCACGGCGAACGGGCCGCACAGCCCGCAGGGCAGATCGTCCACGGCAAGGCAGGCGGGCAGGCAGCGGAACGTATCGCGCGCCGCGCCAATCACGCGGGGAAGCAGCCAGCGCGGCTGCGGCGGGCACGGCGGAGGGCAGGGCGGCCGTCCGCAGCAGTGATTTTTCATGCAAAATACCTCCAGTTCGGAGCTATGGAATTTTGATTTCAGGGCGGAAAACCGCCCTGTTTATCGTATGCACAGCGGGTCAAGGGGGTTCAGGGCGTGTGGGGCGGTGAGGGAAACGCGGCGTAAGCGGTGGATAAGTCTAAAAAACAGAGCGGACTGCGTAGCGGGGCAGCATGTAAATGTGTGCGAAAAATGTGAAGGCGATGCGGTTTCAAGAGCGGACGTTGCTTGAAAGGCTGGAAACTAAGCGGAGGGGAATGTGACGAACGCGGCGCAAGCTGTGGATAAGGCGAGGTGGATGCGCGCGAGGGAATCGCAGTGGGCAGCGGGGTTAAGGGGACAAAGCGAAGCCGTAGCGAAACAGAACGGACTATGCGCCGGGACTACATGTTGACACG
>CAZKJW010000096.1:0-8882 GCA_964553125.1 uncultured Oscillospiraceae bacterium
GCAGAAATCCGCCTCGTGCAGAAGCGCCGCCGAATAGCGGTGGAACGGCGAATGATCGATCCGCCGGAACACGGCGGCCAGCAGATCAACAAGCGCCTCCTTCTGCGGATGCAGCTCCGTCCAGCCGACGGCCAGCACGCGCATGAGCGCGTAGCCCGCGCACATCGCGGCGAACTCGTCCTCCATCGACTCGCACTGATCGGAAAACGGGAAGCGCGAGAAAAACATATGATTGACCAGCAGGTTTTCAAAGCCGGACTCCCACTCAGGGAACCGCGCCGCGAATTCGTCCCGCGCGCTTGCGTAGCGCTCGGGCGTTTTTTTGTCGCGGCCAATGGCTTCCTCCACGGCGCAGATGTATTCGCGCAGGTTATCCTGCTGCCGGCCGAACACCGTCAGCAGCTTCTCCACGGCCTCCAGCGCGCGGCTGCAATCGCCCTGCGCGGGCGCAAGATCGGCCTGCCCGTCCCATGCGGTGAGCGCGTCGGCGGCGTTTCCGGCGCGAAGCGCCCCGTCAACCGCCTTCATAGCGGCGTGCAGCCGCAGGATGCGCTGCTCCAGCGGCGCGCCGCGCTCCTGCAGGCAGCCAATCAGCATCAGGCGCAGGCGCTGCTCCCCGGCGACGGCTTCGTAAAAGTCGCTCTTTCCGGCGCTCTGCGGCGCTTCGTCCGTCACCTCCCGGCGGATGAACGCGATCGGCTCCGGGTGATCGAGCAGCATTTCCACCACCCGCTCACAGCTGGCCGCGCAGGAGCACTCGTAGTCGCCCTCGCTGCGGAGCGCGCGCGGGTAAAGCCTGCAAATGCCCGGCAGGCTCTGCTCGCCGCGCACGGCCTGCAATTCGCAGCGGCCGTCGAGCATCCGGATGGGACAGTTGCCGTCGATGCGATGCAAGATTTCAGCATAGCTCTCCGGCGTGGGGTTTGTTTTCACATGTAGCGCGCAGTCAATCTTTTTTCTCAGACCCTTCTTGCATGCAAGCCCCACCAAACGAAAATAATCGTCCATTGACAGGGACACGGGCCAGCTTTCGCAGCAGGCGGCGCGGCACGCGCCCATTTTACACGAAAATTGCGGATAATAATCCGGCATCAGGTATTCATGTGTTTCCCGCATCACTTGCGCCTTGCTTTCTCTTATTCAGTTTTTACAGCCAGCCTTTTGCTTCCTCCAGCAGGCCGAGATCCCACAGGAGGCGGCTGAGAACGTACTTGTCGCGAATTTCCTGGCTGGACACGAGCGCGTCCTCGACGCTTTCGCGGCTTTCGCCGATTTCCTCCGCGCTCGTCGGCGCGCCCACGGCCCGCATGACGGACAGCGCGTATTCGTAGGGCGGGATTTCTTCGGCGATGATGCGCTGAATCTCGTCCCAGTGCTGTTCGATGCGCGCAATGCGCGCCTGATAGCGCTTCCAGTCGTGCTTGCCCTCGCGCGCTTCCGCGGCGATGACCTGATCGGCCGCCGCGCCGAACACGCGGCGCACCTCGCGCTCCCACGCTTCGCGGTCAAACGCTCGCACGGCGGCTTTCGCCTTTTCAAAATCGGGCTTCATGCCGCGGATATGGTCGTAGAGCCTGAGCGTGATGAGCGTGCCCACGCCCGTCTGAATGCCGTGCAGGTTGTCGGGCGCGCCGTGCGCCTCGACCGCGCGCATGTCCCAGACGTGGCTGAGATAATGCTCCAGCCCGCTCGAAGGCCGCGACACATGCACATACGTCACCGCAACGCCGGAAAGGATAATGCCCTCCATCAGCCGGCGCAGGGCTTCCGGCTCGCGCCGCTTCACGCCCGCCGCGGCGGCGCAGGCGATCTTCGCCGCGCGCAGCATGAGCGTGCTCGCCTCCGGACAATAATACTCCTCGTTAATCAGCTGCGAAAGCCGCCACTCGCCGAGGCTGACGCACTTGCAGAGCATATCGCCCACGCCCGCCTGAAGCATTCTCTCAGGCGCTTTTGCCAGAATGGCGGTATCGCACACCAGCGCGGCGGGGCAGCTGCAATACACGCTCGTCTTGAGCCCGCCCCACAGCATGGAAGCGGAGTCGCTCAGATAGCCGTCCATCGACGGCGCCGTGGCGACCGTCGCCTGCGGCAGGCGCGCCGCGCGGCAGACCACCTTGCAGATATCGTTGACGACGCCGCTGCCCACGGCCAGAAGGCCGTCGTATTTTTTGCCGTCCAGCGCAAGCGTCACCGCGCCCACGCTCGCCTCGTCCGGTTCCGGTCGCTCATTTTTGAGCAGGCACACGCCAAAGGGCACGCCCGCCGTCTTCAGAACCTCCTGCGCCGCCAGCCCGGCCGCGCGCATCGTGTTCGGATCGGCCACGAGCAGCGGGCACGTGATTCCAGCGGCGCAAAGCGCCTCCGGAAGACCGGCGAGAACGCCTTCGCCCAGCAGAATCTTCTTCAGCGGCGTAACGGCATGATGCTTTCCGCACGCGCAGTCATATCCTTCGGGGCGCATCAGCGCTTCGAGCGGGAGACCGGCGAATGGTTCCCGTTTCATTTGCTCCCTCATCCCTTTCGAGAAAAAAATCCCGCGCAAATAGTAGCATTCCCGGCGCGGCTTGTCAAATCAAAACGCTTGACCGGAAACGCGCGGGAGGCTACAATAGACGCAAAGAGCGCATGGAGGAAACAACCGATGAAAAAAGCCAAACTGCAGCTGGCGCTGGACGACGTAACGCTGGAAGCCGCCCTCGCGCTTGCGGAAAGCGCGCGCCCCTATGTCGATATTCTCGAGGTGGGCACGCCGCTGGTCATCCGCGAGGGAATGCACGCCGTCCGCGCGCTTGCCGAAGCGTTCCCCGAAAAGGAAATTCTCGCCGATCTGAAAATCATGGACGCGGGCGAATACGAAGCGGGCATCGCCTTTGAGGCGGGCGCGGATTACTGCACCGTGCTGGGCTGCACCGACCTGATTACCATTTCCGGCTGCCTGAAGGCAGCGCAGGCCTACGGCCGAAACGTGTTTGTGGATATGATCTGCGTGGAGGACATGGCCGCGCGCGTGCAGCAGCTGGAAGCAATCGGCGTGACGCACATCGCCGCGCACACCGGAACCGACCGTCAGGCGGCCGGCGGCGCGCCGCTGGATGATCTGCGCATTCTCAAGGCTGCGGCGAAGCGTTCCGTCGTCTCCGTTGCGGGCGGCATCGCGCCCGACACGGTGAACGCCTATCTGCTTGCGGGCGCGGACGTGGTCATTGTCGGCGGCGGCATCTGCCACGCCAAGGATCCCGCCGCCGCGGCGAAGGCTATCTGGGAGAAATTGCAGGAGGACTGAGCGCATGGAATGCAAACAGCTTCTCGCCGTCACCGCGGAGCTTTCCGCGGCGGCGCGCCTTGTGGACTGCGCGCAGGTTGAAGCGCTGGCCGATGAAATTCTCCGCGCAAAGCGCGTGTTCCTCGCGGGCGCGGGGCGCTCCGGGCTGTGCGCGCGCGCGTTCGTCAACCGGCTGATGCACTTGGGCGTGCCCGTGCATTTTGTCGGCGATCAGACGACGCCGCCCATCGCGGCGGGCGATCTGCTGCTGATCGGCTCGGGTTCTGGCAAAACGGCCGGGCTTGTCGTCATGGCCGAAAAAGCGAAGGCGCTCGGCGCGCGCATTGCCACCGTCACCATCTCGCCGCAAAGCCCCATCGGGGCGATGTGCGACACGATCGTCGCGCTGCCTGGCACGACGCGGCTGCTCGCCGGCGAAAAAAGCGCCGTGGAGTCGGCGCAGCCGATGGGCTCGCTCTTTGAGCAGCTCTGCTTCCTGACCTACGACGCGCTGGTGCTTCTTCTGATGGAAAAAACCGGGCAGACGCGCGAGGATCTCGTGCGCCGCCACGGCAATCTCGAATAAACAAACGACATGGAAAGGAGCCTTCTCATGGCCAACACGCCCACGCCGCACATCGCGGCCAATCCCGGCGATTTCGCCGAAACCGTCCTCATGCCCGGCGATCCGCTGCGTTCCAAGCACATCGCCGAAACCTACCTCACCGACGCCAAGCTCGTCAACAACGTGCGCGGCGTGCAGGGCTATACCGGCCTGTATCACGGCAAGCGCGTCTCCGTCATGGCCAGCGGCATGGGAATGCCGGCCATCGGCATTTACTCCTACGAGCTGTTCCATTTTTACGGCGTGGAGAATATCATCCGCATCGGCACGGCGGGCGGCCTTTCCAAGGAGATCGGCCTGCGCGGGCTGTGCGCCGCAATGAGCTGCTTCACCAACAGCACCTTTGGCGACCAATACGGCTTCGCCGGGAAAATCCCGCCAACCGCCAGCTACAAGCTGCTGCGGCGCGCCGACGAAACGGCCGAGCGGCTCGGCATCCCGCTGCATGTGGGGCCGTTCCTTTCCACGGACGTTTTCTATGAGTGCTCCCTCAGCGACGACGCGGCGCGGCTGGGCGCAATCGCCTGCGAAATGGAAGCCGCCGCGCTGTACATCAACGCCATGCAGGCCGGCAAGAACGCGCTGTGCCTGTGCACCATCTCTGACGATGCAAGCGGCGAGCTGACCCCCGAGGAGCGGCAGAAATCGCTGACGGATATGTTCCGCCTCGCGCTGGAAATCGCATGAAAAGAATCGTAGTGATCGACGGGCAGGGCGGCGGCATGGGCCGCCAGCTCATCGCCGCAATCAAGGCCGCTCACCCGGATCTGACGCTGACCGCCATCGGCACGAACGCCATCGCCACCGCCGCCATGATCAAGGCCGGCGCCGACCGCGCCGCCACGGGCGAAAACGCCGTCGTCGTCGCCTGCCGCACGGCCGATGTGATCATCGGGCCCATTGGCGTCGTCATCGCGGACGCGCTGCTGGGCGAGATCACGCCCGCCATGGCGGCCGCCGTCGGGCGGAGCGAAGCGCAGAAGCTGCTGCTTCCGG
Organism: uncultured Oscillospiraceae bacterium; assembly: GCA_964553125.1. Classification (GTDB taxonomy): domain Bacteria; phylum Bacillota; class Clostridia; order Christensenellales; family Aristaeellaceae; genus Aphodomonas. Next base: position 4,887 of record CAZKJW010000096.1, read on the forward strand.
TGAACACCTGCTCCAACATCGTCGTGGGCGTGTCGGATGCAAGCATCGGCGCGCTTGCGCGCAAAACCATCGAACTGCTCGAAAAAATGCTTTGACAAAAGAACGCGCGGGCGCGGATTGTATAGTTCGCGCCCGCGTGGTATAAAATCGTCCGGGAGGTGAGAGAAATGAAAAAGCTGCTCTTTGCGCTGCTCGCGCTGTGTCTGGCGGCGCTGTCGGGCTGTGCGCGCGCCGACGGCGTTCTGCGCGCAGCGTTTCTTGAGGCTGGCGCGGCCGACGCGATTCTGATTCAAACGGAGCACAGCGCCGTGCTGGTGGATACGGGGCTGAAAAAAAACGCGGACGAGCTTGTCGCCGCGCTGCGCGAGGCGGGCGTTGAAAGGCTGGACGCGCTCGTGATCACGCACTACGACAAGGACCATGTGGGCGGCGCGCCGGCTGTGCTGGAAAATTTCAAGGTGGAAACCATCTATCAGCCGGACTACGTCAAGGACGGCGGCGCATACGAGCGCTGGCAGAAGGCGCTGAAAAAGACGGACGCGCAGGTCTGCACGCTTTGCGCCGATACCGCGTTCGAGCTGGACGGCGCGCGCTGGGAAATCACCGCCGCCGCGCAGCGCGCCTACAAAAACGACGAAAGCAACAATTTCTCTCTTGTCCTCCGGCTGGAGTGGGGCGAGACGTCGTTCCTTCTGGCGGGCGACTGCGAGCGCGAGCGGCTTGCGGAGCTGCTGGAAGCGGGCGTGGAGCCGTGCGACGTGCTGAAGGTGCCGCATCACGGACGGCTGGACGAGATGAGCGGCGCGTTTTTTGAGGCGGCTTCGCCGCGCTATGCCGTCGTCACCAGCGACGAGGACGAGCCGGAGGACGCGGAAACGCTCGCGCTGCTCGAAGCGCTCGGCGCGCAGGTGCTTCTGACGCGCCAAGGCGTGCAGACGTTCACCAGCGACGGCACGACCGTCGCTCCCGCCGCGAAAAATTGACGCGCCGGTTTTCCTGTGATACAATTTTTCTCAACACACGACACTTCTGAAACGGGAGGAACACACTCATGAAACGACTAGCCGCGCTTCTCACGGCGCTGTGCATCGCCGCGCTGGCAGGGCTTGCCTTCGCCGGCGAAACGGCGGAAACCGCCCGAACCAACTGCGACGCGAACGTGCGCAAGGGGCCGTCCGTGAAGAACGACATTCTCTTCAAGCTGGACAAGGGCACGGAAGTGCGCGTGAACGAAACCATCGAAGACGGCGCCGACGCATGGTGCTACGTCACCGTCGTTTCAAACGGGCGCGTGGGCTATATTCTCCAGTCGCTGCTGGACTTCTCTTCCGGCGGCGAAATCGTCGTTCCCTCGCAGGGCGCGTCCGAAGCGGACGCCGCCGTCTGGCGCGCCGCCCGAACGAAATGCGAGGCGAACGTGCGCAAAACGCCGTCCCAGTCGGGCGCGAAGATCGGCGAGCTTCCCGCGCTGACGGACGTTTCCGCCGGTGAAACGGCGGATGGCTGGACGCGCGTGCGCTCCGGCGCTCTGGAGGGCTACGTGCAGGCGAACCTGCTCGACTACGCGCCGCAGGGCGCGCAGGAAGCGGCCGCGCCGCAGGAGGGCGAATCCGCTGCGGAAGCGGCCGAGCCGCAGCCCGCCGAAAGCGGCAAGCGCTACCCCGACGGCACGAACCTGAGCCGCCGCATCGATTCCTCCTACTACTATTACCTTGTTTCCGGCGGCGACGCGGGCGAAACGCCCTCGCTCTTTGACAAAGAAACGCTGGCGCAGTATTCGCTCCTGACCGTCGGCGACAGCGGCGACGCGGTGCTCGCCGTGAAGGACAGGCTCACGGAGCTGGGCTACTACAAGGATTATCTGCTTCTCGGCCCCGATTACAGCGAATCGACCACCGAATACGTGCGGCAGTTCCAGCGCGTCAACGGGCTGGACGAAACGGGCGACGCCGACGCGACGACGCAGGCCGTGCTGTTTTCCGAATACGCGCTTCGCGCGGGCGAAAGAGCCGAAAGCGACGAACCCATCGAAGCTACGGGCGCGCGGCTCGTCGGCTATGACGGCGCAAGCGCCGTGCAGATCGATTTCAAGAACCGCACGGGCGCGGCGATTTCCGGCTTTGCGCTGAAGATCATCCCCTACTCCGCCTACGGCGAGCCGACGGGACTTTCCGACACGCTGGCCGCGCAGGCGGCGCGCTCCTATGAGAAAAAAGCGTCCGTCGGCAAGGGCAGCAGCTATTCTGACAGCGCGCGCGGCAGCTATTTCGTCATCGCGGAGGGCGAGTATTTCGCGGGCGCGCTCGTCGCGGTCGCGTCCTACACGACGGCAGACGGCGAAACCGTGCAGATCGACAGCGGCAGCCGCAGCTGGATTGCGGCGGGCACGGCGAACCTTGCCGACGCGGCCAGCGCGAAAACAAAAACTATCCGCGGCCTGAAAAAAGAAACCGCCGCGAACGACTGGGACATGGGCTTCTCCTGCGAATACGTGCTGCCGGTCTATCGCCGCACGTACAGCGCGCCGGAGGGGCTCGTGGTGACGGACGTGCAGCCCGCCAACTACGGCGCATGGGCGGGGCTTGAGCCCGGCGACGTGCTGCTTGTGATGAACACGACCGAGCTGACCGACTCGCTCGCGCTTGAAAACGCGTGCGAAGCAGTGCAGCCCGGCGACACGTTCGAGCTGGTGTTCTGGCGCGACGGCCTGTACTACGCCGCCACGCTGCAAAGATAAGCGGCGCAGAGCATATTTTTTTCGCCGGTACCGGCGAAAAGGGCAGCGCCAGCCGACAGGCAAGACCGTCAAACGTCGGCAGACACGCATACACAGGGAAACCACCGATTCTGTTCAAAGCGGAACCGGTGGTTTTTGTTTCGTTTTTTGCGAGGGCAGGTTGTCAAAGCGATGACCACTTGTGAAGGCGGCGCGGGCTGTGGGGAATGCATGGGGAGTGAGTAGTGCGAATATACGTCTGCATTCTGCGCGGCGGAGGAAAGTTGGCAACGCGGCCATGTGTGGTCAATGAGAAACGGGCGGGGCTGTGCGGCGGGAGGTGGTCGCCCGGTACAGTGCAAGGGTGCGCCAACGTTTGCACAGCGAAGGAAATCTGGCAGCGCGGCAGCACACACGCAATGAGAAACTCACATGCTGAACGCAGGGAGAATGTTTTCCCGCACGGCATGAGGGCGCGTCTGCATTCTGCACAGCGAAACAGCCCCGGCTACATTGCAGCAAACAGGCGGCGAGAAGCGAACAAGCTGAGTACCGGCTGGAAGTCCCCTATCACAACCCAAGAGCGCGTCTCCATTCTTCTCGGCGAAATGAAACCGACGGCAAGACGGTGCGCAGCCCCGGGGAAGTGCAGGGTCTGACCGGTGAAATGAAGCCCTCCCGTTACAACCCAAGAGCGTGTCCGCATAGCGAAATAAAACCGGTGGCGTGACAGTGAGAAATGCGCGAGCTGACCGATGGGAAGAATTCTCCTCGGCACAGGGCGAAGGTACATTTCCGTTCTGCACGGCGAAATAAATCTGGCGGTGTAGCAGTGGTGGGCGGGCGGTGAGAAATGCATGGGATGAGCGCAGGGAGAATACTCCCCCCGGCACGGCATGTGGGCGCGTCTGCATTCTGCACGGCGAAGCACCCCCAACTACATTGCAGCAAACAGGCGGCGAGAAGCGAACAAGCTGAGTACCGGCTGAAAGTCCCACAGCACAAGGGTACATTTGCATTCTGCTCAGCGAAACAAACCCCGCTGACCGGCGAGAAGCCCCTGTGCCCCCAAAAACACCTCTCCATTCCTCATAGCGAAACAAATCCGGCGCCGCATCAGCGCAACCCCTTTGAAAGCCGCAAAAATCGCTTCTCCCGACTCAGCAAAAGCCGTGCTTCCTCCCTCGCCGCCCCTCGCGCAAGAACCGCGAAGCATCCCCCGCCTCGCTGCGCTTCCGCTTTCCGCGCCATGCGCGGAAAAACCAAAACCCGCATCGGTT
>CAZKJW010000097.1:0-8831 GCA_964553125.1 uncultured Oscillospiraceae bacterium
AGGGCGTTTCTAAGCTCTTTTTTTCGTTCTTCGATGCGTCTGCGTGTTTCTTCGTCGGTCGTTTCCAGTCGGTCGAGTTCGTCGATTCGAGTCAGGATGTTTTCCCGCAGTGCCTGCATATCTGTCATTTCAGTTTCCTGCATCCTTCTGCCGCCTTTCTGTCAAAGTATCGCCTGACACAATCAGTATAGCACATCTCGGGCGAACGCGGGCGCTTTCACGCAAAAAAAAGGGCGGGATTGCTCCCGCCCGCAGATGTCAAAAAGCTGCATTGAGATAAAAATGAAATCGGGCGCGGCTGCGCGTCCGGAAGGCTGCCGCACGCCGTCAGAAGCCCGTGCGGTTTTTTGCGTCGTTCAGCGCGGCGAACACGCTGGCTGCCGCCGTTACGACGGCGACGATCTTTTCGGCGAGGTCGCCGTAATCAACGCCGGTGACCTGCGTGACGAGGTTGAACAGCGCGATGATGATCGCGCCGATGACGACCGGGCTTTTCAGCCGCTGCATGATGGTTTCAAGCATTTGTTTGCCTCCTTGTATCGGCGTGCTCCTCCAGCCGCGCTACGCGGACGCACAGGTCGGTGTAGTCGCGGCGGAGCGCTTTTGTGTCCACGCGGATTTCTTCCACGCTGTTGCGGATGGTTTCCAGAAGCACCTGCTGCCGCGCGGCGGCGGCGCTGTCGCGGCTGCGCGTGCGAAGCCCAGCTCGCGATAGAATAGCGTGCGCTGCAGCGCGTCGAGCGCGCGTTCGTCGTAGAAGCGGTAGCCCGCTTCGGAAACCTGCGAAGGCTTGACCAGCCCGATTTCGTCGTAATAGCGCAGGGCGCGCAGGCTGACGCCCAGCAGCTTTGCCGTTTCGCCGATGGATAGCTTCATTGCAGTTCCCTCCCTGAGAAGATGATAAGCCATAACGCGGCGTGAGAGTCAAGGGGGCGATAAAAATTTTTTTGCGGGGCAAACTGTGCGGGGAGGGATGCCGATGAAGGACGACAGACGCCGCAAGGCGATTCGCGCGCGCATCGCGCCGATCATACGCAGGCAGGCGCGGCACGAGCACAGCGACGTGCTCGGCAGCTACACCGGAACGCCGCGTGACGGCGGCGAGCCCGTGCAGGATGCGGATGATCTGTGAACGCAAGCAGGCAGGGATAAAAAAACGCACGGGCAACGCCGTGCGTTTTCTTCTGTGCTGCTTGTTTCCTTTTTCTTTACTCCATCACCACATCCGACACGATAATCTCCGGCGGGTTATGCACGCGCGGGATGCGCACGCCGAAGCGCTCCGTGTTGCCGAGGCCGCGCGAGACGATCATCGATACGCCGCCTTCTTCGTAGAGGCCGGAGGTGTATTTTGGAAAAAGCCCCTGCCCGTGCGCAAAGAGCGGAATGTGCAGCACCGGAATGCGCGCCTGCCCGCCGTGCGCGTGGCCGCTGAAAACCAGCCCCACGCCGCGCTCGGCGAAGACGGCCGGGCTGTCGGGCATGTGGCAGAGGAGAATGTCGATCGGCCCCTGCCGGTCGAGCGCGGGCAGGTCGGACGAGCGCAGCACGCCGCCCACGCGCACCGTCATGCCGTTGACCGTCACGTCGACTACGTTGTTCACCGCGGGAATCGCGCCCACGCGGTTGAGCCGCATGACCAGCTCGGCGCAGTCCCGGCGCGCAAGCTCGTGGTTGCCCAGAGAGAACACCGTCGGCGCGACTTCGACAAGCTGCCGGTAGAGGTTGACGCAGCCTTCGAGGTTGTCCGCGTCGATGTCGATCATGTCGCCGGTGGTGACGATCAGGTCAGGGCGCTTCGACGCGACGAGGCCGACCAGCTCTGAGTTGTTCTCGCCGAAATGCTTGCTGTGCAAATCGCTCAGCTGCACGACGCGCAGCGCGCCCGACGTGCCGCTTGACGACGAAATGACGACGTTGATCTGCCGCGACTCCAGCCCGTCGCGCAGGATGCCCGTGACGACATATACGGCGCAGAGCGCCAGAAGAACGAGCAGAATGCAGCCAAGTTTTTTATGGAAGGGCTTTTTCGTTTTCATCCGTTTTCCCAATTTCCTCCGATTCGTTTTCTTCAAGCCGCGCAAGCATCCGCCGCACATGCTCGCGCGCAATCGCGCCCGAAGCGGCGGCCTCCGCCTGCGGCACGGGCAATTCGCCCATCAGCGAAAGGAACTGGCTCACCTTCAGGCCGAGCGCCTCCTGCATGTCCTGGTCGCTGCCGCGCGGGCTGACCAGATAGTAGCACAGAAGCGAATCCTTCTGCCCGATGCGGTGCGCGCGATCCTCCGCCTGCGAATGCACCGCCGGGCTCCAGTCCAGTTCGCCGAAAACCACGCACGTGGCGCGCTGAAGGTTCATGCCCGCCGCGGCGCGCAGGGAAATGCAGCACAGGTTCGTGCGGCCTTCCATAAAGGCGCGCTGCGCGCGGTCTTTTTCGTCCTCCGACTCGCGGCCGGTGATGAATACGGGCGAAAACGCCCGAAGCTCCTGCCGGTAGATGTCCATCACCGCGTGGTGATGCGCAAACAGCAGCACCTTCTCGCCGCCTTCCAGCAGCGCGCGCACAAACGCGCACACATACGCCGCCTTCGCGATGCCCGTCGCCTGCCGCTCCTGCTGGCTCACCTGATCTTCCAGCAGCGCGCGCGTGGAGGGCGTGAGGTTTTCGCCGCTGCGAAGCAGCCGCAGCTTTGTGAGCACCTCGCGCGTGAGCCGCTCGTAGAGCGCGTCGTCCGCGTCGATTTCCTGCACAAGCCGCCGCTTGGGCGGCAATTCCGGCAGCACGTCGGCCTTTGTGCGGCGCAGCATCAGCCCTTCGCGGCGCAGATGCTCGCCGAGCAGGTCGGGCTTGACGACGATGCCGCGGCCGTAACCGTCGCACCACTGGCGGGTGAAGTTTTCCCAGCTGCCGAGGAATTGAAACTCCAGCACGTTCACAACGTTCCAGATTTCGCCGCCGTGGTTGTAGATGGGCGTGCCGGACAGGCCGATCACGCGGTCGCACGCGCTGGAGAGCAGGCTCGCGGCGCTGTATTTTTCCGTGCCCGCGCGGCGCAGCTCCTGAATCTCGTCAAAGACGAGCGTGCGGAAGCCGAGCTTGGGCAGGGCGTTTTTCCAGCCGCGCAAAAGCAGGTAGTGGCAGATGTATACGTCCGCCTGCGGCAGCTCGTAGGGCGTCAGCCCGCGCAGCACGTGAACCTTCACGCCGCTAGGCAGCCGCAGGAACTGCGCAATCTCGCGCTGCCAGTTGCGCACCAGATGCGGCGGCACGATGATCAGCGCGGGCAGCTGCCGCGTCTGCGCCAGAAGCGCAATCGCCTGCACCGTTTTGCCAAGCCCCATCTCGTCGGCGAGCAGGGCGCGCTCGTTGCGCAGCAGATAGGAAAGCCCCTGCTGCTGAAACGGCATCAGCTCGCCCGCGAAATACGCCGCGGGCGGCGAGACGGCTTCGGGGTATTTTTCCGCAATGGCGCGGCGCGCCGCCCATTCGCGCGCGCTTTCAATGGCGTCCTGCCAGCGGGGCAGGTCGCGCGCGGCGATTTCCAGCGGATAGCGCATCATGAGCCAGTTGAGGTTGCCCGCCGTGCGCCGGTTGAGCGGGAAGCGCGCTTCGCCGCGCGCGCGGCACTCGCTTTCGGGGAAAAGCCGCGCGATCATTTCAATGACGCCGGGATCGGCCTTGACCGTCCAGCATTTGGAGCGGCGGTTGTAGGAAAGCGTTCCGTAGGCGCGCTCGCCGGGCGGTTCGTCGCGCAGATAGGCGGGAATCAGCGGCGCGTCGGGCGTGGGCTCGGGCGGCTGCGCCGCAAAAGCGTCGGGCGCGTCGGGCGTTTCGTCGGGGAGCTCGTCGCTGCCGCCGGAAAGCCAGCCGGTGGGCTCGTCGTCCGGCCAGCCCTCCGGGAAAAGATGCGTCTCCGTCACAGCGCCACCCCCCACAGCCTTTGCAGGCCGACTACGGCAAGCGGTTTCCCGCCGATTGCGGCGGGCAGGGCAGGCGGGCGCTCCGCCACAAGCACCACGGCGGATACGAGCGGGCTTTGCGCATAGCCGCTGAGCTGCCGCAGAAGCGCCGCGCGCGCGGGACGGCCGCGCTTAATCTCCACCGCCACGGAGCCGCAGAGAAAATCGACGCGCCGCCTTGGCGCAAGCGACGCTTCGTGCCGGAAGGAAAGCCCGGCGCGTTCAAGCGCCTGCGCCACCTGCGCGTGCAGATCATATTCATCCTGAGCGCGCGGCGCACGCAGCGCCGAAAGCGCCTGCGCTACCTGCTGCATTTCGTCCATGCCGCCTCCGAGAATCACTTTTTGAAACAGTATAGCACATTTGCGCGCAAAAGAAAAATGCGGCTTGAGCCCGCAATGTTTTCTCTTGAATTTATGCCGAACCGGTGGTATCATTTCCCCCATGAAAACCGGATATCCGATGGGAGGAAAACCATGAGCGAATATTTCAGCTCGATTGAAACCGCGCCGCGCGGAGAAATTGAGGCGCTGCAAAACTACCGGCTGGTCCGCACCGTGCGCCGGGTGTATGAGAGGGTTCCTTTTTACAAGAAAAAGTTTGACGAGATGGGCATTCGGCCCGAGGATATCCACACGCTGGACGATCTTCGCAGGCTGCCTTTCACCTATAAGCAGGATCTGCGCGACAACTACCCCTACGGTCTTTTTGCCGTGCCGCAGGCCGAGCTGGCGCGCATTCACGCATCGAGCGGCACCACCGGCAAGCAGACGGTCGTCGGCTACACGCACGGCGATCTGGCAGTGTGGGGCGAAATCACGGCGCGCGCGCTGGTCGCCGCCGGAATCACGCCGGAAGATTTTGTCCATATCAGCTACGGCTACGGCCTTTTCACCGGCGGCCTTGGCCTGCACGAGGGCGCCACAACGCTCGGCGCGTCGGTGATTCCTGTTTCCACGGGCAACACGAAGCGGCAGATCCAGATCATGCAGGACTTTGGCTCGAACTGCCTGTGCTGCACGCCTTCGTACGCGCTGCACATCGCCGAGACGATGCGCCAGCTGGGCGTCGATCCGGACAGCCTCAAGCTGCGCGCCGGCATTTTCGGCGCGGAGCCGTGGACGGAAGCGATGCGCGCGCGCATCGAGGAAATGATGCACATCAAGGCGTACGACATTTACGGCATGTCGGAGCTGATGGGCCCGGGCGTCGCCTATGAGTGCAGCGCGCAGAACGGGATGCACATCAACGAGGATCACTTCATCGTTGAGGTCATCGACCCGGAGACGGGCGAGCCTGTGCCCGACGGCGAGAAGGGCGAGCTGGTCTTTACCTGCATCAGCAAGGAGGCGCTGCCGCTCATCCGCTACCGCACGCGCGATATTTCCGCGGTCACGCGGGAAAAATGCACCTGCGGCCGCACGTTCCTGCGCATGAAGAAGCCGCAGGGGCGCACGGACGATATGCTCATCATCCGCGGCGTGAACGTGTTCCCCTCGCAGGTGGAGAGCGTGCTGCTGGGCTACGATTTCGTCACGCCGAATTATCAGATCACCGTCAGCCGCGAGGGCGCGCTGGATTCGGTGCGCATCGACGTGGAAATGGCGCCCGGCGTGGCGTTCGATACGGTGCGCGAGGTGGAGCAGCATGCGCGGACGCTGCGCAGCGCCATCGAGCAGGTGCTCAACATCGCCGCAACCGTGCGGCTCGTGCCGCCGGGAACGCTGGAACGCAGCGAGGGCAAGGCAAAGCGCGTCATTGACACCCGCAACCTGCTGGACTGAGAGGAGGAACGTCATGGCACTTCGACAGCTTTCGTTTTTTGTGGAAAACAGACCGGGCAGCCTGAATGAGATCATCAGCGCGCTGGGCGCGCTCCATATCAACATCCGCGCGCTTTCGCTCGCCGATACGGAATCCTTCGGCATTCTCCGCGTGATCGTCGATCATCCGGAGCAGGCGGCGCAGCAGCTGAGCGGACGCTATTCGGTGAAGATGAACCACGTGGTGGGCGTGCGCATGGAGGATCGCCCCGGCGGGCTTTCCGTGCCGCTGGAGGCGCTGAGCGCGGCGGGCGTTTCGGTGGAGTACGCGTATGCGTTCATCGGAAAGAGCGAGAACGACGCGTGCGTCATTCTCCGCACGGACAATCACGAAAAAGCCGAAGCGGCGCTGCGCGCGGCGGGCATTCCGATGCTGGAGGAAATCGAATAAAGCGGGGGAACGGATGATCTGCGAGGGTAGGCGCATATGAACAACATTCTTGATTATCTGGACTGGCGTGGGGATATCGCCTTTGCGCATTCGCCGCTGAACGAGGTGGATAACTATATCCTCTGCAAGCTCGGCTGTCCGGACTACACCGGGCTGGTGCCGCGCCGCGGCGGCGTGCGGCTGGGCGAGTGCCTTGAAAAGTATTTCGCCGAACGCGGCGAAAAGGCCGACAAGCTCGGACTGATGACGTCCGATTATCTTGTGCCGACGCTGCGCCGGCTGAAGGACGCGCCGCGCTTCCGCGATTTGATCATCCGCGATTTTGTCGCAAGGTTCGATCCCGATAGGGGCGAGCAGTTTTCCGCGCTGACCATCGAGCTGCCGGACGGCACGCGCTTTGTGACCTTCCGCGGCACGGACGATACGCTCGTTGCATGGAAAGAGGATTTCATGCTCGGCGTGGCGGCGATCGTCCCTGCGCAGCAGGACGCGCTGGATTACCTCGAAGAAGAAGCCGACGCCTTTGAAGGCGGGCTTGTCATCGGCGGCCACTCCAAGGGCGGCAACCTTGCGGTGTATGCCGCGATGAACGCGCGCCCCGTCACGCAGGAGCGCATCCTTGCCGTCTACAACAACGACGGGCCCGGCTTCGGCGAGTGTCCGTTTGACAAGCCGCAGTATCAGCGCATCAAGCCGCGGCTGCACACGCTGCTGTCGCAGCATGCGATTGTCGGCACGCTGCTGTGGAACGAGCCGGACTGCGAGATCGTCCGCTCAAACCGCCCATTCCTCGCGGCGCACGACGGCTTCCAGTGGGAGGTACGCGGCACGCGGTTCGTCCGCTGCGAAGCGTTCTCCGTCGCCAGCCGCGCGTTTGCGGCGGCAATGGAAGAAGTCGAGGGCGAAATGAACCGCGAGGAGCGGCGCGAGTTTGTGGAAGCGCTGTTTTCCGTGCTGGAATCGACCGGCGCGGTCACGCTGACGGAGCTGACGGAGCAGGGCGTGCGGCAGGCGCTTTCCATTGCGGAAACGCTGTGCATGAACCCGCGCGTGCGCGCGGTCATAGCCAAGCTGCTCTCGGTGATGCTGCGCGAAACGGTTTCAGGCGTGATCCCGGCGCGGAAGGTTTTCCGCCGCCTGACGCGCGGCGACAAAGAAAGCAAGCCGGAGGAGTGACGCGGCGGCGCGTCGCCAATGAGAAACAAAAAAACGCGCGGCGGCTGCCGGGGCAATGCCCGGACGGCCCCGCGCGTTTTCGCAGATTGAGATCGGCAGGCGGTCTGTTTTTTTGAGATTCGGTTGTGGAGTTCGACAAATCAAATCTGCGACGCTGATTTATCCGCTTGTGAAAACAAGCGATTGTTGTTTTGTAAATATTCCTCTCGGGTGATTTCCAATTGAACATTTCCGCCAACTGTGTTGATTTCTCTAAAGCCCGCTAATTTGTGGATATGATATGCTGCATCACGAGTGGTTTCAAAATCGTTGTGCAATCGAAGCACATGACCGCTCACGAACGCGTGTTCCATTAGCAGGCGAAGTCCTTGTTTGCCATATCCCTTTCCTCGTTCCGGCGCGTGGATCACGACTCCCATATCCCACCAGTTCTGTTTTGGATTATAGTGATAATTTACGTCGCCGACATATGCTCCATCATATTTTCTTTGCAGGAATGCATAGAACCGCTGCGGCTCTTTCCCAAGCCAATTCTCCTGTAAATCCAACCACTCCGATTCCGGTTCCGGAATACATCCATCCGGTGGAAACCATGGCGCATTATAAGCCATGGTTTCCGGATCGGACATCATTTTTACATAAAACCAACCATCTGTCTGCTTCGGAATGTATAACTGTAAATCGTTTGCCATTCTATTGTTTTTTCTCCTTAAATCTTTTTTTAACTTTGAACGCAATAGCATCGCGGCATTTTCCGGTATTCTTGCGGACGGCAAGTCTGGATGGGAGGGCCGCTTTCGCGGCGCAAAGGGACGCAGCCGCCTTGACGGAACGATGCGACTGGGCTGCAGACAGAAAGCAAACCTCCGCACGACGCATTGCGCCCAGCAGCGCGTATGAAGGCGCACCCTTCCGTTTCAGAAGGGATTTTTGTTTGCTTATCTGCCCGACAAACTGGAAGTTGTCGGTCTATCAGAGTCCGTAATGAATAACCCATTTATTTTTCTTCCAAGCTTCTTCCAACAGTTTCTTCAGTTCAGACAGTTCAGAAACATTAGTAATAGCATCTATAAATGCTTTTAGCGAACAAGGCGGAACAAGTGTAACGCCATAATATGCAAGCCCCTTACTTTTGTTAGAAATCGTGTGCCAAAAGAAATCAATAGCGCTAAGCCTTTCAGCAACAACTTCTAAATAGTCATCCGCAACAGAAATACAGGCATATTTCCATTTCATTATATCGTTTACCCTGCTGAGGAACATCCGTCATAATTCCAAATTCGTGTTTTGCCATGTATATCACCTCCGTCAAATCCCGATTTATCTTGCATTTCTATCAAACAAAGTATATCAGAAAAACATGAGGAAAGCTACCAGCCCCACAAGAACCGCCCGACCTGCCCACGCCCTTGCCGCGACGGCGCGCAAAAAAGGGCGCTCCTGCGCCCTTGAAAATCCATCCCGGCCTCACGCCTTCGCCG
>CAZKJW010000098.1:0-8754 GCA_964553125.1 uncultured Oscillospiraceae bacterium
GGCCTGCGAGCCCTCCGACACCTCCCGGAGATTTTGAGCATCCGGAGGGCGGCTTGCCGCCCTGTTTTTATATGGCAGCAAAATGCCGTTTTCATGCGTCTGATATATGGGACACAGAAGAAAGGAACGCAGCGAACGAAATGAAGCGGATACTTGCACTCATTTTGGCCATGCTGATTTTTGCCGCGCAGGGCGCGGCGGAATGCGCATGTCCCGACGCGCAGGAGCACGCCCGCAGACAGGCGGCCGTGGAAAAGGTGCTGGCGGCATATGAAGCGATGGGCGCATCCGTTGCGATTGTTTCCAACGGGCAGGTCGTGGACACGTTCGTCTATGGCCGGGCGAACCGCGCGGAGAATACGCCGGTGACGGAGGAGACGTTTTTCAAGGTTGCGTCGGTGACGAAAATGGTTTCGGCGCTGGGCGTGATGCGCCTTGTGGAAAACCGCGCCATGGAGCTGGACGCGGATATTTCAACGTATCTGCCCTTTGCCGTGCGCAATCCGTATTACCCCGACACGCCCATCACCCTGCGGCAGATCATGTCGCATACGGCTACGCTCTGCGACGATTATCACTACAAAGAAGCGACGGACTACGGCCGCATCACGCCGCTGTCCACCGTGTTTGAGGGCAAGTACAGCAAGAACAATTTTCTTGCAAAGCAGCCGGGAACGGTGAGCGATTATTCCAACTTCGGCGGGGGAATGCTGGGCGTGTTCATGGAGGAGCTGACCGGCATGACGGTGGACGAATATATGCAGCAGTATATTTTCGAGCCGCTGGGCGTCACGGCGGCGTATCACACGCCGAACCTGCCCGCCGACGCGCAGATTGCGCGCATTTACAACATTGAAACCACCGGCATGACGCTGGACATGATGGCGTCCGACGACACGCACTGGTTCGCCGAGCCGGAGCTGGACTATGTTCACACCGCGGGCGGCCTGATGTGTACCGCGGAAGGGCTGGCGAAGCTGCTCATCTGCATCATCGGCGACGGCACGTATAACGGCACGCGCATTCTGCGGCCGGAAACTGTGGCGGCCATGCGCACGATGCAGAACAATCTCGGCTCCGTCGCTTGCGAATCAAACCGCGGCCTGAACATGAACATTCTCACCGACGTGCTCGTGCCCGGACGCACGATGTACGGCCATCAGGGCAAGGCCTACGGAATGATCGCCGCCGCTTACGGCGACCCGGAGGATCAGACCGGCGTGGTGATGATCACAAACGGCTGCAACGCTTCCACGTTCAATTCCGTCGCGCGCATTGCGCGGGCGCTGCTGACGGAGATCTATCAGGGCTGGCTGGATGATCCAAACGCCTACCGGCTGGCGGAGCCGGTTCCCACGCCCGCGCTGGGTCCTGTGCCCACGCCCGCGCCGCCGCTGCCGTCGGAGCCGGTGCCCGCATCGACGCCCGCGCCGCTGCCCGAAGCGCTGCCCACGTTTGACGGCGAACTGACGATTCGCCCGGCGGACTGGATGTTCGAGGAGGATACGCACTCCGAATGGACGGAGGGGGAAGCGGACGAATTGCCCGCGGCTGTGTTTTGAAGCCGATTGACAGGGAAAACACAACCTGATACAATTTTTGCGAGGGATTTTTTCCTGCGCCTGCGCGCCGAAAAAGACGAAATCGCCCCGACGGAAGGCTTTCCGCGCGGGGCGTATCAAAGAGGAGCCGCGCCGTCAGCCTTGACTGCCGGACACGGGCGGCGAAGCTCCTCCCGGCATACAGCATGTCCGGAGCGCGCGCAGAATATGCGCGGCGGAGAACGGAGGGACGGGTTTGCATCGCACGGTCGATATCAAAAAGGCGGCGCGCTACGCCGTGTTTCTCAACGCCGTCCAGATTGCCGCGGCCGTCGCCATTGCGCTGCTGGTGATTTTTACCGACATCGAAACGCGCGCCAACTGGCGCTACGTCGCCGCGCTGGTGTGCGTGGCGGCGCTGCTGGTGATTTGCGGCGCGGCGATCGATATCGGCAACGCCCGTTCCGCAGAGCGCATCAAGGAGCAGTCGGAAATGCTGGAGGAGGCCTATGCGCAGCTGGAATCGCTCAACGGCGCGCTGCGCGCCCAGCGGCATGATTTCCGCAACCACCTTCAGGTGATCGGCGGCCTGCTGGAAATGGGCGAGACGAGCGACGCGGCGGAGTATATCGACCGCGTGTACGGCTCGGTGGGCGCGCTCTCGGCGCAGCTGAGAACGGCGAGCCCCGCCGTGAACGCGCTTCTGCGCGTGAAAACCGCAGAGGCGCAGAAGCGCGGAATCCCCCTGAGCGTGATCGTCCGCTCCGCGTGGGAAGGGCTGCCTGCGCAGGGCTGGGAGATGTGCCGCGTGCTGGGCAACCTGATCGACAACGCGATGGACGCGCTGAAGGAAACCGAAAAGCCGCGCGTGGAGGTCACCCTCGGGGAAAGCAGGCAGGCGCTTACCTTCGCCGTGGAAAATAATGGCCCTGAAATTCCGGCAGAAATGCGCGAGAAGATTTTCCAGCCCGGCTTCACAACCAAAGGCGGCGAGCGCGGACAGGGGCTTGCCATTGTGCGCGAGATTGTCGCGGGCTATGGCGGCGAACTGACGCTGGAGTCCGACCCGGAACGCACGGCGTTTTGCGGCCGTCTGCCCAAGAGCGCGGCGCAGCCGCCCGAGAACGAAAAAGGAGAAGCAAAATGACAAAGATTTCCTGCCGCCCGATGGGCGAGATGAACGGAACGCCTGTGGAACTGTATACCCTGACGAACGCGCAGGGCGCGTATGCGGAAATTTCGACGCTCGGCGGCACGATCGTTTCCATTCATGTGCCGGACAGAAACGGCGTGATCGGCGATGTGACGCTCGGCTATGACACGGTGGAGACAATCCGGGACGGCGGCGGCTACATGGGCAAGCTGATCGGCCGCTACGGCAACCGCATCGGCGGCGCGGCGTTCGAGCTGAACGGCAAGACCTACACGCTTGCGAAAAACAACGGCGAAAACACGCTGCACGGCGGCTGGCAGGGCTTTGACAAGAAGGTCTGGGCGGCGCGTATGGAGGGCGAAGCGCTTGCGCTGTCGATGGTCAGCCCGGACGGCGAGGAGGGTTATCCCGGCACGCTGCATGTGACCGTGACCTACACGTTCTCCGAGGAGAATGCGCTGGGCATCCACTACGAGGCGCAGAGCGATCAGGATACGATCATCAACCTGACGAACCATGTCTACTTCAACCTTTCCGGCCCTGAGGCGGAAAGCGTCTGCGGGCATCGCATCCAGATTGAAGCTGATCGCTTCACCGAGGTTTCGAGCGCTGCGTGCATTCCGACGGGCAGGCTGCCGCAGGTGGATGGCACGCCGTTTGACCTGCGCGCGCCGCGCGTCATTTCCGAAGGGCTGTCCCATCAGGAGGAATGCGAGCAGCTTCGCTTCGGCAACGGCTACGACCACAATTTTGTCGTTGCGGGCTGGGATGGCAGCTTCCGCCGCATCGCTACGCTCTTTGACGACGCTTCCGGCCGGCGCATGGAAACGTGGACGGATCAGCCCGGCGTGCAGTTTTACGGTGGGAACGGCATCTCCGGCAATGTGCCGGGCAAGCTCGGAAAGCCCTACGGAAAACGGCAGGGGCTGTGCCTGGAAACGCAGCACTTCCCGGACAGCGTGCATCATGCGGACTTCCCCAGCTGCGTGCTGAAGGCCGGAGAGAAATACGACACGCGCACGGAATATCGCTTTTTTGCCGAATGAGCCGCCTGATTGGAATCGTGCCCACGGCGCGTCTGTTTGCCAACGACGACCCCTATCAGGACAATTACGTTTTCGTCAACCAATACGTCAAGCGCATCGTGGAAGCGGGCGGCGTGCCCGTCGGCGTGCTCGGCGTGGACGGCGAAATCGCGCCCGGCGCGCTGGAGGCGTGCGACGCGCTGCTTCTGTGCGGCGGCGGGAAGATCTGGCCGTATCACATTCAGGCGGTGGAGCACGCGGCGCAGACCGGCAAGCCGCTGCTGGGCGTGTGCCTCGGAATGCAGGCGATGTGCGCGTATTACATGATCCGCGAGGAAGCAGAAGCGCGCGGCTGGACGGACGGCGCGGCGGATATTTTTTCCGCGCTCAAGCGCGAAAAATATTACTTCACCCGCCCCGTTGCGCATCACTGGGACGTGCCGCTGACCCGCAGCACGGTGGACGACGTGAAGCATCCGGTGTGCTTTGCGCCTGGGTCGCGCATTGCGCGGCTGCTCGGCGCGGAAGGCACCATGGGCGCGTCGATGCACCGTTACCGCTCCGACCATGTGCCGCAGGGACTGCGCCTGTGCGCGTGGACGGACGACGGCTGCATTGAGGGCGTCGAGAATGAAACGATGCTCGGCGTTCAGTTCCATCCCGAGGTGGACGGCGTGCATCACCGGCTGTTTGAAATGCTGGTTCAGTGAATCGGTTTATAGCATAAAGGGAGAACCCGCGGGTTCTCCTTTTTTTACAGCCAAGGATTGACAGAACAAATAGAAAGTGATATCATTTTGATATCAACAAAAAAACAAAGGAGAATGCGCTTTATGAAAGAGATTGTTCTTGAAAAAAGAAAAAACGGCATGACCGTGCTGCTCTGCATGATCGCCGTGTTTGTTCTTGCTGTTCTGGCGTGCGTGCTCGGCGGAATCGCCCTGGACCGGGGCGGAAGCCCGGCGCTGCTTGCGGCGGGTCTCGTCGTCATTTTTGTGTGGTGGATTCCGCTGCTGGGGCTGAAGGTGCTCAAGCCGCAGGAGGCGCTTGTGCTGACGCTTTTCGGCAAATACATCGGCACGCTCAAGGGCGAAGGGTTTTATTTCGTCAACCCCTTCTGCGTGGGCGTGAACCCTGCGGCGCAGACGAAGCTGAACCAGAGCGGCGACGTGAACGCCGTAAAGAGCGGCGCGGCGCAGACGGGAACTTCGGCTGAGGTTACCAGCAAGAAAATCTCGCTCAAAATCATGACCCTCAATAACAACCGTCAGAAGATCAACGATTGCCTCGGCAATCCGATTGAGATCGGCATTGCGGTCATGTGGCGCGTGGTGGATACGGCGAAGGCCGTTTTTACCGTCGATAACTTCAAGGAGTATCTCTCGCTCCAGTGCGACAGCGCGCTGCGCAACATCGTGCGAATCTACCCCTACGACGTCGCGCCGAACGTGGACACGACCGGCGACGGAATCGCCGACGGGGGCAGCCTGCGCGGTTCAAGCGAGGTTGTGGCCGCGCGCATCCGCGACGAGATTCAGCAGAAGGTCGCCGAAGCCGGGCTGGAGATCGTCGAGGCGCGCATCACCTATCTCGCCTACGCGCCGGAAATCGCCGCCGTCATGCTGCAGCGGCAGCAGGCGTCCGCCATCATCGACGCGCGCAAGATGATCGTGGACGGCGCGGTCGGCATGGTGGAAATGGCGCTGGAGCGCCTGAACGCAAGCGGCGTGGTGGAGCTGGACGAGGAGCGCAAGGCCGCCATGGTGTCGAATCTTCTGGTGGTGCTCTGCGGCAACCGCGACGCGCAGCCGGTCGTTAATTCCGGCAGCCTGTACTGACATGGCCGCCGAACCGAAAAAACAGATTCCGCTGCGCCTGTCGGCCAAGCTGTACGACGCGCTGGCCGCGTGGGCGGAGGATGATTTCCGCTCCGTTAACGGGCAGATCGAGTACCTTCTGACGGAATGCGTCCGCCAGCGGAAAAAGAACGGGAAATATGTGTCCGATCAGATCGACGTGCCGCCGGAACTGGACATTCGCTGAGCGTTACTTTTGCAAATACGTCCACTCCGGAATGGCGAACGTGCCGGACGAGGCGGCTTCCTGCGTGTAGCCGTCCAGCCCGAGCCACTCCATGTGTTCCCGCACGCGGCGGTACGTCTTCGCCGAGACCGGCCTGTCCAGACCGGGAATCTCCTTTGCACGGCCATAGGGCGTGTATTGCGCCATGAGGCTGACCGGAACGTCGTCCAGCCCCGCGTCGGCCAGCGCGCTGAGCGCTTCCATCGACGCGCCGGCACAGCCCGGCAGGATCAGGTGGCGGATCATCGTGCCGCGCGTCATGAGGCCATCGTCGTCAAACTGTACGTCGCCTGTCTGGCGGCGCATTTCGGCAATCGCCTTCAGGGCGGTCTGCGGATAGTCCGGCGTGTCGGAGCAGAGCGCGGCAAGGCCGGCGTCCGCGTATTTGTAGTCGGGTAGGTAGATGTCCACAAGCCCTTCCAGCATTTTCAGCGTTTCCACGCGCTCATACCCGCCGCTGTTCCAGATCACGGGAACGGCGGGTTTTGCAATGCGCAGCGCTTCCGCGACGGCGGGCGCGAAATGCCCGGCGGTGACGAGGTTGAGGTTGTGGACACCTTCGGCGCACAGCGCCGAAAAAATATCCGCCAGCTCTGCGGGCGTTACCGTTTTGCCGCGCGCGCCGGCACGGCTGATTTCGTCGTTCTGGCAGAAAACGCAGTGCAGCGGGCAGCCGCAGAAGAACACCGCGCCGCTGCCGCGCGTGCCGGAAAGGCACGGCTCCTCGCCGAAGTGCGGCGCGGCGCGCGCGATGACCGGCAGCGTGCCCATGCCGCAGCGCCCGGCGCCTTCAAACTCGGTTCTTTCCGCGTGGCACATGCGCGGACAGAGATCGCAGATCATGCTTGTTTCCTCCGGAACGATAAAAGTCGATATTCCATTTATAAGCCGACAGCGCGCGCTTGTCAAGCGCTGCCGCGTCGTTTATAATGACAGAAACCCCAAACCGGGAGGTGCCTATGGACGGCCTTTTTTTAGGCTTTATTGCAAGAGAACTGGACGCGGCGCTGCAGGGCGCGCGCGTGGAAAAGGTGCAGCAGCCGGAAAAGGACGAGCTGCATGTTTCGTTCCGCGGCGTGGGCGGGCCAAAAAAGCTGCTTCTGAGCACGTCGGCCGACCGGGCGCGCGTGCATCTGACGGAGACAACGAAGCCGCAGCCGCAGGAGCCGCCGATGTTCTGTATGCTTTTGCGCAAGCTGATCGGCGGCGCAAAGGTGCTGTGCGTGCGGCAGGTGGGCGGAGACCGCATTCTGGAAATTGTATTCGCCTGCGAGGATGAGTTCGGCCAGCCGTCGCAGCGCATTCTCAGCTGCGAGGTGATGGGGCGGCATTCCAATATCATCCTGCGCAGCGCCGAAGGAAAAATTCTCGACTCCATTCATCATGTGGGCGCGGACATCAGCCGCGTGCGCGAGGTGAAGCCGGGACTGCCGTATACGCCGCCGCCCGCGCAGGATAAACTCGACCCGCTCTCGCCCGAGCTGACCGAGGAGGCGCTTGCGGGGGCGCTTCGCGCCGGGGCGGCGCGGCTCGACGCGGCCATTGGCGGCGCGCTGAGCGGCTTCGGACGTGAAAGCGCGCGGGAGATGGCGTATCGCCTCACGGGCGAGGAATCGCCGGTGACGGATGAAGCGCAGCGCGCAGCGCTGGCAAAGCCGCTTTATGCGCTCCTGCGCGAGATGCCTTCGTGGCGGCCGGCGGTGCTGCTGCTCAATGAAAGCGGCGAAGCCGCCGAACTGTATCCATTCCCGCAGAAGCGCTTTGCAGAGGCGGATCAGCGGCGCATGGAAAGCGCGTCCGCTGCGGCCGAGGCGTATTACTGCACGCGCGACGCGCGCGCAAGGCTCGACTCGCAGCGCAAGAGCATGGAAGCGGCGCTGAAAGCAAAGCTGGAGAAATGCGAGAAGAAGCTCGCCATTCACGAGCAGGCGCTTGCCGACGACGCGAAGATGGAGGAGGCGCGCGTGTGCGGCGAGCTGCTCACGGCGAATCTGCACCTGCTGAAAAAGGGCGCGGACAAGGCCGAGGTGTTCGACTACTATCGCGGGGAGAATCGCGTGATTGCGCTGGACAAGCGCTGGACGCCGTCGCAGAACGCGCAGGCGTATTATAAGCGCTACCGCAAAATGCGCGCCGCGCAGGAGGCGGCGCTGGAGCAGCTCGACGGTTTGCACGAGGAGCAGTACCAGCTGGAGAGCTATATCGACGATTTGCGCAAGTGCAGCAGCCTGAATGAACTGGCCGAAATCCGCGAGGCGCTGTGCCGCGAGGGGATTATGCGCGCGGTGAAGCAGCGCGGCGCGAAGCCGCGGAAAATTCCTGCGTCCGAGCCGATGCGTTTCCTTGCGCCGGACGGGACGGAAATTCTCGTCGGCCGCAGCGGCCCGCAGAACGACAGGCTCACGCTGAACGCTCCGCCGAACGCCACGTGGATGCACGCCAAGGACATTCCCGGCTCGCACGTGATCATCAGCTGCGAGGGCGAGCCTTCCGACGAGGCGCTGAACGCAGCCGCGCTGCTGGCCGCCTATTACAGCAGGGCGTTCCGTTCCGCGCAGGTGCCGGTCGATATGACGAAGCGGCGATACGTCAAAAAGCCGTCCGGCTCGCCGCCCGGGCGCGTGATTTACACCCACCAGCAGACGGTGTACATCACGCCCGACGAGCAGGCCGTGAAGCGGCTGGAGGCGAAGGTGGGGGAGACTTGAGCCGCAGAGCGGCTGACGGGGCGAAGGCGCAGCGGGGCGGCGCCGACATAACGGACTGTGGCGCAGAACGGCACGGGCGGTGGAATGGCTGGAAGCAGACGTGAAAACGAAGGAGCATCTCGTGGAGAAGGTGATGAATCGCGGATAGGACGGGTGGTATCTGCGATTCGGCAACGTGGGTTATCCGGCAAGCTGCATTTGTGCCGGAAGCAACGGACAGCGGCGGAGCGTGAGGTGTGTTTCTT
>CAZKJW010000099.1:0-1559 GCA_964553125.1 uncultured Oscillospiraceae bacterium
TGCCGAGCGTGCTGGCGGTCTTTGCGCTGAATTTCAACGCGCTCTTCACCGAGTATGACATGTCGGCCACGTTCCACTCCAGCTACGGCAAGTCCTACGCGATGGTCATTCAGAATATGTGCGCCTAGGAAGGGCGCGACGGCTACAACGTTAACGCTTCGGGCCGCCGCTGCGCTTCGACCGTGTTCATCATGATCGTCTCAGGGCTGATCCTGTATCTGGTCTACGGCGTGGGCGCGCGCGATCTGGGCGAGCGGCTCGAACGCCGCGAGAAGCGCCGCAAGCGCTGGGCGAAGCTGACCGGAAAGGCTGCATGAAGCAAAGAAGCCTCTGGAAGGTGTCGGAGGGGCCGCAGCCCCTCTGACTGTATTCGGATCGCCCGGCGTTGCCGGGCGGGCGGGGCGTTTCCGGCTCAGCCGGAAACTTTCCTCACACGGAGGAACGGCCGTCAGCCCTGCTTGCGGGGCTGACAGTGACAAAGTGCAATACTCAAAAAAGTGGCAATAGCCACTTTTTTTGACACCCTGAAACCTCCGCTGGAAACTGAGCGGAGGTTTTTCTTTTTGCACGGCTGAGTTGCTTTGCGCGCCCTGCGCGGCAGCGCGTCACTGCTCCATCTGCCTTCCGACGATGCCGGCGGTGGTCTCCGCAACCTTCAGCTCCGTGTCGCCCATGCGCACGCCCTGCTCGCGGCTGAGCAGCAGCACGCCGCCGATCGCTTCGCCGTCGGCGATGATGGGCGAAAAGACCTGCGCGGTGTAGACGCCGCCGTCCTCCTCGTTGGTGACGGAGAACAGCTTGCCGCCCGCGGATTTGTTCAGCGTCATGCTCTGCCGGTTCTGGATTGCGGTTTCAAGGTCGTGGCTGATGGGCTTGTCCCACAGCTCCTTGCGCGGAACGCCGCTTGCGGCGACGACCATATCCCTGTCGCAGATGCAGGCAATGTGCCCCATGGAGCGGAAAAGGGACTCCGTATAATCCTTGGCGAACGCCGCAATTTCGCCAATCGGGGAATACTTCTTGAGGATGACTTCTCCGTCGCGGTCGGTGTAAATTTCCAGCGGGTCGCCCTCGCTGACAACATGGACATCGAAGACCTTGTCCTTCTGATTCCTTGCGGATTGGACAAGCCGGCCGCGCGCGTCTCCGACGCCCCGATTAAAATTTACCGTGTCCTCCATGGCGTCAGTGCGCAGAAGCGCATCGACGTCGCTTTGCAGGCGAAGCTCCAGATGATCCTCGTAAACGAGAATTTTGCTGAGGATGAGTTCCAAGTCCGTGCGGTCGAGCTTCTCCTTGACAAGGATATCGCGGAATACGTCCATGGCCGTTCTCGCCGCGCGGTTCGCCTGAATGATGGCGCTGCGCTTATCGGAAAGCAGGTCGATCTGGTTTTCAAGGCCGTCGATTTTTCGCTGAAGGTCGGCTTCCATTTCGTCGTAGGTTTCTTCCAGCAGCGCTTCGCGCTCGGGGTGCTTCATGATATCCCGGATGCGCTGCCGCTTGGTGACCTTCAGCTCCGCCTTCAAATCGTCTGCCAGCTGCGCGAGCCGGTCGGC
>CAZKJW010000099.1:1659-8700 GCA_964553125.1 uncultured Oscillospiraceae bacterium
CGAGAAAGCCGGAGTAGAAGTTGTCGTTTTTCTTCACGCCGCGGTAATGGGTGACGGAGCGCTTCTCCCGCAGCGCTTTCGCCATGGCGAAGGTGCGGTCGTCGAGGATGGCCGGGTGATGCTTTTCGAGCACGATGTGCTCGCCCTCGTCCAGCTTGACGTCCTTGCCGTTGATTTTTGCGCGCGCATATTTGCGCTGGCGGAAGGTGCCGATATAGAAATCGTTTTCCAGAATCCCCTGAATGGTGGCGATGGCCCATTCCCGCCGGACTTTCCGGCCGCACGGTTCGCCGTTGGCCTCCCTGCGCAGCTGCTCGGACATGCGCGGCGTAGGAATGCCCGCGTCCGTGAGGTGATTGGCGATTTTCTTGTACCCCCAGCCGTCCGTGATGTAAAGCCGGTAGATCTGCCGCACGATTTCCGCCTCGGCGGGGACGATCTCAAACTCCCTGCGTTTTGTGAAGAGGTAGCCGTAGGGCGCGGCGCAGATCCATTCGCCCTCCTGCTGGCGATGCCGGATGACGTTCCTGACCTTCTTGGAGGTGTCGGTGACGGGCATTTCGTTGATCATGAACTGGAACTGGATTTTCAGCCAGTCGTCGTCGTTGGGAAAATCGATGCCGTCGCCGATGGAGATGATGCGCACGCCCTCGTCGCGCAGGTCTTCCAGCTCCACCAGACCGCGCCCGTTGCGGCGTGAGAAGCGCGAAAAATCTTTCACGATGAGAATTTCATATTGATGGGCTACCAGCCCCCTGCGCATCTGCTGATAGCCCTCGCGCTGTTCAAAGGTGTAGCCGGAGCGGTCGCGATCCTCAAAGAAGGTCAGCGTGCTGCCGGGAAACCGCTGCCGGACGAATTCGCCGATGATGGCCTTCTGGTTCTCGATGGAGACGTTGTCCCGGTCCAGCTCGTCGTCCACAGAGATCCGGGCGTAGCCCGCAATGTCAAAGCGTTCGAGCAAGGAGAGCCTCCTTTTATGATTTGGATTGGATTTCCAATTTTATTTACACCTATCCGAATGGATACAGATAACATTGTATAGCGCGCGGCAGGGGACGGCAAGCGGTTTCTTCTGGAAAGCGCTGTACGGTATAGTATATGCACATGCTGCGGAAAAAAGGCGGGGAATGAATTGAAGGATAGATTGACGCCGCTCGGGGCGAGGGGCTTGTAAATGAGAGAAAAATGCGCTATTCTGTTATCGTGGCCATGATCATGAGTATCCCGGGAGCTTTCAAAAAACAAAGGAAAAATTTGAAAGGAGGAATATTTGTGAATCAGACCACAAATATTCGGATAAAGCACCGCATCATCAAGCGCGATGACGTCATAGAGATGGCGCGGTTCTTTGAACACATCGCTGAAGAACAAGATGGAAAAAGCACATTTCACGTTGTTTTCCGTGATGGAACGTCCTTGGAAGATAACCGTGCCTCCATCATGGAGCATTCCTATTTCAAACAAAAAGACACGAAGTGCATTATTTTCGATTATTTCAGCGCTGATTATGCCAACAGGTGCCGCCTTCATTTGGAGGAGTCGTTATTTCCCGGGTTTGATACAAATGAATACAGCATCTATAGCGAGGATGAGACATGGCACGAAGTGATGAATGCAAAGTTGGCGGATAAACTGTGCGAGATATCAAAGCATTCTGTGCTTCGTCGAGCCTTTGCGCTCCCATGGCTTCCGATAGTATATATGGCAATACAGGTGATCAACTGGAAACTTATGCCGCTTTTGGGGTTTACCTTTGGCGACTGGTCTGAGGTTCTGGAGAACACGCCAAAAGAGGAATACACCTATATCTCGGTCGGCGTATTCTTTGTTATGAGATTGTTTTCATTTCTGGTTCTGTTTTTGACGATTGGATTGTTATATCCGGAGCAGGAATTTGCATTTGGCGTCTCAAGGCATCCGCTCCGGGTGAAAGCGCGCAAAGCGATTGCATGGGTTGCAACGGCGATTCTTGTGCCGCTTGCGTTGGAACGGTTTCTCTGAGCGTGAAAAAGCAGCTGGCGGGGGAACCTCTGCCAGCTGCTGCATGTTACGGTTTTTGCGGCGCAAGCCAGCGCCGGATGATTTCTTCTGCCGAGCGCGACATTTCGCGGCTGAACTCGCTGTCCCACTTGCGCTTGCGGAACGCCGTCAGCCAGCGGGGAAAATCGTCCGCGCTCCGCGCGTCGCGCTGCGTCAGCATTGCCGCGAAATCGCGCGGCTGCCAGCGGTTTTCGCATACGACGTCCTCCACGGCGAAGCGCGGCGGCTTCACGCGCGCCTTCTGCGCCTCAGTGGGGTAGCCGATGCACAGCATCGCCGCCGGTGCGCAGTATTCCGGCAGAGCCAGCAGCTCGCGGTGAATTTCGTAGTTTTCGAGGATATCGCCGATGTAACAGGAGCCGAGCCCCAGCGATTCGGCGGCGACGACGGCGCTTTGCGCGGCGATCAGCGCGTCGCTGAAGGCGAGCAGCAAATCGCCTGCGCCGGGCGCGCGGGTGTCGGCCTCGTCGGCATGAAAGAGCGGGAACCAGCGGCTGTAGTCGGCGCAGAAAATCAGCACGATGGGCGCGGACGCGATGAACGGCTGATGGTCGCACGTTTCGGAAAGGCGCGCCTTCAGCGCCGGATCTGTGATATCGAGAATCGTGTAGAGCGTCATGTTGCCCGCCGTGGGCGCCTGCAGCGCGGCCTCCAGAACGGCGCGCTTTTTTTCGGGCTCCACGGGAATGGGCGCATAGGCGCGCACAGATTTGCGCGCGTGAAGCTGGTCGAGCGTTGTCATGAGGGCTCCTTTCGTCAGTCGGAGATGACGGGATTGTATTTCGGGTTGGAACGAACGCCGAGGATGTAGTAGCTTTTGATGCTCTTTACGCCTTCGAGGCGCGAGATGCGATGGTGAATCTGCTGGAAATGCTCGGGCGAGGTCGCGCTGATGCGCGCCATGAAATCAACGTCGCCCGTTACGGTGAAGCATTCGACGACGTCCGGCTCGTCGAGCAGCGCTTCGGTCAGGGAGTCGATGTAACGCGGGTGCTCGGTCTGAATGCCGATGATCGCCTGAAAGCTGCGGTTGAGCTTTGCCGGGTCGAGCTTGACGGTGTATTGCTGAATCACTCCGGAACGCTCCAGCTTGCGGATGCGCTCGCCCACCGAGGACACGGACATGCCCACGCGCTGGGCGATTTCCGAAGCGCGCACGCGCGCGTTCTCGCACAGGCAGGAGAGAATGACGGAATCAATATGATCCATAGGGCGTTGTGAACCTCCATAATAGAAGTAGCTTCTATGATGATACCGCGGTTTCATGAAAACGTCAACCGAAAAATATTCGATAAAATCAAATCGAGCGAAAAAAATTACAAAACACGGGCGGCAAAATAAAAAATAATTTCAGAAAAGTGGGGAAATGGGCTTGACAAAATTGCTATAGACAATTAGAATAACGCCATTATCACGAACGGATCACGCCGGCAGATTTCTTCGCCTGAAGGATGGCGAAGGCCACTGGGCAGATTCGGGCGCGGCAGCGCGAAAAAAGCAGCTGGCGCGGAACGAAAATGAAACCCGCTCCGCAAATGCTGCAAAATCGCGATGCGGCAGGCTTTATGCCGCCATAAAAAATCAAAGGAGGAGAAACCATGAAAAAAGTCTTCTGTCTGATTTTGTCCGCTGTCCTCGCGCTCAGCTGCGTTTCCGCGCTGGCCGAAGATACGATTAAGATTGGCGGCATTTCCCCGCTGACGGGCGCCGCGTCCGTATATGGCACTCTTGTAAAGGACGGCGTTGATCTCTACATCGAAGAAGTGAACGCCAACGGCGGCGTGCTTGGCAAGAAGGTTGAAGTACTCTGGAAGGACGATACGCACGACGCCGTTGAAGCGGCGAACGCGTATAACCAGCTGGTGAGCGAAGGCATCGTCGGCCTGCTCGGCCCTGTGACCACCAGCCCGACGCTGGCCGTCGCACCCCTTGCGTATGCCGACGGAATGCCGATGATCACCGCTTCCGCCACCGCTTACGCCATCACCGGCGAGCTGGGCGAAAACAAGGATCAGCCCTACGGCAACGTCTTCCGCGCCTGCTTCCTCGACCCCTATCAGGCGGAACTGATGGCCGAATACGCCATGACCTTCTCGCCCGACGGCACCACCCCCACCCGCGTTTCCGTCCTCTACGACAACACCAACGACTACTCCATCGGCCTGTATGAGAGCTTCGTGGCGAAGGCCGAAGAGCTGGGCATGGAAGTCGTCGCCGCCGAGAGCAACGTCGAAGGCGACGCGGACTACACCCCGCAGCTGATCAAGATCGCCGACGCGGAGCCGGACGTGCTGTTCTGCTGCTACTACTACGAAACCGCCGCGAAGGTGCTGCGTCAGATGGAAGACGTGGGTCTGGAATGCTACGTCATGGGCGCGGACGGCTTTGCCGATATCGAGAACCAGGTGGGCGACAACCCCGAGCTGCTTGACAAGGTCGTCTTCTGCGACAGCTTCTCCGCCGAGGATGAAAGCGAGCAGGTGCAGTCCTTCGTCAAGGCGTTCAGCGACAAATACGGCCGCCAGCCCGTCGGCTTCAACGCGCTGGGCTACGACGCTGCGAAGATCCTGCTGACCGCCATTACCACCGCCGGCTCCACCGATGCCGCCGCCGTTTCCGCTGCGATGAAGGCCACCGACCTCACCTGCGTGACCGGCCATATCACCTTCGACGCGCACTGCGACCCGATCAAGCCGGCGTTCGTCAAGGGCTTTGTGGACGGCGTGCCGTCGCTGGTCATGCGTCTCGATCCGGAAATCTGAGTTTTGTAAATCGACGTTCTTTCGTCGGGGGCGGACACTCCGTCCCCGACGCTTGTTAAAAAAACGGGTTGCGGAGCAATTTTCGGCGCCTTGCGCCGGATAAAATGCCGTAACCCATCCTTATTATCCGGCTTTTTTTTCGCGCAGCGGCCAAAGACGGTTGACACGGCTTTTTCGCTGCGATATGATGAACCAATAAATATACGCTTTTTTAAGTTGCACCGGGAGGTTTTGGCATGGTTACGCTTTACAACCTGATCGGCGGTTTGCAGATGGGCAGCATTTATGCGCTGATCGCGCTGGGCTACACGATGGTCTACGGCATCGTGCAGCTGATCAACTTCGCGCACGGCGACATCATGATGGTCGGCGCGTACGCCATTTACTGGATGATGTCAACCACGCTCATGCAGGCGATTGCAGAGACGCAGCCGGTACTTGCCGGCATTCTCAGCGTGTTGTTCGCCGTCATTGTATGCGTGGCGCTCGGCGTGTTTGTTGATCGCGTGGCCTATAAGCCGCTGCGCAACGCGCCGCGCATTTCCGCGCTGATCACCGCCATCGGCATCAGCCTTGCGCTGCAGATTCTCGCGCAGCTGGTGTTCGGCTCGGGGCAGCTCAACTTCCCGACCATCGTGCCGAAGATTACGCTGTTCAAGGTGGGGCGGCGCTCCATCAAGCTGCTGGAGGTGCTCACGTTTGTGGTCTCCGTGCTGCTCATGATCGGCCTGACGCTCTTTGTGCAGACCACGCGCACAGGCAAAGCTATGCGCGCCGTCAGCGAGGATCAGGGTGCGGCGATGCTCATGGGCGTCAACGTGGACAGGACGATCTCCATCACCTTCGGCATCGGCTGCGGCCTTGCCGCCATCGGCAGCGTGTTCTTTGCGCAGAAGGTATACTACGTAACGCCGCTGCTGGGAATGCTTCCGGGCCTGAAGGCGTTCGTCGCGGCAGTGCTCGGCGGCATCGGTTCCATTCCGGGCGCGGTGCTCGGCGGCTTCATCATCGGCATGGCCGAAACGTTCATCAAATACTACGCAAGCGAATACGTGGACGCGATGGTGTTCGGCATTCTCATTCTCGTGCTTCTCTTCCGGCCCACGGGCATTCTGGGCAGGAAGATGAAGGAAAAGGTGTAAGGAGGCGGGAGAGATGAAAAAGAACAGAAGATTTACTTCGCTCCTGAACCTGCTTTTGACGATTCTCGCCTATGTCGCCGTGAAGCTGATTCTCGCGTCGATGGGCGGCAACCGCGCTGTGACGAATCTGCTCACGCAGGTCTGCTACAACATCATCATGGTCGCCAGCCTCAACCTCGTGGCGGGCGTGCTGGGCGAACTGACGCTGGGCCATGCGAGCTTCATGTCCGTGGGCGCGTACAGCGCCGCAATTTTCACCTCGCTCATCCTGCCGAACCAGCCGTGGGCGTTCTATGTGGCGCTGCTGGTGGGCGGACTGATGGCCGCTTTCTTCTCCTATCTGGTGGGCGTGCCGGCGCTGCGCCTTCAGGGCGACTATCTGGCGATTATCACGCTGGGCTTCGGCGAGATTATCCGCGTGCTGATCAACACCGTCTTTTCCCCGTGGACGGGCGGCGGCAAGAAGATGTTCAACATCAGCCTCTATACCAGCTTTGACAACGCTTTCTGGATCATGTTCCTGACCATTGCCGTGCTGTATATGCTGGCGTGGTCGCGCCATGGCCGCGCGATTCTCGCCATCCGCGAAAACGCGGTGGCCGCCGATACCGCGGGCGTGCCGGTGACCAAATACAAGACGATGACCTTCGTTATCGCCGGTTTCTTCGCCGGCATTGCGGGCGGCTTGTATGCGCACTCCGTCGGCGTTCTTGACCCGACGAAGTTCGACTACAACACCTCCATCGATTTCCTCGTTATGGCCGTGTTCGGCGGTCTTGGCAGCTACACCGGCTCCATTGCCGCGGCGGCGCTGCTGACGGTGGTGCAGTATCTGATGTCCTCGCTGGTGGAATACCGTCAGCTGGCGTATGCGCTGCTGCTGATCGTCATGATGATCTTCAAGCCCTCCGGCCTGATGGGCGTGCAGGAATTCTCCTGCGAGCGGCTGCTTGAAAAGATCATTCCCGCGTGGAAGAGCTTTGCCGCGAAGATGGAGAGAAAGCTGCAGCGCCGCAAGACGCGCTCCATTCCGCCGGATATCCCGGAATACGACTACGACAGCGAGAAGTATCCCGTGCTTGCAATGAAGAACC
>CAZKJW010000100.1:0-8686 GCA_964553125.1 uncultured Oscillospiraceae bacterium
TCCCTGAGTTTTTTCAGCAGGATGAAAGCGCCCCTCTCTTTCGGGAGGGGCGTTTTGCGTGGTACAAAAGCAGCGCCGCTTTTTCTATGCTTCGCAAAGGGTTCTTTCAGCCGCGCTGGCGCGCTGCATACATCGCCGCGTCCGGGGGCATTTCTTGGTAATGCGGCTTTCCGGGAGTATTGCACTCCGTCACTGTCCGGGCTGCAAGCCGTCCGACCGCTTTGCACATTTTTTCTCAGCCGCGCTGACACGCTGCACGCCCCCGCCTGGCAAAGCCGGGCGATACGATTACAGTCAGAGGGCTTGCGAGCCCTCCAACACCTCCCTGAGTTTTTTCAGCAGGATGAAAGCGCCCCTCTCTTTCGGGAGGGGCGTTTCTTCATTTCGTTTATGCGCGCGGCCGCGCTTTTTCCGTTCTTATTTCACGGCCGACCTGTCCGTGTATGTCGTGTGCAGCAGCTCGTGGCTCTTATGCCCCAGCGGCGCGCCAAGGAATTCTTCGTAAATCTGCTTGATTTCCGGGTTGCAGAAGCTCTTGCGGAGCGCCTTGCGCTCGTCCTCCCTGCGAATGCCCTCGGCGCGCTTGTTCCATTTGTCGCGCATGTAATTGCGCGGCTGGCCGCCGCCGACGACGCAGCCGCCCGGACAGCCCATCACCTCGATGAAGTGATAGTCGGCCTTGCCGCTCGCCACCTCGTCCATGAGAATGCCCGCGCCCTCGAAGCCGCTGGTCACGGCCACCTTCGCGGTGAAGCCCTCTAAGAAGGCATATTCCGGCAGCACGTTTTCAAACGTCAATTCCGCCTTCTTAATCATTTCGTTCCCCTCAATGGGCTTGACGCGCAGCCCTTCAAACGGCAGCTCGCGCCCCGTCGCCAGCTCATAGACCGTGCGCAGCGCGGCCTCCATCACGCCGCCGGTCACGCCGAAAATATCGGCCGCGCCGGTGCCGTTTCCCATGGGAGAGTCATATTCACCGTCGGGCAGGCTTGCAAAATCAATGCCCGCCTCGCGGATCATCCGCGCAAGCTCGCGCACCGTCAGCACCGCGTCCACGTTCGGCAGGCCGCCGTTTTTCATTTCAGGCCGCGTGATCTCAAACTTTTTCGCCGTACACGGCATAATGGACACGACGAAAATATCTTCCGGACGCACGCCGATCTTTTCGGCGTAATAGCTCTTGATGATCGCGCCCTCCATCATGTGCGGGCTCTTGCACGTGGACAGGTTCGGAATCTGCCCTGCGTAGCGGTGCTCCAGGAATTTGACCCAGCCGGGCGAGCAGCTGGTGATCATCGGCAGCACGGCCTCTCCGCCCGTCAGCGCGGCTTTCGCGCGCGCAAGGAACTCGCTGCCCTCCTCCATGATTGTCAGGTCGGCGGCGAAGTTCGTGTCGAATACGTCGTCGAATTCCAACTCGCGAAGCGCCGTGGCGAGCTTTCCCGTAACCGGTTCGCCCGCGGGCAGTCCGAACTCCTCGCCCAGCGCCACGCGCACGGCCGGCGCGGTCTGCACCACAACGCGCTTGGCCGGGTTGCCCAGCGCGTCCCACACGCGGTCGATGCTGCTCGTTTCGCTCAGCGCGTTCACCGGACAGACCACGGTACACTGGCCGCAGTTGGTGCAGTCCGTCTGCGCCATTGTCTTGCCCAGCGCCGGGCCGACGATGGTTTTGAAGCCGCGGTTCTGCGCGTTGAGCACGCCGATTTTCTGAATCTCGTTGCACACCGTAATGCACCGGCGGCAGAGGATGCACTTGGACGTATCGCGCGTGATGGACGGCCCCACGTCGAGAATCGCGGCGCTCTTTTCGCCCTTGAAGCGCGCGCGTTCGATGCCCTGCTCCGCCGCCAGCTTCTGCAGCTCGCACTGGTTGTTGCGCGCGCAGCTGAGGCAATCCTGCGGATGGTCGGACAGAATCAGCTCGATGTTCATCTTGCGGGCGCGGCGCACGCGCGCGGAGTTGGTGCGGATGACCATGCCGTCCTTGACCGGCACCATGCAGCTGGCCGCCAGCGTGCGGAAGCCCTGCACTTCCACCATGCACACGCGGCAGGCGCCGTATTGGTGAACCCCCTCCAGATAGCAGAGGCTGGGGATGTAAATGCCGTTGGCCTTGGCAGCCTGCAGAATGGTCTGCCCTTCAAGGGCTTCACAGGGCTTGCCGTTTATTGTAATATGAAGAACCTGCGCCATATTGAACCTCCTGCTTTTTTCTCGATGCGCTGACGCGCACGGCATAAGGCGTTACTCGCCGCTGTATTTTGCAATCGCTCCGAACCGGCAGTTGGACGCGCACGCACCGCACGCCACGCACTTTGCGGGGTCGATGCTGTGCGGGCTGCGCACCTCGCCGGTGATCGCGTCGGCCGGGCAGTTGCGCTTGCAGAGCGTGCAGCCGCGGCACTTTGCGGGGTCGATGCGATATTTCACCATTGCGGCGCACACGCACGCCTCGCACTTATGGCGCTGGATATGATCGACGTACTCCTGCCGGAAATACTTCAGCGTGGAAAGCACGGGGTTCGGGGCCGTCTGCCCCAGACCGCACATGGCGGTATCCTTGATATCGGCGGCCAGCGCTTCCAGATCGTCGATATCCTGCATTTCGCCGCGGCCGCCGGTGATGCGGCGCAGGATTTCAAGCATCCGCTTCGTGCCGATGCGGCAGGGCACGCACTTGCCGCACGATTCATCCTGAATGAAATCAAGGAAGAAGCGCGCCGTATCGACCATGCAGGTGTTCTGGCTCATCACGATGGCGCCGCCGGAGCCCATGATCGCGCCCAGCGCGGTCAAAGCCTCATAGGTGACGGGCGTGTCGAGATGATCCGCCGTGATGCAGCCGCCCGACGGGCCGCCCAGCTGCACGGCCTTGAAATTGAGTCCCTTGGGCAGGCCGCCGCCGACCTTGAAAATCAGATCGCGCAGCGAGCAGCCCATCGGCACCTCCGCGATGCCCGTATTGACAATATCGCCCGCCAGCGCGAACACCTTCGTGCCCTTGGAGCGTCCCTCGCCGAAGCCGGCGAACCATTCCGCGCCGCGGTTGATGATTTCCGGCACGTTCGCCAGCGTTTCGACGTTGTTGATGATCGTCGGGCAGCCGAAAAGCCCCTTTTCAAACGGGAAGGGCGGCTTCTGCGCCGGCTCGCCGCGCTTGCCCTCGATGGAGTGCATCAGCGCCGTTTCCTCGCCGCACACGAACGCGCCCGCGCCGATGCGCACCTCCAGATCGAACGCAACGCCGCTGCCGAATATGTTCTCGCCCAGCAGGCCCGCTTCGCGGCAGGCGTCAATCGCCGCGTTGAGCCGCTCCACCGCGATGGGGTATTCCGCGCGGACATACACATAACCGATGCTCGCGCCGATGGCGTAGCCCGCAATCATCATGCCTTCGATCAGGCCGAACGGGTCGCTCTCGAGCACGGAACGATCCATGAACGCGCCTGGGTCGCCCTCGTCGGCGTTGCAGACGATATACTTCTGCTCCGCCTGCTGCTTGAAGGCCGCCTCCCATTTCACGCCCGTGGGGAAGCCCGCGCCGCCGCGGCCGCGCAGGCCGGACGCCTTGATTTCCTCCACAACCGCCGCGCGCTCCATTTCAAACGCCTTTGCGGCGCCCCTGAAGCCGCCGTTTGCAATGCTGCTTTCAAGGGATGCGAAATCGACCACGCCGCAGTTGCGCAGCGCAATCTTGACCTGATTGGCGAAGAACGGAATATCCTTCATCGCCGGAATATGCCGGCCCGTTTCCGCGTCGAGGTAGGTGTACTCCTCGACGATGCGGCCGCCGATGATGTGCCTGTCGATAATTTCGCGCGCCTTTTCGGGCGTGACGTGTACGTAGAAGGTGCCCTCCGGCTCCACAATCATCACCGGGCCGAGCGAGCAAAGCCCCATGCAGCCGGTGAACGTCGCGCCGCATTCCTGCGTGAGATTCTTTTCCTTGAGGTATTCCGCCACCGCGTCCCGCGTGGCGATGCACCCGGACGACACGCACGCGCCGCCGCCGCAGGTATAAATATGATGCGCAAAGCCTGCTTTCGCGTCGTTATAGGCCTTCGCAACGGACTGAAGATCGCAAGCGGAAGTAATTTTCATGTCTGTTCACCTCTCAGTCCTTGTAGTTGTCCAGAATTGCCTGCAGCCCGGACGGCTCGCATTTCTGATAGACGGTATCGTCGATCATGATGACAGGCGCAAGCCCGCACGCGCCGAGGCAGCGCGCGATGACGATGGAGAAGCGGCCGTCCTGCGTCGTCTCGCCGACGCTCACGCCCAGCAGCTCCTCCAGCTTTTCGACGATCAGCTTGCCGCCCTTGACGTAGCACGCCGTTCCGAGGCAGATCTTGATTTCGTGCCGCGCACGCGGCTCTGTGGAAAAGAACGAATAAAATGACACCACGCTGCTGACGTAGCTTGCGGAGAACCCAAGCTCACGGGCCACAAGCTGCTGCACTTCTTCCGGAAGATAGCCGTAGATCTCCTGCGACAGATGAAGCGCGGCGATCAGACAGCCCTTTTTGTCCTTGTAGGTTTCAAGCACCTTACGGACGGCTTCCAGCTTCTGAGGCGACGCTTCCGCGTTCGACAATCCGTTGCTCATGCGTTTTCCTCCATCCCTTTCGTTTGCTGCAAAAACTGCTTCTGTTCACACGTCCGCTGGTTTGTTATAATTTTACCATTAGACAATCATGAACAAAATTCACTTGTAATTATCATACCAGTTCCTTCTAAATCGCGCAATAGTTTTATCCCGTTTTCTTTTAAACGTTTAAGCATTAACGTTTATTTAACATCAATGCAGTCTTTCGTGTTTCTTTGTTAACGTTTTGAAAATAACTTTACGATATTTTGAAAAAGTAACAACTTCACCGATTGCGAAACCCGATCTGCTTGTGTTATAATGCAGCAATAGCAGCCGCTTCAGCGGCTCAGTTTATTCTAAGAAGAAAGGTCTTGTCGCTATGACTCGCTCTTATAGCAGACGCCAGCGCGTTTCCGACGCCATGACGCGTCGTCTTCCCGCATATTACCGTCACCTGCGCCTGTTGGAAAAGCGCGGCGTTCAGTATATCTCCTCCCGCATTCTCGGCGAGGAAATGGGACTGACCGATTCGCAGATCCGTCAGGATCTCAGCTCGTTCGGCGGATTTGGCCGTCAGGGGCGCGGCTATCAGGTCACGGCGCTTCGCCAGACCATCGAATCCATCCTCGGCCTCGATCAGGGGCATCGTGTCGTCATCATCGGCGCAGGGCGCCTCGGAACGGCCATCGCGGCTTTCCGCGGCTTCTCCAACGTCGGCTTCAACATCACCGCCATGTTCGACGCCAACCCCGCCGTGTGCGGCGCCACGATTGAGGAGATCCCGGTCTACCCCATCGAGCAGCTGGAAGATTTCGCCAAGGAGAATCCGTTCCAGATTGCCGTCATCGCCGTGCCCAAGAGCGCTGCGCAGAGCGCGGTGGATACGGCGTGCGCGTGCGGCGTGCGCGGCATTCTCAACTTCGCGGAGATTGACATTCAGGTTCCGGAAGGCGTGCTGATCCACAGCGTGCATCTTTCCGACAGCCTCATGTCCCTTTCCTTCCGTATGCACGAAGAAGAGGTTATCTCCGGTCAGAAGGACGACTGGCTCTGATGCAAAAGGCGCTTTGCGCCGTCAAAACAGCTTTGCAATATCCCTGCGTTCGGTTTTTTCAGTGCCATTTTTCGGCATTTGATTGACGGATGCAGGGGTTTTGTGATACGATATACTTTGGAACTGAATCCATACCGGTCTGGAGGGTATAACAATGTCGGGACATTCTAAATGGGCTAATATCAAGCATAAAAAGGGCAAGGCCGACGCCGCGCGCGGCAAGATCTATACCAAAATCGGCCGTGAAATCGCAATCGCTGTAAAGGAAGGCGGTTCCAACCCCGATTCCAACAGCAAGCTGCGCGACGTCATCGCCAAGGCGAAAGCCAACAATATGCCCAACGATAACATCAGCCGCTCCATCAAAAAGGCTGCCGGCGAAATGGGCAACATCAACTACGAAGAAATCAACTACGAAGGCTACTCCGCGGGCGGCCTCGCGCTCATGGTCGAGTGCGTCACGGACAACCGCAACCGTACCGCCTCCGATATCCGTCACTACTTCGACAAGTTCGGCGGCAATCTCGGCGCCACCGGTTCCGTCGGCTGGATGTTCGATCGCAAGGGTCTGATCATCGTCGATCGCAAGCCCGGCATGGACGAGGACGAAATGATGATGCTCGCGCTCGACTGCGGCGCGTCCGACATGCAGGCCAACGAAGATTCCTTCGAGGTCTACACCGAGGTTTCCGATTTCTCCGCCGTGCGCGAAGGGCTTGAGAAGGCCGGCTGCACGTTCCTCTCCGCGGAACTGACGCGCATCCCGCAGAACACCACCGCCGTCACCGATCCCGAAACGCTTGAGAAGATCAACAAGCTCCTCGACGCGCTCGACGACATGGACGACGTGCAGAACGTCTATCACAACGGCGAACTGCCTGAGGAGGAAGAAGAAGACGACTGACAGGGCGCATAACGCGCCGGAAAAGGAGACATGCATGTTCAAAAAAATGCTTGTGCTTTTGCTCGCGCTGCTGATGATCGCCTCGTGCGCGAGCGCGGAAATCACCAACCGCGATCTGCAGATGAACAGCGGCATCGCCGCCGTCAGCTCGCAGGACACCTATTTCTTCTGCCCCATGGAAGAAGGCCTCACCGGCCACTGGGGACTCTACGCGCTGAGCAGCTGCCAGAACGGCCCGATCATCGAGATTTCCAACGGCTATCCGGCACGCCTGATCTACGCCAACAAGAGCTCCGTCTATTTCCTGGCCTATAACGACGTCGCCCGCACCACGCACGATCTGTATCGCGTCACGGTGAGCGACGGATCCGCCAAGAAAATGCTGAGCAACATCAAGACCTGCTTCGTCGGCGACGGCAACGATTTCTTCTACACCACCACCGATGCGCCCTGCCTGCTGATGAGCTACGACCTCACCAAGGAAGAAAGCTCCAAGGTCAAGGACATGAGCTCCAGCAACAAGACCATCTACGACGCCATCTCCTACAACGGCAGCACCTACTTCCTCACGCAGACCGAGTCCGGCACGGAGAACGGCTACATTCTCAACAAAAACGGCAAGGCCAACAACCTTGACGCGCCGACCCCCACGCTTTCAACCGGTATGCTCTATGAGGGCTACCGCATCTACTCCACCTCCTCGGTGGGCAACAACGTTTATTCCGTCAAGCTCGGCCAGAAGAAGGCCACGCAGCTTGGCAAGGAATACGGCATGACCCTGAGCACGCCCCGCTTCGGCAGCGCGTTCTACTGCTACGACGGCAACAACCACTCCATCGTGCGCGTGCCGATCGACGGCTCCTCCGAGTCGAAGCAGCAGCTGGACGGCAGCGCGCTGAGCCGCTTCATCATCGGCGGCTACGGCGACGAAGTGCTTCTGCTCAGCGACGGCGGCGTCTACGCCTTTGACGGCAACCTCACCAGCAAAACGCGCCTGTTCGACTTCGACCTCGGCACGGCCAACCAGATCTGGTGCAACCTTGCGCAGTCTCACGACAATGAGTACGTCATCATCTACGGCTACGGCCAGCGCACGTTCACCTTCTCCAGCACGCTGATGCCCACGAGCGTTTACGTGTTCAACCGTTCGACCGGCGAGCAGATTTTCGGCTTCCCGGAGTATGAAGAAGCGCTCACGCTCGACCAGCTGCTTGAAGAAGGCGGCGGCACCTTCGGCGGCACGCAGGCGCCTGCCGACAGCGAAGACGGCGAGGGCGACGATTTCTTCGTCTTCTGATCGCTTCCACACAAAGCAAAGAACGTCCACTGTTTCCAGCGGGCGTTCTTTTTTTGTTGCGTGCGTTTTTTAGCGCGCTGACGCGCTGAACATACCACGCCCGGCGGCCGCATATTCTCTCCGGGGTGATGCGGCGTGATCGAAACAAAACTCTCGCGCAGGCGGCGCAAAAACCGGCTGCCGCTGCGGCTTTTTCTGGCCGTGCTGCTTCCGCTGGCGCTGTTTTTCTGGGCGGACGCCAACCTCCGTCCGGTCATTCTCACCATGGCGGAAGCGCAGGCACGCGTCATGGCCGTGCAGGCGATGAACGACGCGGTTTTTGAGGTCATGCGCTCCGACGGCCTTTACGACGACCTGATGACTGTCGTGCTCGACGAGAAAGGCCGCGTAGCCGTCATGCGTGCCGACACCGCGCGCATGAACGAACTTGCCACCACATCCGCCCTGCGTGTGCAGCAGAACCTGAGCAAAATCGCCGAGGCCGGCATCTCCATCCCGCTCGGCGCTGCGCTCGGCGTGCAGCTTTTTGCCGGAAGCGGCCCGCGCATCACGGTAAAGATCGTCCCCGTGGGCGCGGTTTCCACGGACTTCAAAAGCGAATTCTCCGCCGCGGGAATCAACCAGACACGCCACCGGATTTTTCTGCGCATCGACACAACGGTGCAGATGGTCATCCCGACGGGCACGCAGACGGCGCAGGTCTCCGCGCACGTCCCCGTCGCCGAGAGCATCATCGTCGGCGAGGTGCCGGACTCCTTCGTGGACGTCGCCAACGAGGAGGATATGCTGAACCTGCTCGACTGACGGCGTTTTGATCACGGGCGGCTGCGCCGCAAAAGG
>CAZKJW010000101.1:0-8644 GCA_964553125.1 uncultured Oscillospiraceae bacterium
GGGCTGTGGAACGGCGGTTCTGCGTTTTGGCAACGGCGTGCGGGAGGTATGCTCGCTGTGCCGCTGCTGTTGGGGGAACGGCAAACCGGCGGGTTTCGGTTTGGCGGACTGTTTCAGCCATACGGGGAGTGAATGCACTCCTGCGCGGCGGGCTGTGGAACGGCGGTTCTGCGTTTTGGCAACGGCGTGCGGGAGGTATGCTCGCTGTGCCGCTGCTGTTGGGGGAACGGCAAACCGGCGGGTTTCGGTTTGGCGGACTGTTTCAGCCATACGGGGAGTGAATGCACTCCTGCGCGGCGGGCTGTGGAACGGCGGTTCTGCGTTTTGGCAACGGCGTGCGGGAGGTATGCTCGATGTGCCGCTGCCGTTTTTGGGGAACGGCAAACCGGCGTGGGATGGTTTGGCGGGATGTTTCAGCCGTGCGGCGAGTGAATACACTCCTGTGCGGCGGACTGAGGAACGGCGGTTCGGCGTTACGAAAGCGGCGCGGAAGTGTAATGCTTGCTGTGTTGCCGCCGCTTTTGGGGGAACGGCAAACCGATGACGTTCCGGTTGGGGCGGACTGTTTCAGTCATGCGGGGAGGAGTGTACTCCTCGCGGAGTTGGGCGAAACGTGGGCTCGGCGGTTCGGCGTTACGAAAGCGGCGCGAGGGCAGTATGCTCGTTGTGCCGCTGCCGTTTCTTATAGAACGACAAACCGATGACGTTCCATGTGGGGCGGGATGTTTCAGCCGTGCGGGCGAGTGGATGCACTCTTGCGCGGAGGTCTGCGGAACGGCGGTTCTGTGTTCCGACAGCGGCGCGGAAGTGTAATGCTTGCTGTGTTGCCGCCGCTTTTGGGGGAACGGCAAACCGATGACGTTCCGGTTGGGGCGGACTGTTTCAGCTGTGTGAGGACAGCGGAACAGCGGTTCTACATTATTCCGGCAGCGGCGCGGGGGCGTGATGCTCATTGTGTTGCCGCTGCTTTTTCTTATTGAAGCAGCAGTCGGCATGGCGGCGCTGATTCATCCGCTCGGGGAAGGAAAGCTGGAGACAGCGCGTCATTTACGCCTGCTCGTCTGCAAGCACGCGGTTCCGGTGAGGTGGCAAGATGCGGCGTTCCGGCGTTCCTGTTGCTGCGCCGCGGGGAACGCCGCCGCCCTACGGGGCGCTTGCGCCCCCGAAAATCATTCCGACGCGGGGATGAGCTGCTCGGTGTCGCGGATGTGCTGCTGGAGAATTTCGAGGAAGCCGTGGACGAACCGCGGCTGGTGTACCTCCTTGCGCCAGCAGACGTAGCTGTGGCGCGCGAACTCGTCGCTGTAGCGCAGCGGGAACAGCTTCACCTTGCCCGCAAGCTCCGCGTCGCCGATGACGTACACGTCGGGGCAGAGCATCACCGCGCGGCAGTTCGCCGTGATGCGCTTGCCCGTCTCCATGACGTTTGTTTCAAGGAGAATTTCCGGGCTCATGCTGTGCAGGGCAAAGAGGTTATCCTGCACGACGCGCACGCTGTGGCCGGGCGACAGCTCTACGAAGCGCTCGCGCGCGGCTTCGCGCAGCTCGATCTCCGTGCCGTCCTCAAGGCGCGAGGCGATTTCCGTGTCGTTCGCCGCAATGAGCACGATGCGCTCGTTCATGATGAGCGTGTATTCCAGCTCGTCCTTTGAGTGCGGCGTGGTGGTGACGAGCGCGACGTCGCATTCGCCCTCGGCGACCAGCTTTTCCAGCATGACCGAGCCATGCTCGATCAGCTCCACCTTGACGTGCGGAAATTTCTGCATGAAGACCGGGAGCACGCGCGGCAGCAGCATCATGCCGCGCTGCACCGAAAAGCCAAGGCGCATCCGCCCGTGCGTTTCCATGCGCAGCGCCGAGAATTCGTTTTGCAGGTTCGCGTCGATCTGCATCATTTTCTTTGCCGCGTCGATGTAGCGCGAGCCGGCATAGGTGAGCCGCAGCGGCGTGGTGCCGCGCTCGAAAAGCGCAAGCCCCGTCTCCTGCTCGACGAGCTTGATCGTCTGCGAGAGGGAGGGCTGGGAGATATAGAGCTTCTTTGCGGCGGCGGTGATGCTGCCCTCGCGCACGACGGCCATGACGTACTGCGCATGCTTGAGGTTCATAAGCGTGCTCCTTTGGGGCAATAAATTTTAACTTATGGAATCCATAAAAAATAGTGTATTTGAATTATAACCCGAAATGAAATAGAATACAAGTATATTCCGGATGGGTTGAAAATATTATTCAATCCGGATGGAAAAGACGTTAATATTTTGTTAGGAGGACTTTACCATGAAGAAACTCGCATGTCTGCTCATGGCGCTTGTCATGGTCCTTGCCATGGCTACCGCCGCGTCGGCCGAATGGAAATTCGAACGCAAGATCGACATCGTTTGCCCGTGGGGCGTCGGCGGCGGCGCGGACAGCACCATCCGTCCGATGGCGCAGCTGCTGCAGGGCATCCTCGGCGTTCCGGTCGAAGTTGTGAACGTTGAAGGCGCGGGCGGCGTCAACGGCGTTGAATACACCTACAAGCAGCCGGCGGACGGCTACACCTTCATGCTCGGCACGCAGAGCCTGTTCATGCAGGACATGCAGGGCACGACCTCCATGGATTTCAAAACCGAGTTTGAGTGCGTGGACGTTCTGGTGCATTCCATCAACATCATCGCCGCTTCCAAGAAGAGCATGGAGCGCTACGGCGTGACCAACTGGAGCGAGCTGAACGAGTATATCAAGAACAACCCCTACACCGTTTCCGTCGGCATGCTGACGGCCACCGGCGTTGACGGCGCGTCCCTGGCGCAGGCCATCGCTGGCCTCGATCTCCTCGAAGTCTCCTATGCGAGCGGCTCCGAAGTCAACTCCGCGCTGGTTGGCGGCCACTGCGACCTCGCCATCTGCGGCACCGACGAAATCTCCGGCCTCATCGAGTCCGGCGACATCATCCCGATCCTTGCGCTGTGCGAAAACCGCATGAGCGTGTTCCCGGACATGGAGTGCTCCGCGGAAGTCGGCGTTGAATCCTTCATGGGCCCGTGGCGCGGCATCTTCGCCAAGACCGGCACCCCGCAGGAAGCCATCGACGCGCTGGTTGCCGCCATTGAAGAAGCGCGCGCCGAAGAGTCCTGGCAGTCCTTCCTCCACAACGCCGCCTATGACGAGCGCGAAGTGCCCGCCCCCGGCGAAGCGACCGATGCGTTCGTTGAGGCCGAATACGAAGCGCTGGCCAACTACCTCCGCGAGCAGGGCGTGCTTTCCAAGGACTACTACGCCAACTGACGCATAAAACTTTAACGCGATTTTAACGTGTTTTGACCGCGAAAAAAGCAGAAAGAGGGGCGTTTTACCCCTCTTTCCCTGTAAAAAGGAGTTGACAGGCTTTGTTTGAACTTATCGTCAATATCGGGCTGTTCATTTTCCTGGGCATTACGTTCTTCACGCATGTCCTCGAAGCGCCCGTGCCGCTGAAGGTGCAGAATAACCCCTACGCCCTGCAGCCCGACGTCTGGCCGAAGGCCATTATCATCCTGCTGCTGA
This sequence comes from uncultured Oscillospiraceae bacterium, assembly GCA_964553125.1. Lineage (GTDB taxonomy): Bacteria > Bacillota > Clostridia > Christensenellales > Aristaeellaceae > Aphodomonas. The sequence goes on from CAZKJW010000101.1 coordinate 3,523, forward strand.
TCTGCATCGCCATCAACATCTATCAGATCATTCGCCGCAATAAGGGCAAGGAAGATTTCACCGTCAAGGCGTTTCTCGCCTCCGTGCCCGGCTTCTTCAAGAGCAAAATGTTCTTCGGAATTCTGATTCTGGCGATTATCTCCGTCATCCTTGAACCGCTGGGCTTCATGGTTTCCGCGTTCCTGCTGCTGTTCTTCTATGGAATGCTGCTGGGCGAAAAGAAATATGTCCGCCTCGCGATCTGCTCGCTGCTGATTTCCCTTGTGCTCTACATCGTTTTCAGCGGCCTTCTGAGCGTGAACCTGCCGCGCGGCACCGTGCCGTTCCTGCGCAACTTCGCGCTGTTCCTCGAAAAACTGATTTAAGGAGGTGATTGTCAGATGACTACTTGGGAAATGTTGGTAGCGGGCGTTAGCATTGTCTTCCAGCCCACGATGCTGCTGATGGTTGTGCTGGCAATCGTGCTCGGTACGATTTTCGGCGCCCTGCCGGGCGTCTCCGCCACCATGGCGGTCGCTCTCGGCCTCACCTTTACCTACACCATGGAGCCGATTCAGGCAATCGTGTTCCTCGTCGCCATTTACTGCTCGGCCATCACCGGCGGCTCCATCACCGCGATTCTGTTCAAGATTCCGGGCGTGCCGTCCTCTGCGCCGACAACCTTTGACGGATATCCCATGGCCCAGAAGGGTCAGGCCGGCAAGGCGTTGGGCGTGGCGCTGTTCACCTCCGCCGTCGGCGGCCTGTTCTCCGCGTTCGCAATGTTCCTGCTGAGCCGCCCGCTCACCAACGCGGCGCTGGCCTTCGGCCCGAGCGACCTGTTCGCCATCACGTTCATGGGTCTGTCTATCCTGACCTGCCTTGACTCCGACCACGTGCTGACCACCCTCATCTCCGGCCTGCTCGGCCTGTTGCTCGCCTGCATCGGTCAGGATAAGATGTACGCCGTGCAGCGCCTCACCTTCGGCAGCCGTCAGCTGCTGGCGGGCGTGGAAATGATTCCCGTACTCATCGGTCTCTTCGCGCTGACCGAGGTGTTCAAGCAGACCAACAAGAAGGACTTCCTCAACCCCGAAGACGGCATCGGCGGCGGCAAGGTCAACACCGAAATGCCCTCGCTGAAGGAACTGTGGAGCATCAAGTGGATCATGCTGCGCTGCTCGATCGTCGGCTGCATCGTGGGCATCCTGCCCGGCGCCGGCGCGACCATCGCCTCCTTCCTCTGCTACACGATGGAGAACAAAATCTCCAAGCATCCTGAAAAGTTCGGCACCGGCATCATCGACGGCGTAGCCGCTTCCGAAACTGCCAACAACGCCGCGACCGGCGGCGCGATGGTTCCGCTGCTTTCGCTGGGTATCCCCGGCGGCAACGCCGCGGCCGTCATGATGAGCGCGCTCGTCCTCAAGGGCGTGCAGCTTGGCCCGCTGCTCCTCGTCAACCAGCCGACCTACCTCGGCGCGACGTTCGTTTCGATGTTCCTCGCCAATATCCTCATGGTCATCGTTGCCATCGGTATTGCGAAGGTCTTCGCGCAGATCCTCGGCGTTCCCTACGCCTACCTTGGTCCGATCATCCTCATGCTCGCGCTCATCGGCTCCTATGCCAACCAGATGAGCATGGCGGACGTGCAGATCATGGTCATCGCCGGCGTCGTCGGCCTGATCGTCAAAGCCTGCCACTTCAACAGCGCCGCGATGGTTCTCGGCCTGGTGCTCGGCGGCATGTGCGAATCGAACTTCTCCCGTGCCTACACCATGGCGCGCGGCAACTTCGGCACGATGTTCCTGCGTCCCATCGCCGGCCCGATCATGATCGTCTGCATCGTGATGCTGGTGATGCCCGTTGTCATGCCGCTGATCAAGAAGCATAAGGCTGCGAAGAAGGCTGCCTGACACAAATCCACACACAAAATCTGGCCGCGCCGTTCCATTCTGGGCGGCGCGCGCCCCGTTGAGGTGAAAGAGAATGAAACTGACTACGCCAGCCATCGCCGGAACGCTTGAATCCAGCGACGCGCAGGTTACGATCGAGCCGGGCGACGGCGCGATCGACCTTTCGATCAGCTCCACCGTAATGGCGCAGTACGGCCGCCAGATCCGTGAAACGGTGCTGGAGACGATGGAGCGGCTGGGCGTGAACGACGCCCGCATTTCGGTGAACGACCGCGGCGCGCTCGACTGCACAATCCGCGCGCGCGTTGAATGCGCGGTTTTCCGCGCCTGCGGTCAGACGGAAAATTTCCCGTGGGGGGAGGCGATTCGCAGATGAGCGCAAACCCGAACCTCAAGCGGCTTCGCCGCACAATGATGTTTCTGCCCGCGCAGAAGCCGAGCCTGATCAAGGACGCCTACATCTACGGCGCGGACAGCCTCATGTTCGACCTTGAGGACGCCGTCGCCGAAAACCAGAAGGACGCGGCGCGCTTCTCGCTCTACCATGCCCTGACGACGATCGACTATCGCGGGTGCGAGAAGATCGTGCGCATCAACGGGCTGGACACGCCGCACTGGAAGGAAGACATCCGCGTGAGCGTCGCCGCCGGCTGTGACGGCATCCGCATCCCCAAGTGCGAGCACGCCTCCGACGTGCGCACGGTGGTGGAGCATATTGAGCGCGCAGAGCGCGAATTCAGCCGCCCGGAAGGCTCCACGCTCGTCATGGCGGCGCTGGAGTCGCCGCTTGGCATTCTCAACGCATACGAAATCTGCATTGCCTGCCCCGAGAGGATGATCGGCGTCGCCATTTCCGGCGGCGATTTCCGCAAGTGTATGCAGACCAGCTACCAGCCCGGCGGCATTGAGATGCTCGCGGGGCGCGGCCAGATGCTGCTGGCGGCGCGCGCCGCCGGCGTGCAGTGCTTCGACACGGTGTTCACCAACCTCAACGACCCGGAAGGCTTCCGCGCCGAGGTTGTGCAGAACAAGCAGATGGGCTTCGACGGAAAATCCATCATCAGCCCCAAGCAGATCGCCGTCGTGCACGAGGTATTCACTCCGACCGAGAAGGAAATCATCGCGGCGGAGAAGATTGTGCGCGCCTATCGCGAGATGGTATCGAGCGGCGTGGGCGTTTTCACCGTGGACGGCAAAATGATCGACATCGCCTTCGTGCCCGGCGCGGAGAGAACCATCGCCCTGGCGAAAGCCTCCGGCGTTTACGAGGGGGATTTGTAAGATGAAGAACAAAATCGGACGCGAAATTCCCCAGGAGATTCTGGATATGGGCTTCGAGCCGTATCAGGGCGAGGGCGCAAAGGACGGCTGCGAATACCAGAAAAAGGGCCCGCGCGTTCGCGCGTATGAAAAGCCCTTTGAGTCCAAGCTCGTGCCTTCCATCCGCGAAGCCGTGATCAAGTCCGGCCTCAAGGACGGCATGACCATTTCGTTCCATCACCACTTCCGCGACGGCGATTACGTCGTGAACATGGTCATGGCCGAAATCGTCGCGCTTGGCATCAAGGATATCACCATTGCCGCTTCCTCGCTCGGCAGCGCGCACGATCCCGTTGCCGATTACATCGAGCAGGGCGTCGTGACCGGCCTGCAGACCAGCGGCATCCGCGGCCGCATGGGCGACGTGGTTTCGCACGGCAAGCTGAAAACGCCGGCGATTCTGCGCAGCCACGGCGGGCGCGTTCGCGCCATTGAAAGCGGCGAAGTCCACATCGACGTGGCGTTCATCGGCGCGCCGACGAGCGACTGCTACGGCAACGCCCGCGGCAAGGGCGGCAAGAGCGACTGCGGCGTGCTTTCCTACGCGATGGTGGACGCCAAATACGCCAACAAGGTTGTTGTCATTACCGACACGCTGGTCGATTTCCCGAACTTCCCGCCGTCCATTGAGGCGGTGGACGTGGACTATGTGGTCGTTGTGGACGAGATCGGCAACCCGAAGAAGATCGCTTCGGCGGCCGCCCGCATGACGCAGGATCCGCGCGACCTGATGATGGCCGAAATGTGCGCCAAGGTCATGGCCGCAACGGAATACTTCAAGGACGGCTTCTCCTTCCAGACCGGCGCGGGCGGCCCGTCGCTCGCCGCAAACCGCTTCCTTGAGCCGATGCTCGTGGAAAAGGGCTACAAGATCAGCTGGATTATCGGCGGCATCACGTCGCCGGCGGTCGATCTGCTCAACAAGGGGCTTGTCGGCACGATCGTGGACGCGCAGGATTTCGACGTACCCAGCTTGGAGAGCGTACACAATCATCCGCGCCACTTTGAAATTTCCACCAGCCAGTACTGCAACCCCGCCAACAAGGGCGCGTTTGTCAACAAGCTGGACTTCGTGATTCTCGCCGCGCTGGAAATTGACACCGACTTCAACGTCAACGTCATCACCGGCTCGGACGGCGTGCTGCGCGGCGCGCCGGGCGGACACCCGGACGCGGCGGCGGGCGCGAAATGCACCATCATCGTTACGCCGCTGGTGCGCGGACGCATGGCCACCGTGTGCGAGCACGTTGTGACCGTGACGACGCCGGGCGAGTGCGTGGACGTGCTCGTGACCGATTACGGCGTGGCGGTCAACCCGCGCCGCGCCGACCTCAAGGCGCAGATCGAAGCCGCGGGCATCAAGACCACGACCATCGAAGCGCTGCAGAAGCAGGCGTATGACATCGTCGGAACGCCCGACCCGCTTCCGTTTGAAGACCGTGTTGTAGCGATTCTCGAAGCGCGCGACGGCAGCGTGCTCGACGTGGTGCGGCAGATCAAGGACTGAACAAACTGACACAGAAAGCGGAGAGCGCAGGCTTTCCGCTTTTTACTATCTTAAAAACTCTGGGAGGTGTCGGAGGAGCCGCAGGTCCTCTGGCTGTAATCGTATCGCTCGGCTTTGCCGGGCTGACAGTGACGGAGTGCAATGCTCAAAGAAGTGGCGCAGCCACTTTTTTGACACGTGAAGCGGAGAGCGCGGGCTTTCCGCTTTTTTGCGTTTTACTTGCCGCGCGGAACATGGTATGATAGGCGTGACGCAAAAAAACAACGGCGAAGGAGCTTGCAGGAATGAAAAAGAAATTGCTGGCGCTCACGGCGGCGCTTTTGATCGTTTTCACGCAGGGAGCGTTTGCGCAGGATACGCTCTGGAAGGCGCTTTGCGCCGAAAATATCACCGTCGCCGC
>CAZKJW010000102.1:0-8597 GCA_964553125.1 uncultured Oscillospiraceae bacterium
ACCCCGCATGAGTTTTTCATTCCGGGATGCGTTTTTCTATTGTCCACGTATCATCCACATGCAAGCCCGCGCACGCGCTGCGTTGCAGCAACGTCAATCAAGCGCGAAGCGCTGCCGTCATAGGCGATTCAGAAATGCGGTGGCCTGCTCGCGGCTGGTGAACACGTGAATCTCCTTCCCGGAATGCCGCTGCAAAAGCGCAAGCACCTCGGGGCGGCTCTCCGTGCGATAGCGCTCGACAAAACCGATGAACGCGGCGTCTTCCTCGCTTGCGCGCTCCTGCCACGGCATGTCGGGCCGCACTTTCCCCCGCCGCTCCCGGATTCCTTCGAGGCAAATTTCGAGCGAATAATCGAGGAAAAATACCGTGTCGCAGGCTTGCAGGCGCAGCTCCATGGTGGAGCGGTAATTGCCGTCGAGAATCCACGCGGGCCCCTGCATCGCGTCGGCGAGCCGCGCCAGAAAGACCGGCCTTTCCACGCATGTCCGGTCGGCGTTCCAGTTGAGCTGATCCAGATGAAACAGCGGCAGCCCCGTTTTGAGGTGCAGCGCCCTTGAAAACGTGCTTTTCCCGCTGCCCGGGCAGCCGATCACAATCACTCGGTGCATCTTTTTCTCCTTTTCTCGCTGCATGCGCTTGAGAAAAGGGACGTGCCGCAACGCGACGCGCCCCCCTTGTTTGCTGCGATTCGATCAGGTTTTAATCTGAAGCTGCTCGGCAAGCGTTCCGTCGTCGTCGAAGGCGATGAAATCGCGGATATGCAGGCCGACTTCGTCGCCGATGTTCAGCTCGCGATAGGTGTACGGATCGGCGATGACGCGCACCGTCTGGCCGCCCACGTTGACGCGGCAGTCGTTCACGTCGCCCAGATAATACTGGCTGACAACCTTGCCGGTCAGCTCCGCGCCCTCTTTGACAAACTTGATATTCTCGGGGCGAACGGCCAGCTCCACCTTGCCGCGTTTTTCGCCGTCATACTTGATGCGTTGATTCGTGCCCGTGATCAGGATCGAGCCTTCCTCCGCCGTGCCCTTGATGAAATCGACCTTGCCAAGGAAGTCCGCAACGAACTGGTTGGCGGGGTGGTTATAGATTTCGTCCGGCGTGCCGCTCTGCTGCACAACGCCGCGGTTGATCAGGAAAATACGGTCGCTCATCGCCATGGCCTCGGTCTGGTCATGCGTGACGTAAATGACCGTGATGCCCAGCGCCTGCTGGATTTCCTTGATTTCAAAGCGCATACTCTCGCGCAGCTTCGCGTCAAGGTTGGAAAGCGGTTCGTCCAGCAGGAGCAGACGCGGTTCCGCAACAAGGGCTCTGGCCAGCGCAACGCGCTGCTGCTGTCCGCCCGAAAGCTGGTTCGGGAAGCGCTCGGCATACTGCGCAAGGTGGACAATGCCCAGCACGCGATCGACCTTCTCTTTGATGGTTGCCTTCGGCACCTTTTTGATCGTCAGCGGATACGCCACATTGTCAAACACGTTCATGTGCGGCCACACGGCGTAGCTCTGGAAAACCATGCCGATGTTGCGCTTTTCCGGCTGAACGAACGTCTTGCCGCCGGAAACGAGCTGATCGTCGATATAGACTTCGCCGGTGGACGGCCGCTCAAAGCCGGCCACAATGCGCAGCATGGTCGTTTTGCCGCAGCCGGAAGGCCCCAGCAGGGTGACGAACTCTCCGTCCTTGAAAACCTCGTTGAATTCACGAAGCACGGTATTGGTTCCAAACGTTTTGGAAACGCCTTTAATCGTTATGGTAGACATCGCATAGCCTCCTGTCAAATGGAGAATTCGCCCTTGGTGAGGCGGTTCAGCACGAAGTTCAAAAGCACGACGATCATCAGGATGCCGAACGCCATCGCGCAGCTCTGCGGCTGGCTGGTGAACGTCCAGTATTCATACAGCTGGAAGCCGATCGTCTTGGTGCTGTTGGAATACAAAAGCGTCGTCATGGAAAGCTCGTAGAACGAGGGAATGAAAATGAGGAACCAGCCGGCCGCGATGGACGGGAAGATCAGCGGGCCGGTGATTTTGAACATCGTCTTCGGCCAGCTTGCGCCGGAAATCTGCGAGCATTCCTCGAGAGAGACGTGAATCTGGCTCATCGCGGAAACGACGGTGCGCATACCCATCATCAGGTATTTGATGAGGTACGCCACGATCATGATGTAGGCGGTGTTGTAGATGTTCACGCCGAAGTTGCCCTTCATGGTCATAATCAGACCCAGCGCGATAACGACCGACGGCGTGCCGCTGCCCAGCGTGATCATGAAATCCGGAATCTTGCGGCCTTTCACGCGCGTGCGCTGGAGCAGGTAGCTCATCGTGCAGGCGATGACAATGCCAACCGTCGCCGTGACGGCGCCATAGATGAGGCTGTTCTTAAGGCAGTTCACCGTTTCAATGCGGCTGAACACCTCGTTCCACTGGCGGAAGGTGAAGTTGCCGGCGTCGGTCAGCTTCTTGCCGACGTCCACCTTGAAGGACGTGGTGAGGATGGTGGCGAACGGAATCAGAATGACGATGACCGCAAAGAGCGAGACGATGCACGTCATCGGGATTCTCCAGCCGCGCAGGTCTACGATGTTCGGCCGCGTCGATTTGCCCGAAACGGTGATATACTGCCGCTTGGCCACAACGAAGTCGGACACATAGAGGATGATGATGGCGACCACCATCAGGAACACGGCCAGACCGGTCGCGTCGTTAAGGCCCTGCGTGCCAAGGCCGTAATACTCAATGATTCGCGTCGTCACGGTGTGAACCTTGCCCGGCGCGCCAATGATCGACGGGATGCCATAGCAGCTGGCCGCGCAGACGAACACGAGCAGCGCGCCCGCAATCAGAGAGGGCGTCATCATCGGCAGCGTGACGGTCGCCAGCGTTTTGAGCGGAGACGCGCCGCTGACGCGGCTGGCTTCCTCAAGCGACGGATCCATCTTCTCCATTGCTCGGGAGATCGTGATGAACGCGTAAGGATAGTAGAACGTCGTCAGCACCCAGATGAGGCCGCCGAGCGAATAGATGTTCAGCGGGCCGACGCTGTCGGCAGCCATGCCGAAGATTGCGCGCAGAACGACGTTGATCGTCCCGACGTTCGGGTTGAGCAGGCGCAGCCACGCCATCGCGCCCACATAGGGCGGCACCATGTACGTCAGAACGAACAGGCTGCGGAAGAACTTGCGGCCGTAAAGGTTCGTGCGTCCCACCAGCCACGCCAGCGGGAAGGCAAGCACCGTGCCGAGCACCATCGTCGCCGTGGCGGCAATGAGCGTATTCTTGAGCGCGCCCCAGTTCATCGCGTAAGTATACAGACGGCGGAACGTTTCCAGCGTGAACGTCCCATCGGGGAAGAACGCCTTCACCACCAGATACACCAGCGGCAGCATCTGGAACAGCAGCATGAAATCGACGATCAGCAGGATGATAATCCACTTGATGTCGATGCGCCAGCTGTGCTCCGAGCCGAGCAGGATCATCATCAGGATCATGTCCAGCGCCAGCAGGATGCCGAACATGATGACGGTGCGGCTATGAGAAATCACAGCCTGCTTCGCCCAGCCAATTTCACCCGAAACGCTGCGCTTATAGGCGTCCAGCCGCGCGTTCGCGTCGCGAACGGCCTTCTTGAAGCCGCCGGCAACGTCGGACGAGACGGTTTCATTGCTCTCCCGAGCGCTCACAAGGAACAGCTGCAGAAGCATTCTGTCGCGCTCCGCGCCTTCCTTGCCGTCCACTGCGTCCGCCGCCGTTTGCGGCAGCGCCACGGTTTCATCGCCCAGTGCAAGCAGCATCGTTCTGCGGAACTCCGCGCGCTCCTGCTCATTCATCGGCGCAAGCGCCTTTTTCAGGCTGCTCGACACCTTCGGCCCGTTCACAGCGAACGCGACATCAAAGAGCTTATAGCGCGCCGCAGCGCGTTCGCTCTCCGGAAGCCCGGCAAAAAACGCGGCCAGTTCCGCGCTCGCCTCGCTCGAATCGCCGCGCGTTTCCGCCCAGAAATCGATGAGCATCGCATCGATCTGCGCATCCACCTGCGCGCGCTCGCCCTCCTCCAGCGCGTTCAGCGCGGGAAGAAGATCCCGTTCGTAACGGGCGTTCAATTCGCCCGCCATGCGGTGAATATAGCCGTATGCGGCCTCCGTGTCATATCCGGACGTTTGAAAGGTTTTGATGCCCCACGCGCCCGCGAATATCATCACAAAGCCCAGAACAAGCAAAACGGCCAGCACAATTTTGACAAACAGCGGCTCAAGGTCGCGCTGCGTCGCCAGCCGAGGCTGTTTCCGCGCCGAGTTCTCCATTCGTCTGCACTCCTTTGGGTAAAGAATAACGGGAAGGGGAAAACGCAAAGGCGCGCTTCCCCTTCCCGCGTCGGGAAATCACTTGGTGACGGTGACGCGCTCCTGGAATTCGGTGCGGATCTCGTCGCGATCCTGATAGCAGCGCTCCCAGTTAACGCCCATATCGGTCTCGATGAGGCCGTCGGTGTCGATGGAGTCATAGGGAACGTCCTTGAGGCCGGCGAACACGGAGTGCATGTAGCCTTCAAGGATGAGCTTCTGGGCTTCTTCGGTCATGAGCCAGTTGGTGATGGCTTCGCAGGCTTCGATGTTCATGTTGGCGCTGCGGTCTTCCGCCACGGTCATGACGGTGGAGGGGATCATGATGTTGCCGTCGGTGGGATAGATGCAAGCGATGGCAGAGCCTTCTTCCTTGCGGATCTTCAGGACGGATTCTTCGAGGATCATGATTTCCTTGCATTCGCCGGTCTGCAGCTTGGCAAGCGCGGTGGAGCCGGACTCGATCATGACGTCGTTGTCGCCCAGCGCGGTGAAGTATTCATAGCCGTACTTGTCGCTCAGCGCCGCGACGGCCGCCATGGTGGTGCCGCTGGTGAGCGGGTTGCCCATGGAGATGACGCCCTTCATTTCGGGATTGAAAGCGAAATCGTAGAAGGTCTGCGGCAGTTCCTCGGCCTTGTAGAGCTCGGGGTTGTACGCAAGAACCATGTTGCACACGCGGACGGGATACCAGTAGCCTTCCTCGTCGTAGGGGAAGCGGAGCAGCTCAGCGGCGTTTTCCACTTCGATGGGCTCCAGCCAGCCGCCCTCTTTCAGCTCGAGGGAGTACGCCGGTTCGGCAACGAGCATCATGTCGCAGCCGAGGGTGCCGGTTTCCATTTCGCCGGCGAGCTTGGTCTGCAGGGAGCCGGTGCCGCCGTAGAAGAAGAAGGAGCCTTCATTGCCGGGAACCAGGTTCGGGAATTCCTTTTTAATCGCTTCGTCCATCATGTCGATGACGAACTGATACATCGAGGTGTAGATCATCACTTCGCCGGAAACGTCTTCGTTTACGGCGAGCGCGCTAACGCCCAGCGTGCAGAGCATAGCCACGGTCAGGATGAGTGCCAGGAACTTCTTCATAGGTTCAACCTCCTAAAAATTATTTCTGCGCAGACAAGCCACGCTGAAAATCAAGCACTAAAACGCTCACATTTTCTGATCAAAGTATAGCACAAAATGCAAATTCATGCAATAATAGTCAAAAAAACTACACGCTAAAAGTATATAAAAAAGCCAATGGCGCACTTATGAGCACCATTGGCTTTCGGTTATGAGCGAAGTGGATTATTCCTCCGCAGGAGCGCCAACCGGGCAAACGCCGGCGCAAGCGCCGCAGCTCAGGCACTTATCCGCATCGATTTCGTACTTGCCATCGCCTTCGTGAATCGCTTCAACGGGGCACTCGGCAGCGCACGCGCCACAGGAAATGCAATCGTCAGAAATCTTATATGCCATGTCAGTTCCCTCCTTATTAAAGTACTTCAGAGTATAACACAAAGCCGCCGCGAATGCAATCCCTTTATCCAAACGTGCGGTGCATCTCGTTGAGCGTTCCCTGTCGGGGCGCGTAACGGGAGCGGCTCTCGGCTTTCGGCGCGATATATACGCTCTTTGGGCGCGTGAAGCACTCAAACCCGGCGCGGCCGCCGTAGCTTCCCATGCCGCTGTCGCCCTCGCCGCCGAAGGGCAGGCGCGGCGTTGCCGCCTGGAAACCGCAATCGTTCACGCGTCCGCCGCCAAAGCGCATGTCGCGCATGAGCCGGCGCGCAGCGCGCACATCCTCGCTGAAGCAGAACATCGCGCGCGGCACGGGCGTCTGCCGCATAACCTGCACGGCCTCCTGAATGGTGCCGTAGCTGACAACCGGCAGCACCGGGCCGAACACCGGCTCCCGCAGGAGCGGCGAATCCACGTTCGGGCGGGAGATGACCGTCGGCTCGATTTTGAGCGTATCGCGGTTCCAGCCGCCGCCGCAGAACACGTTCTCCCCCGCGATCATGCCCGTAAGCCGGTCAAAGTGCGCCTGACTTGCAACGCGCGGGAAGTCGTAGCTGTCCATGGGATGCGTGCCGAACTGGGATACAATTTCCGCGCGCAGCGCGGTAAGAAGATCGGTCTCCGCCGTACGCGCCACGAGCACGTAATCGGGCGCCCAGCAGCTTTGCCCCGCCGAGAGCGCCTTCGCGCAGACGATGCTCCGCGCCGCCCGGCCGATATCCGCATCCGCCATGACGACGACGGGGTTCTTGCCCGGCAGCTCCAGCGCGCACGGGGTCAGCGTTTCGGCGGCTCCGTGCAGAACGGCGCGCGCATCCTCCGCCGTGCCGGAAAAAAAGATCTTTCCGAAAGGCAGCGCCAGCAGCCGTTCCACCGGCTCCGCGCCTGCCTCGGTCATTATCACGTGATCGGTGCGGAAGCTCTCGCGCAGCACCATGTTCACCGCGCCGGCCGTCCGCAGCGCGCGCGGCGAGGGCGAAACCATCACGCAATTGCCCGCGGCCACCGCGTCAATGAGCGGCACAAGGCTCAGCCGGATTGGCTCCATCCACGCGGCGATATTCAGCACCACGCCGTAAGGCTCGCGGTACACCACGCCATGCCCGAACATCCGCTCGCGCCACACGGGGCGCTCCTGCGGGCGCGACCAGCGCGCAAGATTGCGGATCATGCAGCCAAGCTCGGCGTAAACGGGCGCCAGCTCGGTCATGTAGGCTTCCTCGGGCGTCTTGCCCAAATCGTTGCGCAAAGCGCGAAGCAGCTCCGACTCATGCCGTCGGAGCGCTTCGCGCAGGCGCTTCAAGCTGTTGATGCGGTTGTCCATCTCCCGCGTGGCTCCTGAACGGAACCACGCGAGCTGCTTTTCAAATATTTCTTTCATGTTCTCTCATCCCAAGTATGCGCGCCGCACATCTTGGTTATCCAGCATTTCGTGCGCGTCGCCCTGAAGCACAACCTTGCCCGTTTCCAGCACGTAGGCGCGGTCGGCGATGGACAGCGCCATCTGCGCGTTCTGCTCCACGAGCAGCACCGTCGTGCCGAGCTGATGAATCTCGCGGATAATAGAGAAAATCTCCTCGACCAGAATCGGCGAAAGACCCATCGACGGTTCGTCGAGCATGATCATGCGCGGCGAGGACATCATCGCGCGGCCCATGGCGAGCATCTGCTGCTCGCCGCCCGAAAGCGTGCCCGCAATCTGCTTGCGGCGCTCCTTCAGGCGCGGGAAGCTCTGGAAAACGCGGTCGAGGTCGCCGGAAATGGCCGTGCGATCCTTGCGCGCGAAAGCACCCATTTCCAGATTCTCCAGCACGGTCATGCGCGTAAAGACGCGCCGCCCTTCGGGCACCTGCGCCAGACCCATCTTAAGGATTTCATGCGCGGGCTTTTGCTGAATGCCCTCGTTCATGAACTCAATCTTGCCCGACTTGCCGCGCAGCAGGCCGGAAATGGTGTGCAGCGTGGTGGTCTTTCCGGCGCCGTTCGCGCCGATCAGCGTTACGATTTCGCCCTCGTTCACCTCAAAGCTGACGTCCTTGAGCGCGTGAATCGCATCGTAGTAGACGTTCAAATCCTTCACCCGCAGCATCATGTCACGCGCCCTCCTTTTCGGTTGCGGCTTCGCCGTCGGAATCGCCCAGATACGCCGCGACAACCTCGCGGTTCTGGCGGATCTCAGCCGGCGTGCCCTCGGCAATGATCCGGCCATAGTTGAGCACGTAAATGCGCTCGCAGATGCCCATGACCAGCTTCATATCGTGCTCGATGAGCAGGATGGTTACGCCGAATTTTTCGCGGATGCGCTGAATGGTGACCATCAGCTCCTGCGTCTCGATCGGGTTCATGCCGGCGGCCGGCTCGTCGAGCAGCAGCAGCTTCGGGTTCGTCGCCATGGCGCGGCAGATTTCCAGCTTGCGCTGCAAGCCGTAAGGCAGGCTGTTTGCGTTCCAGTCGGCCATTTCTTCCATGTCGAACACGCGCAGCAGCTCTCTGGCGCGCTCGTCGCAGCCGTTCTCCTCGCGCTCATAGTAGGTGTCGCGCGTGAGGCCGTCAAGCAGCGAGTAATACATGCGGCTCTGGAAAGCGACCTTGATGTTTTCCAGCACCGTCATCGACTTGAACAGGCGGATATTCTGGAACGTGCGGGAAATGCCTTCGTAGGTGATTTTGTAGGTGGGCATTCCCTTGATGGACTTGCCCATCAGCTCGATCTCGCCCTCGGTCGGCATGTACACGCCGGTCATCATGTTG
>CAZKJW010000103.1:0-8596 GCA_964553125.1 uncultured Oscillospiraceae bacterium
CGGTTCGTCAGCGCAAGGCCCACGCCGTCGGTGGGCGTCTGCTCGGAGAAGGCGGCTTCGACGCCGTCGTCGTCCATCGCGCGCAGCGCGGCAAAAAGGCGGGAAGCCATTTCGCCCGCATCGTGACCAAGCTCGTAGACAAAGCGGTCGCCGTAGGGGGCGCGGTCGGCGCAGAGAATCGCCGTTTTTTTGCCGGAGGCGGCGCTTGCGTCGTAGCGCGCGGCGATTTGCTCAGGCGTGCCGCGAACGATCACGATGGACGCGTTGGGCGCGTAGTGCTTGTATTTCATGCCGGGGGAGCGCGCCTCGGCGCTGCTTTGCAGCGGATGCAGCACGGCCGGGTGAATCGCCAGATCGGGCAGGTATTCGCGCAGCATTTCGGCGGTGATTCCGCCGGGACGCAGCAGCGTCGGTACGTCGCCGGAAAGGTCGAGCACCGTCGATTCCACGCCTACGCCGCAGGGGCCGCCGTCTAGGATGAGCGGGATGCGCCCGTCCATATCCTCAAAAACGTGCGCCGCCGTGGTGGGGCTGGGCTTGCCGCTTCGGTTTGCGCTGGGGGCGGCGATGGGCCGCCCGAGCGCGCGGATGAGCATCCGTGCAGCCGGATGCGACGGCATCCGCACGGCAACCGTGGAAAGCCCCGCGCTGACTGCGTCGGGAATCAGGCTGGATTTGGGAAACACCATCGTCAGCGGGCCGGGCCAGAATGCGTCCATGAGCTTCTGCGCACGCTCGTCTACGCGCGCCACAAGCGGCGCAAGCTCGCGCTTGTCGCTGATGTGCGCAATGAGCGGGTTGTCCGCGGGACGGCCCTTCGCTTCAAAAATTTTCAGCACGGCTTTGCCGTTGAGCGCGTCCGCGCCGAGGCCGTACACCGTTTCCGTCGGGAAGGCGACCAGCTTGCCTTCGGCCATTAAAGACGCGCCCAGCGCGATGGAAGCCGCCGTGACCGGCATCAATTCCGTTTTCATTCGTTTTCCCCCAATGCCTTGAGCCGCTCGGTTTCGTCCGCCAGCACAAGCGCGTCGATGATCGGATCGCAGTCGCCGTCCACAAACGCTTCCAGCTGATACAGCGTCAGCCCGATGCGGTGATCGGTCACGCGCCCCTGCGGAAAGTTGTACGTGCGGATGCGCTCGCTCCGGTCGCCCGTGCCGACCTGCGAGCGGCGGTTTTCGGCATATTCTGCCTCGGCTCTGGAGCGGTACATGTCATAGAGCCGCGCCTTGAGAACGCGCATGGCTTTTTCGCGGTTTTTGATCTGCGACTTTTCGTCCTGACAGGTTACAACAAGCCCCGTCGGCAGATGCGTGATGCGCACGGCCGAGTCGGTCGTGTTGACGCACTGCCCGCCGTGACCGGTGGATCGGTATACGTCGATGCGCAGGTCGCCGGGGTTGACCTGAACGTCCACATCCTCCGCTTCGGGCAGCACGGCCACCGTCGCGGTGGACGTGTGGATGCGCCCGGATGATTCCGTGGAGGGCACGCGCTGCACGCGGTGTACGCCGCTTTCAAATTTCAGGCGGCGGAACGCGCCGCGCCCGGAGATCATGAACGTCGCTTCCTTCACGCCGCCAAGCTCCGTCATGTTTGCGTCCGTCAGCTCGAAGCGCCAGCCGCGGCGCTCGGCGTAGTGCTGATACATGCGCAGAAGCATCGCGCCAAACAGCGCGGCCTCCTCGCCGCCTGCGCCCGCGCGAATCTCCATCACGACGTTCCTGTCGTCGTTCGGGTCCTGCGGCAGCAGGAGCAGCTGCAATGCGCGCAGCGCGGCGGGAATCGCCTCCCGCAGCTCGTCCTTTTCCTCGCGCGCCATTTCGGCCATTTCCGGATCGGCGAGCATTTCGTCAGCTTCGCGGTCGCGCGCGACGAGCTTCTGCCATGCGCGATATGCTTCCAGCACCGGCTCCAGCTGCGCGTGCTCCTGCATGAGCCTGCGCAGTTTTTCCGCGTCGGCCGCGACGTCGGGCTGCGTCATCAGCTGTGTGATTTCGTCGAAGCGCCCTTCAATCCAGAGCAGCTTGTTTTCAATCGCCGTCATATCCGTCTCCTATCGCCACGCGGGGCAGGCCGCCCAGATCGCGCCGCATTTCCAGATGAGCAAAGCGGCGTTCCATCAGCGCAAGCACCGCGTCCATTTCGCCGTCGCCCGTTTCAAAGAGCAGCGAGCCGCCCTGCGCCAGATGCGCCGGCAGTTCGCGCAGCGTGCGCCGGTAAAAATCAAGCCCGTCCGTGCCGCCGTCCAGCGCAAGCGCCGGTTCGCGCCGCACTTCGCTTTGCAGCGTCGCCATATCCCGCGAGGGAATGTAGGGCGGGTTGGAAAAAATCACGTCGAACTTGCGGCTGGACAGCGCCGAGAACCAGTCGCTCTCCAGCCATTCGACCGCGGCGCCGTGCAGCGCGGCGTTCTCGCGGCAGAGGCTGAGCGCGTCGCGGCTGATATCCGCGCCCGTCACGCGCGCATTGGGGCACGCAAGCGACACGCTGACCGACACCGCGCCGCTTCCCGCGCCAAGCTCCAGCACGGACGGCTCTTTCAGCGCGCGGGCGCGCTCGATCACAGCCTCGCAAAGCGGTTCCGTGTCGCAGCGGGGGATCAGCGCGCGCGCGTCGCAGCGGAATTCATGCCCCATAAAATCGGCGCGCCCGAGCACGTATTGCAGCGGATCGCCCGCCTCGCGCCGCGCCGTATAATCCGAAAATCGCGCCGCCTCCTGTCCGGAAAGCGGCGCGTCCAAATCGAGCAGCAGAGACAGGCGCGGCAGCGCGGCGGCTTCCGCGAGCATCCACTCCGCGTCCAGCCGCGCGTCGGAGCAACCGGCCGCAGCCAGCCGCGCGGCGGCTTCCTTCAGCGCATCCCGTCTGGTTTTCATGCTTGTTTTTCCGGAGCGTCCGACGGCGCGCCGTCCGCTTCGGCAGCGTTCAGGATCGTCTCGGGCATCGCTTTGCCCGCCAACGCCGCCTTCATGGAGGCGATGGCCACTTCCAGCTGCTTTTCATCCGGCTCGCGCGTGGTGAGATGCTGAAGCATCAGCCCCGGCCAGCGCAGCGCGCGGACGAGCTTGTTGTCGCTGTGGGCGAGCCCCTTGAGCGTCTCGTAGGAGATGCCTGCGATCAGCGGAAGGATGACGATGCTGCGCGCAAGGCGCGCGATGAACGTAAGGCGTTCCACGCCGAAAATCACATGCAGCAGCTGATCGACCACCGCGCCCGCCAGCAGGGCGATGATCATGGTGATGAGCAGGAAGCTCGTGCCGCAGCGCGGGTGCAGCGTGGAAAACTGCTTGGCGTTTGCGGGCGTAAGCTCCAGACCAGCCTCATGGCAGTAGACCGTTTTGTGTTCCGCGCCGTGATATTCAAACGTGCGGCGCATATCGGGGATCCGCCCGCATGCCCAGATGTAGCCGATCAGGATGAGGATGCGCACAGCCCCGGCGCACAGGTTGACCAGCAGAAGCGACTTGACGACCTTGTTGATCAGCGTGGCGGCGATGCTGGGAATCACCATGAACAGCCCGACCGACAGGAACACGGCCAGCACGATGGCGACGCCCATGACGATTTTATCGACGCTCTTGCCGAATTTCTTAGCGAGCCATTTTTCAAATTTGGTGGGTTCTTCCTCCTCCACGCCGAGCATCTGGCTGGACGCTTCGAGCGTGTTCATGCCCATGACCAGCATGTTGACCATGTTGACCGCGCCGCGCACGATGGGCCAGCCCATCCATTTGTGCTTCTTGGTGGGGGAAACATAGGGGTCGCATTTGACGCAGATGGAGCCGTCCGGCTTGCGCACCGCAATGGCGACGCTGTCGGGCGATTTCATCATGACGCCCTCCAGAACGGCCTGCCCGCCGATGTCCGGGCGCTTGGGAGATGTATCGTTTTTCGGCATTGTGTCAGCCTGCCTTTCTTTGACTCTGCGAAATGATTTTTTCGCGCATGTATATAGTATACAACGAAAAGGGCGCGGCGTAAACTGCGGAAATCCGGATGCGCGGTAAAAAAACAGAAAAGCGAGCCGAAAAACTTCGACTCGCTCTGTCCGCGTATCGATTACAGACCGTAGCGCTTCTTGAAGCGATCCACGCGTCCGCCCGTGTCCACCAGCTTCTGCTTGCCGGTAAAGAAGGGATGGCACTTGGAGCAAATTTCAACTCTCAGTTCCGGCTTGGTGGAGCCGGTCTTAAACGTTTCACCGCAGACGCAGCGAACCGTCGCCTCCTGATACTTCGGATGGATGCCCTCTTTCACTTGTTTCACCTCTCGCTTGGCTGAGTTCGATCTAACTGAACAAACCGCAAGGCTGAGTATATCATATCCGCTCAAGGAATGCAACCCCTAACGCCCGGCATTTTCCTGCTTTTTTTCGGAGGAAGGCTGCTTTGCGGCTTCGGGGGCTGTCCGTGCCTGCGCAAACCATGCCGAAAGCACGGCGGCGGCTGCGCGGCAGGCGGTTTTGAGCGGCTCGTCCCTTCTGCGGAGCGCCTCGGCCCAACGTGCGCGAAGCTGCGGCAGCGCCGCGCAGATGAAGCGTTCCCCGCGCGCGCAGGCGGCATACGCCGTTTGTACAAGCGCGCGCCCTTCGGCGGGAAGCCCGGCGGCGCATTCCTGCGCCGAAAAACCATCGGCAAGCAGCATGGAAAGCGCGGCCTGTAACTCCGGAAGATCGTCCGAATATCCCTCGAACGGGGGCGCGTCCGGCGCGCACAGCGCTTCGGGCGGCAGGTCGTAGTACGCCAGCCCGCCGCAGATGCAGCCGTCCGGCGCGTCATAGCCGCGGCGCGGCGCGTCCGTGACAAGCAGCGCGCGGCCGGAATCATCCCAGCGAACCATGGCGCCGGGGAAGCGCGCGCGCAGCGATTCGCGCAGCGTCACAGCGGGGGTGGTCACGGCTGGCTGTCCTGCGCGAAGGTTTCCTGAAGCAGCTTGGAAACGATTTCGTCGGCAAGCACCGCGTCGGGCTGCTTCGGATGCGCGCAGCGCTTGCCGCGCGAGCGAGCTTTTTCCGCATCGCCCGTGGGACGGAAGCGGATTTCCATCCGGCAGATGTGCGTTTCCTGAATGGCGCCGCCGAGCAGGCCGAGCGTTATCTGGTAGACGATGTGCAGCCGTCCGCGCGCGCCGCGCCGCTTGACGCTGACTTCCGTGGGAAACGTCCGGAGGATCAGGCTTTGCCCTTCGGCGCGGTATTCGCCCTCGCACAGCTGCCCCGTGCGGAACTCCATCGCCGGGAAGGTGTGCATTCCGCGCACGATGCTCACATAGTTCTCGCTGAAACGAATCGCCGACTGCGCCGAGGTCATGTCCTCGGGGTTGAATTCGTCGAACACGAGCAGGGAAGCGTCCTCGCGCGGGAACAGCCGCCCCTCCGCGGTGAGCTGAACTTTGCTGCCGTGACCGTCGTATCCGCAGAGATCGACCATCACGGGCGTGCTGTTGATGAGATTCTGAAGTAATTCCGTCATTCGTCTTTTTGCATCTGGCGCACGATGTGCAGCACCGCGTCCAGGTCCTCCGATGTCATTCGGGCCGTGCGGTCAAACAGCAGCCCCAGCTTGGGATTCTTGTGCATCGCTTCAAGGCGCTCGTCCAGCGCGGGCGCATCGCCGCCGAGAAGATAATCCGCCGTCACGCAGAAAAAATCCGCCAGCCGCCGGACTGTGGCGATGTTCGGCTCTCTCGCGCCGGACTCCCAGCCCGCGACGGTGGACTGCGCTACGCCGAACGCTTTGGCAAACGCAATCTGCGTCAGCCCGGCCTGTTCACGAAGCATCCTGAGCCGTTCGGCAAACATGGCGATTCCCCCCTCTTGGCAGTTGCAGTATATCGCACTTTGCGGTGAAAAGCAACTGCGGATGCAAAATTGCGTCCTGAAAATATCGCGAATTGCGTTGACATATGCGGCATATGCCGCTACAATAATCGCGTAACGCGATAAAAACGGAAGGAGCAGCACATGGAGAAGGAACGCATCACCGCGCTTTTGCGGGATTATCGGATTACACGGGCGCGCGCCGCCTGTCTGGAATCGGAAATTGCGCTGATGGAGAAGCAGTTTGCGCTGGCGCAGCAGCCGGAAGCGCTCATCCGCGCGAACGCGCTGGCGGCGCGTTCGACAGAGAATTGCGGCTCGTACGGCGGGCTTCCCGGAGACCCGGCGGGGCGGCTGGCCTGCGCGGCGGCGGACGGCGACGCTTCGCTGAACCCGTATGCGCAGGCGCTGCGCGAGGCGAAAAGCGAATTGCTGCTCGCACAGCACGCCTGCCGGCTGGTGGAGGCGT
Source organism: uncultured Oscillospiraceae bacterium (assembly GCA_964553125.1). Classification (GTDB taxonomy): domain Bacteria; phylum Bacillota; class Clostridia; order Christensenellales; family Aristaeellaceae; genus Aphodomonas. Next base: position 6,291 of record CAZKJW010000103.1, read on the forward strand.
GGCTGGACGGACTCTGCGAGCGGGAGAAGTGGGTGGTTCGCCGCCATGCGGTCGATCACCTCTCGTTTGGAGAATTGACGGAGCGCTGCGAGCAGGAGCATGGCCGCGCGTATTGCCTCGACACACTGAAAACACTGTATCGCAGGGGCATTGAAGCAATTGCGCGCATGACGGCATGACGGCCGCTGCATTGGTTTTTCTTGCGTTTCAGGAGAGGATATCGTATAATGTGCGCGGATTTATTTTTCTTGAAATTCATTTGAACTCATCCGCGCCCCGAAAGGAAGGTAACAAGACAAATGTTTGGAAGACGACAGGACGGCCGCCGGCTGAAGCTGAGCGACCCGATTGTGGGGCTGACGCCCTACATCATGCCCCGTCGCGACGACTCGCAGGTGATGGTCACGCAGTATATCGACTGCGATACGCTGACTGCTTTTATCCGCGCGCAGCGCGATGCGGGAAATCAGATCAGCTATATGGACCTGATCGTTGCGGCGTATGTGCGCACGGTGGCGAAGTATCCGGAGCTGAACCGCTTCATCATGAACAAGAAGCTCTATGCCCGCAACCACATTGCCGTTTCTCTGGCGGTGCTCAAATCGATGGAGGGCGACACCATTCAGGAGACGACCATCAAGGTCAAGCTGCCGCCCGAAGCGACGCTCATGGACGTACACAACCTTTTCGCCGCGTCCATCGAGGAAAACCGCAAGCCCGTTACCTCCAACCTGACGGACAAGGTGGCCAGAACGCTTCTGGGCACGCCGGGGCTGGCGACGTTCATCGTCGCGCTGGCGCGCTTTCTGGACAGATACGGAATCATGCCCGGCCTGATTCTCAAGGCAAGCCCGTTCCACACGAGCATGTTCATCACGAACATGGCGTCCATCGGTATGCCGAGCGTGTATCACCACATCTACAATTTCGGCACGACGAGCGTGTTCATCGGCATGGGGCGCATTGAGCGCCATGCGGAGCCTGCGCCGGGCGGCGCGGTGCATTTCCGCCGCATGATTCCGCTGGGCGTGGTGATTGACGAACGCATTGCCTGCGGCGCGGCGTATGGCCGCGCGTTCAGCTACCTGCGCGAGCTGCTCGCCGACCCGGCGAAGCTGCTTGTGCCGCCGGAAAAAGTGAACGCTGAAATCTGAGCGCAAAAGCGCCGTCGTCCGGAAGCGGGCGGCGGCGCTTTTTTGCGCAAAAAATACGCCCGAAACCAGACGATGGTTTCAGGCGTATCGGTCTTTTGCAGAATTACACGCGGGAGACGATCGCCGCGATGACGAGGCTCAGCACGATGAAGCCGGTGCCGCAGATCTTCGTGGCCAGCGCCAGCTTGCCTTCGTAGGACTTGGACTTATTCTTGCCGAAGAAGGTTTCCGCGCCGCCGGCGATGGAGCCGAGGCCTTCGGTCTGTCCCTGCTGAAGCAGGACGGAAACGATAACGACAAGCGCGCAAAGCACCAGAAGGATGGTGCAGATAATTCTCAAAGCTGTCATATTCAGAACCCCCTATTTATTCCGTAGCTAACTAAGGATAACACGTTGCGCCTGAAATTGCAAGAGGTTTTTTATGAAAAAGCCGAAACCGGCTATTTCATCCGACCAGCGCGCCTGTGTCTGCCGACCGCCCCGCCTTTTGCGTGACAGCGACGGCGGGATTCGCGGGGAGGTCGGTGAAGCAGGCGGCCTGACGCGCGGGGGCCGGGGCCGGAGGCGCTGCCGCGTCAGTGCGAGGCGAGAGGCGAACGCCGTGCAGGTTGCACGTGCGTGCTGCGGGGATGTGCTGAAAATAATAGCGTAGAGCAAGCGGCGCGGGAAGGGCATTGCCGCCATTGTGATAGCGCAATGAAATGAGAGCGCCGCGCGGATTTTGACACTGCGTCGTAGATTCGCAACAACATTTGCGCTGCGTTGCAGGATAACGGATAAGGAGCGCCGGCCAAACGGAGCATGGAAAGCAATGCACTTATCACGCAGGCATGGCGCAAACTCCTACGCAGAAGTTTTTCGCTGTCCATTGATGCTTCGCAGAAAGGGCGTGGCCCAAAAGCGCTGCTTCCGCAACAAAAAAACGCAGGGGAACGCTTTCACATGTTGCGTGCGTTTTCCTGCGGATTTTTTTGTTGTGCAGTTGCTGCCGCCCACACTGGCCTTTGCCGCGCCAGCGCGCATCATCCCCTTACACGGTTATACTTCGTACTGCGCCAGCACGTTTTCAGCCTGCCGCACGCCGTCCGCGGCGGAGGAAAGAATGCCGCCCGCATAGCCCGCGCCTTCGCCGCACGGGTACAGGCCGCGCA
>CAZKJW010000104.1:0-8391 GCA_964553125.1 uncultured Oscillospiraceae bacterium
CCTCGCCCATCAGCCCGTCCGCTCCCCGCAGGGAAGCACGCTCCCCCGCGGGCCGCGCACATGAAAAAAGGGCGGCCCTGCCGCCCCAAAAACACCAAAAAATCCGCGGCAGAATTTCTTCTGTCGCGGATAGAAGGGGTTAGAGCTCGTATTATTTGCCTTCCGCAGCGTTGCGTCCGGCAATCTGACCGAAGGTGAAGATATCCGCAATCGCGTTGCCGCCAAGGCGGTTTCCGCCGTGGATACCGCCAGCCACTTCGCCGGCCGCCCACAGGCCTTCGATGATCGCGCCGTCCACGGTGAGCACATGCGTTTCCGTGTCAATGCTGATGCCGCCCATCGTGTGGTGCAGCGACGACTTGCGCGGGCTGATGCAGATGCCCATATTCGGATCGTTCTCAATCGCTTCCAGATCGATCGCGCCGGCAAGCACTTCCTTTCCGAAATCCTCGTCCTTCTGATTTGCCACAAAGCTGTTGTAACGCTCAATCACTTCGCGCAGCGCTTCCTCCGTGAAGCACGGCGTGCAGCCAGCGGCGGCGGTGTTGCTCGCTTCCGCCAGCTCTTTCAGCGTGGAACCATACCAAATGTGTCCGCCTTCAACCATGGCAGCAATGCGCGCGTTGTAATCCGTTCCGGTGACCTTCTGATCGGGCTTGGAAATATCTCCGCGTCCGGCATAGATGATATAGAAAATGCCATCGTCCAGCGCCAGAGAGGCCTTGGCCAGCACGTCACGCTCAGCGTATTCGTTGACAAAGCGTTTCGCGTTTCCATCAATCCAGATCTGCTCGGCAGCGTCAGCCCAGATGCCGTCCGTCATCGTACCCTTCACAGGCGAAGAAGAAGGCATCATCTGAGAAATTTCCAGCCCGAACACGCCCGCGCCGATTTCCTGCGCCATGACGATGCCGTCGCCTTCATTGGTGCCAAGATTCGTGCTGAGGGTGTGCGCGGTAAGGTCATCGCCCCAATACTGGTCGTATTCCTTCACCATTGCGGGGTTGGCGCAATAGCCGCCGGTCGCCAGTACAACGCCCTTCGTCGTGTTGATGGTGATCTGCGTGCCGTTCGCCTTTTCGGCGCAAGCGCCGACAACCTTGCCGTTCTCGTCCACGAGCAGCTTCGTGCCGCGGGTTTCGGTATAAATGGTCACGCCGTTTTCTTCGGCAACCTTTGCCAGCTGCGGAATGCGCTCTGCGCCGCTCATAAAGCTGTGCGTGCGCGGCCACATGGCGCCAAGCACCGTGCCCAGACCGGCATATCCGCCGTAATCCGCCTCAGCGCCATAGGACGCGTTCAGACCCACGCTGTCCATCCACTCAAAGGAAGCAAGCGCATTTTCGGCCAGCGTGCGCGCCAGTTCCAGCTTGGGCGCGATGTACTCGCCATTGTCCAGCTGACGCAGACCACCCGTATAGATGTGCCACATATGCAGCGCGATGGAGTCAAAGCCGGGCATATCCACGCCGGCTTCCTTGCCTTCGTTCGCCGCATAAAAAGCGGTGATGTCGGCCTTGAGGGTTTCCAGCACTTCAGCCCATTCCGGATACAGGTCGAACTTCAGCGCCGGATCCGCCGGATCAAGCGCGAGATAGCGATCCATGGTGTCCTTCTGGCTGCGCGTGAGCACCATAACGCTCTGCGCCTGCGGATCAACGGCGTTGTATGCCGCACCGGCCACCAGCGTGTTACCGCCCATGACAGAGCCTTTTTCAATCAGGATTACCTTCGCGCCGCCCTGCGCCGCGGTGATCGCCGCGCTCAGGCCCGCGCCGCCCGCGCCCATAACGAGCACATCGGTATCCCAGACTTCGTCCTCACCGGCCGGCTCGCTCCACGCCTCCGCCGTCAGCGCCGCAACGTCCTGTCCGGAAGCCTTCACGGCATCCTTCACTGCGTTGAGAATCGCATAGCTGGAAAGCGTCGCGCCGGTCACGGTGTCCACTTTCAGCGTCTGGTGTTCAATGATCTGCTGCGGGATTCGTTCCTTCGCAACGGCAGTAATGTTCGCCGTTTCGGAATACTGGGTCAGTTCAATGGCGGTGATTTTGCCATCTTCGATGGTCACTTCCGCCGTCACGGGGCCCTGCATTCCGTAACCGGTACCGGAATACGTTTCCGCACCGGCGCAGACCGCGACAGACAGCAGCATGACCGTCATCAGCAGCAGCGCAATCAGTTTCTTCATGTGTCAATCCTCCCTTTCTCATTCGTCCCCGCGTCTGGGCTATGGCGCGCGGACACCTTGTCCTTTATATCATTAAACCCCGGTATAGTCTCAAGAGGCAGATTTTCGCTCAAGAAAATCGGCGCGCATTTTTCTGCGTATATGTTTTCACATTCACGCGCGTTTTTTGCATTCAGAATGCATGTTTCTTTCATCGGCGCTTGCGCGCCCTCTGAAAAAAACCGTAACCCTCCAGTTGGCTCAACGCTTGCGCAATTCCCGTAAAGCGAGTATTATGTTATTTATTGCACAGGAAAGGGCGATCAGTTTGCGGCTAAAAATCGGAGACTTTGAAAATCTTACGGGCGTTCGCAAGACTGCCCTGCGCTTCTATGACCGCGAGGGGCTTCTTTATCCTCAGCGCAGCGAGGATAACAACTATCGTTTCTACTCGGAGGAGGATCTCATCCGTCTCGTTCAGCTCAGGCAGCTCAGCGCATTCGGCATTCCACTGAACCTGCAGTCGGCCTCTGGCCGCAGCACCGGGCTTGACCACGTTCTTTCACTGTTGGAAAAGCGTGAGCAGGAAATCGGCAAGACCATCGAGGATCTCTACGAGCTTCTCGCACGCATCCGTCTGCACGAAAACGAATACCGCAAGGACACCTCCGACGCCACGCCGGCAACAATCCAGCATATGATCGGCGCCTATCGGCTCATGCTGTCCGACCCCGACGTGCTGGAGCATCCGGACACGCCCTCCATCGTTGCGCGCTGGATGGATTATGCGCCGTATACTTATACAGTATTAAGTATTTCCAAAAACGATCTGCGCCGCCATGACATAGAGTATTATCCGGTGCGCATCGGCGTGGGGCTTCTGAAGAAATACTTCGACCTCAAAGGCGAAACCCTGCGGCCGCCCATCCACTATTCGCCGCCGAACCGCTGCGTTGCCCGCACGGTCGAGGTCGAGGATCTGTACCGCATCACGCCGGAGCATCTCAAACCATTGCTCGACTGCTTAGACGAAAACCATTTCATTCCGCTTGACGACCTCTACGGCTGGATCAGCTATGCATCGGTAGATGGGGAAAAGCCATGCTATCATGTGAGCATGCGGGTCGCCATCGCGTAAACACAAAAGGAAAAAGGGCGGCCCTGCCGCCCCAAACAAAAAAAGAACCGCAGCCAAAAAGCCGCGATTCTTTTTGTTTTTTTCTCAGCCCTTCACAGCGCCCGCCGTCACGCCGGAAATGATGTGCTTCTGGCAGGACAGATAGAAGACGATGATCGGGATGATGCTCAGCATAATCAGCGCCATCACCGCGCCGAGATCGACATGGCCATAGCTGCCCTGCAAATACTGGATGTGAATCGGAATGGTTTTGTACTTCGTGCGGTCGAGCACGAGGTAGGGGAGCAGGTAGTCGTTCCAGACCCACATGATTTCCAGCACGCCCACCGAAACGAGGATCGGCTTGAGCATCGGGAACACCACGAGGAAGAACGTGCGGAGCGCGCCGCAGCCGTCAATGGCGGCCGCTTCTTCGATTTCCAGCGGAATGCCCTTGACAAAGCCGACAAACATGAACACCGCAAGCCCCGCGCCGAAGCCCAGATAGATGATCGGGATCGACCACGGCGTGTCGAGCCGCAGCGTGTGCGCCGTCTTGGCCAGCGTGAACATCACCATCTGGAACGGCACGACCATCGAGAACACGCACAGATAATACACCACGCGCGAGAACAGATCGTCCACGCGGGAAATATACCACGCCGCCATGGACGTACACAGCAGAATCAGCGCAGAGGACAGAATCGTGATGACGAAGCTGTAGGCGACCGAGTTGAGGAACGGATACTCGCCCACAGTCATGCCGTTTTGATAGTTCGCCCAGCCCACGAACGTCTCGGCGTTCGGCAGGGCGAAGGTGCTCGTGTTGATGGATGCGTTCGTTTTGAATGAGTTCATCAGCACAATGACGATCGGCATCATGTAGGCGATGCAGATCAGCGTGAACACCACGGTGAGGATGTTTTTGAGCGTCTGCTCTTTTTTCATTACTGCTGCACCTCCTTCGTATGCGTGGCGCGCAGCTGAACCAGCGCGATGGCCGCCACCAGAATGAAGAACAGCACGGCCTTCGCCTGACCCACGCCGCGGGAATTGGAGTTCAGATAGAAGGTGTTATAAATATTGAGCGCAAGCATTTCGGTCGATTTGATGATCGTTCCGTCCGGGCGGAACACGAACGGCTGACCGCCGTTGAGAACCATGTTCTGATCGAAGAGCTTGAACGAATTTGTCAGCGTCAGGAAGGTGCAGATGGTGACGGACGGCATCACCGTGGGAATGGTGATGTGCAGCAGCGTCTGCCAGCCGTTTGCGCCGTCAATCTTGGCGGCCTCGATCATGTCCGTCGGCACCGACTGCAGGCCGGCGATGTAGATAATCATCATGTAGCCGATCTGCTGCCAGCTCATCAGGATAATCAGACCCCAATAGCCATATGTGGTGCTCAGCACAATGGACGTGCCGTAGCGCTTGAGCACGCCGTCAAAAATCATGGACCAGATATAGCCCAGAACGATGCCGCCGATCAGGTTGGGCATGAAGAACACGCCGCGGAACACGTTCGAGCCTTTGATGCCGCGCGTCAGCGCGTATGCAACGGCAAAAGCCAGCAGGTTAATGATGACCAGCGAGGACGCGGCAACCAGCGCCGTATACCAGAACGCATGCATGAAGCTCGCATCGGCCAGCGCCTTTTGATAGTTCGCAAGCCCGACCCACTTCGCGTTGGACGTGGTGGTAAACTTGCAGAAGGACAGATACATGCCCTTGAGGAACGGATACAGGAAGCCGATGCAGAACGCCGCAAACGTCGGCAGAAGGAATACGGCGAACCATCGCTGAATCGGGCGGCGTATGAGCTGCGAGTTCACTGCCGCGGAGTTTGTCTGTTTCGTTTTTTTCATAGCCGCGCCTCCAATGTGAAATGGGGAAAAGCATTTTATGGCGGCTTCGCCGCGCCTGCGGACGAGCCTTCGCGGTTCTCACCGAAAATGGGGGCACGCCGTGCAGCGTGCCCCCTTGCTCTCAGCAATGGAGATTACTGATTCGCGTACTGGACAGCCCAGCCCTGAACGCACGCAGTCACAACGTCGTCCCAGGAGCCGGTGCCGGCGGAGTACTGGGTCAGCGCGGCGACAACGCCCGCACGCCAGGAATCCACGTTGGGGGTGTGGTTGAACGCCCAGCTGACAACGTAGTTGCCATCGGCGAGATACGCATTGGCGTCGTTGAAGAACACGTTGGTGGAAGCCTTGGCAGCCTTGAACGGGATGGGGCCAAACTGTTCGGCCATCATCGCGGTGCCTTCTTCAGAGGTCACAACCCAGTAGAGGAAGTCGAGCGTGGCCTTGATGTTTTCTTCGGAAGCCTGGGAGTTGACAGCCCAGCAGTTTTCGGTGCCGCAGCACAGGCCGGCCTTTTCTTCGCCTTCCACGCCGCAGTAGATCGGGATCATGGCCAGATCATCGGCGCTCATGCCGAAGGTGCCGGTCAGGTTCGCGAATTCCCAGGAGCCGTTCTGATAGAACACGGCCTTGCCTTCGCCGAATTCGGCCTCAGCCTGGTCGCCGGTGGCGGTGGGCAGCTGCGCGGGTTCGGTGGAAGCGTTGTTGATGTACAGATCCCAGATGTTCTTGAAGTTGTCCATGTACTTGCCGGTGATGGTGGCGGGCTGAGAGGTCACGCCGTCGTCACGGAACTCGTAGTACAGGGGCATGTTGGCCAGATGGCCGGAGAAGCGCCAGGAGGAGGAGCCGTCCAGACCGGCGGACGTGAAGGCGTCGAAGCCCAGTTCGTCCTTGCGGGCATGGATGTCTTCGGCAACGGCCTTCAGGGAGGCGAAATCCTTGATGTCAGCCAGGGTGTAGCCGGCCTTTTCAAGCAGCGCCTTGTTGGTGATGATGCCGAACGCTTCGTAGCAGTAGCCGATGCAGAACGCTTCGCCGTTTTCGCCGTAGAGGTTGAAATCGGTGGTGGTCAGCTCGTTGTAGAAGTCGGTGTCGCGCAGGTCAAGGCAGAAATCCTGCCAAGTGTCCAGACCGGCCTGGTTGCCGCACTGGAACAGCGTGGGGGCAGACTTGCCCTTGTCCATTTCGGCGGTCAGGGTTTCGCTGTAGGTGCCGGAAGCGGCGGTGACGACGGTCACCGGCACGCCGGTCAGCTCGGTGTAGGTCTTGGCGAGCGTCTGCCAGGCAGCGTCAGCTTCGGGCTTGAAGTTGAGGTAATAGACGGAGCCGGTTTCGTCCGCGGCAGCGAAGCTGCACAGAGACAGAACCATCGCCATCGCCAGCAGCGCAGCAAGGAATTTCTTCATGGTTGTGTTTCCTTTCTGGATAAATATTTATGTGTACGGATTTGCTCCGTTGCACATCGGATTTTTTGCCCTTTTAGGAAAAACCATAACATTATACCTCTTTAATCTGTCGGATGTCAACTATACGCATTCATTTCTTTACGCATTTCAGGCTGGATTTATTTTTTGAAATAAATGCTTTTTTCCCGCATACACTTGCCCGACAGGGAGGGATTATTCATGCTGCCGATGCTCGCGGTTTCCGGCGCGGCCGGAATCGTCTATCTCAACGGCATTTTCTGCGGCGAAACGGGACAGCGCGCGCTGCCCGTCAGCCCGCACGGCGTGCAGTATCTGGAGGTGCGCCCCTTCGACGCGGCCGTTCCGGGCGCCGCGCTCCGGCTGCGCTTTGAGGGCGGCCGGCTCGTCGGCGGCGTCACAGGCAATGCGTTCGCCGTGCAGTGGCCGGACGGGCGCATCGAGCTGGAGATTCGCGCGCCCGCGCCCGAAGCCGAGCCGCCGCGGCTTTTGGCCGGCGCAGGAGAGTATCTTCTTGTGGCGGAGCAGAACGCCGCGTCGTTTGGCCGCACTGCGGACGAGGCGGTTTTTCTGCCCGTCGCGTTTCCGGAAAAAGCCGCGCTGCGCGCGCTGCCTTCGCCCGGCCTGTACGCCGCCGAGGGCGTCTGCCGCGACGGACAATTCGCTGCCGTGCTGAGCGCGCAGGGCGCGCCGAAACTGCTGGCATGTGCCTGCGGCTCCAGCGCAGGCGTCGAGTCCGACGGAACGCTGCGCACGCTCGAACCTGTCGGCGATTTCGCCGGGCACGCCTTTCTCTGCGCCTACGCGCCCGATGAGGAAGGCGCATGGCGTCGCGTTTCGCGGCAGTCCGCATGGGAACCCGGCGCGCCCCGCGCCCCGCAAACGCCGGAGGAAACGGCGCAGGCGTTTCTCGAAGCGCTCTCCCTCGGGCTGACGGGCGAAGCCGTCCGCTATGTGCAGTCCCCCGCCGATATGCAGCGCTTCGCGCAGGCCGCCGGCGCGTATGATTCCGTCGTGCCGCTTGCGCCAGACGGCTCGGTCGACACCGCCGTGGGCGTGCTGCGCGCCGACAGCGAGCATGTCGCCGCCGTGCGCAGGCTTGTCTATTCCGCCCGGCGGGACGCCGCCGGCCAATGGAAACTGACTTCTCTGGAGGAAAAATCATGCTTCTTGCCGATCTGACGCCCGGAAACGCGGCGCGCGTCCGTTCCGTTCGCGGCCCGCAGGCGGCGCGGCTGAGCGCGCTCGGGTTCGTGCCCGGCACGCGCGTGACCGCGGAACATCCCGCGCCTGGCGGCGACCCCGCCGTCTATTCGCTGCGCGGCTATGTCGTGGCCATGCGCCGCGCGCTGGCGCGGCAGGTGGAGGTGACGCAATGAAGCTGGCGCTCTGCGGCAACCCGAACAGCGGCAAAACCACGCTGCTCAACCGGCTGGCGGGCGCGCGCCTGCGCACGGGCAATTTTCCGGGCGTAACGGTGGAACGCGCGGAAGCGCCGCTGCTCGCCGATCCGTCCGTCACGCTGATCGACCTGCCCGGCGTGTACGCGCTCGACGCGCCGCAGGGCGAGGAAGCGCTTGCGCGCGCGGCGCTTTTCAGCGAAAAGCCCGACGCGATTCTCAACGTGCTCGACGCGACCAGCCTTTCGCGCGGGCTGTGCCTCACGCTCGAGCTGCTCGAAACCGGCTCGCCCGTCCTCGTCGCGCTGACGATGCTGGACGAGCTGCCCAAGAAGGGCGCGGAGGTTGATTTTTCCGCGCTTTCGCGCGAACTGGGCGCGCCCGTCTTCCCCGCGGACGACTGCGAAACCGC
>CAZKJW010000105.1:0-8305 GCA_964553125.1 uncultured Oscillospiraceae bacterium
TATTTGGCGCGGAAGCCGCGGCGCAAAAAAAGCGCGCCGCGTTTCTGACCGGGCGCGCGATGAATGCGGCGGAAGCGCTTTGCGCCAGAGCGCCGAGCACGGGTTTTCTGTCCCTGTTTCGCCTATGCGGCGGAAGATAGGTGTTTTATCATAAAGCATCGCATACGGATACGCCAATGCGAAGCATGCCGCTTGCAAGCACCGACGACACATAGCCGCCGCCCACTTCCGTGTCTTCTGCCTGCATTTCAGCGGAAACGCCGCTCAAGCATGGGCGACCGCTCAATACCGCGCCGTGTGCGTGAAAGAACCTTGCCGTGTTGGTGCTGTCGGCTCGTCATCCCGCCCGACACCGCGCCATGCGCGGGAAAAGAAAAGCTCCCCTGCGCAGCGGTTCGCGCGTCAGCCGCTGTACGATTCGCGCCATTCGGATTTGTACGTTCCTTTTTGACAGCACACGCTTCTCAGCCCCGTGCGGCGCAGTCCGAGCAGCGCGTCCATTTCGTTCGCCGCGTTTGTGTAGCGGCCGCGCGTATGATGCACAAGGAGATAGTCCGCTTCGCGGATTTGTCCCTTCGCGGCACGGCAAAAGGCGCGCACAGGCGCGCTCGAAGCAAAGACCCAGATGGGCGAGCAGATGGTCACGTGCTCGTATTGCGAGAGGTTCTGCGGCATTTCGCAAAGGGGCATGTCCCAGCGGCAAAGCCCGAAGCGGCCGCACTGCCAGAACCCCGCCGTGCCTTCAGTCCGCTCGTTTGCGCGGAGCCGGAACACACGCGCGCCCGTGCGGTTCGCTTCTTCCAGCGCGAGGCGCTCTGTGTAGCCCATGCGCGAAAAATAAACGACCAGCCGCGCAGGGGTTTCGCCTAGATGCGGATAGGCGCGCGCCTGCGCGGCGAACGCCTCCTGCTTTGCAAACACATAGGCGGCATAGCCCGTCGCGGCCTGCGCCAGCCCGAAAACGAAATAGGCCGTGGACATGAAGTTCAGCGGGAACATATAAAACTGAATGCAGATCCACAGCATCAGCGTTACGCCGAAAATTCCGCCGCACACGACGCCGGCGCGCTTCCTGCGCAAAAGCAGCCATGCGGCCGCCAGATTGGGAAGTCCGTTGACGCACAGCAGCGCGATTCCGGAGAAAGTGAAGTTGGAGAAAAGCGCGTCCGCAAATGGCAGCTTCTGAAAATAGGGCAGCATGGCGTCCATGCCCATGGCGCGGCCGGTCGGGTCAAGCAGCATCCCCAGCGCGCCTGCGACGGCGCCTACGCCGACAAACAGCGTCCAGAAAACGAGCAGCCTGCGCGCGCGAACGAACCGGGATTTCATTCGGCGTTCGCCTCCTTCGGCTGCACGCGCTTGCCGGTTTCGTCCGTCACGTAGATTTCTACATCGGCGCTGGCGCGCTCCAGTGTCACGGAGACGGTGAATTCATCGTCGGAAAACGCCTGCACGGCATAGTTGTAGGAATGCGTCAGCTCCATGTCCGCGACGGTGCTCTGCGCTTCGTTCGTCACAAGCAAACGCACCGTGCCGCGCCGCAGGGACGTATCCACATGCAGCGACATGCCGTCCGGCACGCTGATTTTTTCCGTAAACGAGCGGCTCTCGCGGGGGCTGAAGACAGCGCGGCCGGCCAGCGCGCAGACGGCGCACAGCACGAGCACGGCGGCGAGCGTAAGCCCGGCTTTCGCTTTTTTTGTCATTTGAAATGCCTCCTTTAGTTTGGCGGGAAAATTATACAGCGCGCAGTTTTGCCTGTCAATTCAAAAACAATGGGGCGGGCGCGCCGTTTTCTTCCGCGCCCTGCGCGGAAAAAAATTATCCGCCGCGCAGCGCTTTCTCCAGCGTCTGCACCGCCTTTTTTTCGATGCGCGAAACGTAGGAGCGCGAGATGCCCAGCTTCTCAGCGACCTCGTACTGCGGGCGGCACTCGCCGTCGAGCAGCCCGTAGCGCATTTCCAGCACGATGCGTTCGCGCTCGGTCAGCTTCTGCCGGACAAGCTGCCGGATGCGCGCGAGCGTGACGCGGCGGTCCACCTCGTCGATGACGGCGTCTGGGTCGGTGCCGAGCATTTCCATGAGCGTGACCTCGTTGCCCTCCGAGTCGGAACCGACCGGCTCCTCCAGAGAAACGTCGTTGCGCCGCTTGTGCGAGGCGCGCAAACACATGAGAATTTCGTTTTCAATGCAGCGGCTTGCGTAGGTGGAAAGCGTCGCGCCGCTTTCCGGCTTGAACGTGCTCACGGCCTTGATCAGCCCGATTGCGCCGATGGAAACAAGGTCGTCCGCGTCGCAGCCGGGGACGGTGTACTTGCGCGCGATGTGCGCCACAAGGCGCAGGTTGTGCTCGATGAGCGCGCGCCGCGCCGCGTCGTCGCCCTCTTGCATCCGGCGGATGAAGGCGCGTTCCTCGCGCGCCGTGAGCGGCTTTGGAAACGACGTGCGATCGTTGAGATAACCGAGAAAAAACAGCGCGTCGCGCACAAGCGACGTGAAAAGCCATGCGAGCATTTCATCCCCTCCGCAGGCAAGCCTATGCGCGCAGCGCGGAAAATAGAAAAAAAGCTGGAAATTCGCGTATGGCTGTGGTATAATACATCGGATTATTGTTCAGGAAGGGGACTTGCCGGATGGAAAACAGGCGCGCGAACGCGCTTTTGCGCGCGCTTGCCGGGCAAAACGCGCAGGGCGCGGTTCTCGTAAAACCCTCGAACGTGCGCTGGCTGAGCGGTTACATGGGCGAAGGCCTGCTCGTGTTGACCGAAAAAGGCATGACGGTCGTGACGGATTTCCGCTACGTTGAAGCGGCGGAAAAACAGGCGCCCGGATGCGCAGTGAGAAGCATTTCGGCGGGCGTGCCGCACGAAAAAATCGCGGCGGAGGTTCTTCGCGAGGCGGGCGTGAAAACGGCGGCCTTCGAGGACGACGTCGTGACCGTGCGCAGCATGAACAGCCTGACCGACGCTTCGGAGGGAATCGGTTACGAGCCGCTGAAAACGCGGCCCGAGACGCTCCGCGCCGTGAAGGATGCGGACGAAATCGCGGCCATCGAGGAGGCGTGCGGCATTTCGTGCAAGGCGTTCGAGCGGATTCTCGAAAAGATTCGCCCGGGCGTGACGGAGCGCGAAATCGCTTTTGCGCTGGAGGACGAATTCCGCGCGCTCGGTGCGGAAGGCACTGCGTTTGACACCATCGTTGCCGCCGGAGAAAACGGCTCCCTGCCGCACGCGATTCCTGGCAACCGCGTGATCGAAAAGGGAATGCTGGTCACAATGGACTTCGGCGCGCGCGTACGCGGCTACTGCTCCGACATGACGCGCACCGTCGCCGTGGGAAAAATTTCCGACGAGCAGCGGCGCGTGTACGATGCGGTGCTTGAGGCGCATCTGCGCGCAATGGAAGCGATCAAGCCCGGCGCGGTCGGACGCGACGTGGACGAGGTGGCGCGCGGCTATCTGCGCTCCTGCGGCTACGGAAACGAATTCGGCCACAGTCTCGGCCATGGAGTCGGCCTGGACATTCACGAGGAGCCGCGGCTTTCCACGCGCAGCGACGACGTGCTGGAAGCAGGCAACATCGTGACGGACGAACCGGGCGTTTATCTGCCCGGAAAGTGCGGATGCCGCATCGAAGATTCGGTGCTGGTTATCAAGGAAGGGTGCCGGAGCCTTATCCCGGCAGCCAAAGAACTCATTACACTATAAACGGAGGGATTTTGAGTGATTACTGCCGGTGAATTTCGCAAGGGCGTGACCATCGAACTCGACAACAGCGTGTGGAATATCGTTGATTTCCAGCACGTAAAGCCCGGCAAGGGCGCGGCGTTTGTCCGCACCAAGATCAAGAACGTCATTACGGGCGCGGTGCTTGAGCGCACCTTCAACCCCACCGACAAAATGCCGCGCGCGATTGTCGAAACCAAGGAAATGCAGTACCTCTACGGCGACGGCGCCCTGTACTACTTCATGGACACCGAAACCTTCGAGCAGCTGCCCATCAACAAGGATCAGGTTGAAGACATGATCCACTACGTCAAGGAAAACGACAACGTGACCGTCCGCTTCTTCAAGGGCGCGCCGTTCGCCGTGGAACCGGCCAACTTCGTCGAGATGGAAATCACCGACACCGAGCCCGGCTTCAAGGGCGACACCGCTTCCAACACCACCAAGCCCGCTACCACCGAAACGGGTCTGACCATCAGCGTGCCGCTGTTCATCAACATCGGCGACCACGTCCGTATCGACACCCGTACCGGCGAGTACATGGAGCGCCTGTAATTTCAGCCGCACCGACCCAATGAAAGGGAAGAACAATGAGCAAGATTTCTGATCGCGTTTCTTATCTGCAGGGCCTTGCCGAAGGCATGGAAATCGACGGCGAAAGCAAGACCGGCCGCCTCCTGAAGGCGATGATCGACGTTCTGGGCGACGTGGCAGCCGAGCTGCAGCGCCTGGAGGACGAGCACAACGATCTGGACGAGTATGTCGGCACCATCGACGACGATCTGGCCGAAGTGGAAGAAGTTCTCTTCGACGACGAAGACGATGATGATGACGACGACTTCGACGACGAGGACGACGATCTGATCGAATGCGAATGCCCGCATTGCGGCAACACCATCTATTTTGACGCCGAAGCCTTCGACCTGGCGGACGACCATAACTGCCCCGAGTGCGGCAAGCCGCTCTTCGATGAGGACGACGGCGAGGACGAATAACGCAAAAGGCGAGGCTCGTTGAAGAAGGCGGGCCTCGCTTTCTTTTCAGCCGCGCAGGGCGCGGCAAAAAAAGTCGGCATTCCCTTATGCGGAAGCCGAACCACATCACGCGGAAAGAGGAATCCGTCGGGTATCCGTGCGAACCCGAACGGAGAAAACAAAAATGCGCAATGAAAAGCTCTTCAGGCAGGTTCTGACCGCGCTGTTTATGGCGCTTACACTGACGCTTGGCCTGACCCCGCTCGGGCTGATTCCGCTCGGGCCGATCAACCTGACCATTCTGCATATTCCGGTAATTATCGGCACGATTTTTCTCGGCCTGAAGGCCGGACTTGTGCTCGGGTTCTGCTTCGGCGTTGCCAGCACGCTGGCGGCGTTCGGCGTTTCGCTGGGCGCGGCGCAGTCGGGGCTGGCGCTGCTTGTTGTGACGGCCAACCCGTTTCTCGCCGTGTGCATGTGCATGATTCCGCGGCTGATGATTCCGATCACGACGCACGCGGTTTTCAGCGCGCTGCGCGCAAAGGGCGAAAAGCGCGCCGTGGTATGCGCCGCGGTGGTCGGCTCGCTCACGAACACGGTGCTGTATCTGGGAATTATGTATCTGCTTTTTGTGACGCTGCGGCTGGACGTGCAGCGCTGGGTCAACGCGATTCTGACGGCGACGGCGCTTGCAGGCGCGCTGGGCGAGGCGCCCGTGGCGGCGATTCTCGCGGCGCCAGTGACGGCGGCGCTTTTCAAACAGACAAAAAAACGGTAGGATAAGTGCAATGATCCTGACTCTTGACATTGGAAATACAAACATCAAAAGCGCCGTTTTCGACGGCGAAACGATGGTGAAATACTGGCGGCTCAGGACGGATATCACCACGACCAGCGATGAGCTGGGCATTCACATGCTTGCGCTTTTGCAAAACGGCGGCATCAAGCCGGAGAGCATCGAGGGCATTATCATGTCGTCCGTGGTTCCGTCCGTCAACTTCACGGTGGATCACATGTGCCGCGATTATCTTGGCTATACGCCGGTGCTGATCGGCCCGGGCGTCAAGACGGGCATCAATATCCGCTATGAAAACCCGCGCGAGCTGGGCGGCGACCGCATTGCCAACGCCGTCGCGTGCTATGCGCTTTACGGCGGCCCGTCGATTTTCATCGATTTCGGCACGGCTACGACGTTCGGCGTGCTGGGCGAGAAGGGCGATTTTCTCGGCGGCGCAATCTGCCCCGGCATCAAGATTTCCACGGAGGCGCTGGTTTCCGGCGCGGCGAAGCTGCCGCATGTGGAGCTGGTGCGCCCCGAAACGGTGATCGGCCGCAACACGGTGACGAACATGCAGTCCGGCATTTATTACGGCTACATCGGGCTGGTGGAGAATATCGTGCGCAAGATGAAAGAAGAAATCGGCAGGCCGGACGCGAAGGTTGTGGCGACCGGCGGCCTGTCGCGGCTGCTTGCGCCGGACACGAAGGCGATCGATATTTTCGACGGCCTGCTCACGCTTAAGGGGCTGCGCCTGATTTACGAAAAAAATTCATAATCGGTTGATAAAGGGAGGTTATACTATGATCCGCAGGAACGGCGAACACCCGGTGGACGAGCGCGTGAACATGCGCGGCGGAAACGGAACGGTTGAAATTTACAACCTCGAAAAAGAACTGCTGCCCGGCCAGTGCCGGCTGTTCGGCAAAATCGTGCTCAAGCCCGGCTGCTCCATCGGCGTGCATGAGCATGTCGGCGAGGCGGAAATGTTCTATTTTGTCAGCGGCGAAGGCGTCGTGACCGACGACGGCGAGAAGATTGCCGTCAAGGCGGGCGATTCGATGACCACGCCCTCCGGCCACAGCCACGGCGTGGAGAACACCGGGAGCGAGGATCTGGTGATCGTCGCGGCCATTGCAAAGAACTGACGGACGCGGAAGATTGTTTTTCCGCGCCCTGCGCGGGAAAAATATCATGCGGCTTTTTTTGAAAAAGGAGGCGCGCCGTGTTCGGATATGTGATCGTGAACGAAAAGCAGCTCAGCGAGGAGGAGCATCGCAGGATGCGCGCGTTTTACTGCGGCGTGTGCCGTTCGCTCAAAAAGCGCTACGGCATTTCCGGGCAGATCACGCTGAGCTTCGACATGGCGTTTCTGGCGATGCTGCTTTCTTCGCTCTATGAGCCGGAGACGACGGAAACCATGGCGCGCTGCGCCGTGCATCCGAAACAGAAGCATCTCTCCTTTTCAAACGAACTGATCGACTATGCGGCCGATATGAACGTCGCGCTTTTCTACTACAAGTGCCTCGACAGCTGGCAGGACGAGAAGCGGCTGCCCGCGCACGGCATGGAGCATCTGCTCAAGCGCGGCTTTGAACAGGTCGCCCAGCGGTATCCGCGCCAGTGCGGGGCGATTGAAAGCGCCGTGGAGGCGCAGAGCCGGCTGGAGAAGGCGCAATGCCCCGATCTGGATGCGCTCTGCATTCCGACGGGCGAGATGATGGCCGAAGCGTTCGTCTTCCGCGAGGATCGCTGGAGCGGCACGCTGCGCCATATGGCGCGCTCGCTCGGCGCGTTCATCTACCTGATGGACGCTTACGAGGACATGGCCAAGGACGAAAAAAGCGGCGCGTTTAACCCGCTGCTTGCGCGGCGCGAAGCGCCCGATTTTGAAGACAGCATCCACGACATGCTGACCATGATGGCCGCGGGGTGTGCCGCAGCGTTCGAGACACTGCCGCTTGAGAACGATCTGGGCGTTTTGCGCAACACGCTCTATTCCGGAATCTGGACCAAATACGAAGGCATCCGCCACAAGGCCGAAAAGGCGGGGAAGGAGAAACTGGATGGTGAATGATCCCTATCGCGTACTGGGCGTGCCGCAGGGAGCGAGCGACGATGAGATCAAGGCCGCTTACAAAAAGCTGGCCAAGAAGTATCATCCCGACTTGAACAACGGTTCCTCCGAAGCCGAAAAGAAAATGGCGGAGGTCAACGAAGCCTACGATATGCTCATGAAGCGTGACCGGAACGGCAACAATTCGCAGCAGAGCTACGGGCAGGGCGCTTACGGGCAGCAGAGCTATTACGGCCAGCAGCAGGGCTATGGTCAGCAGAACTACGGCGGCTATGGCAATTACAGCGGCGGCTTCGGCGATTTTGACGAGTGGTTCCGCACGTTCACGGGCGGCCAGTATCAGCGGCAGTATCAGCAGCGGCAGACGCAGGAGAAGGATCCGCAGCTGCGCGCGGCGATGAACTATGTGGTCAACGGCTACTATGAGGACGCCGAGAACGTGCTGTCGAATATCACCGACCGCACGGCGGGGTGGTACTATGTGGCGGCCATGGCCAAGTCTGGGCAGGGCAACCGCATCACCGCGCTGGAATATGCGCGCAAGGCCGTGCAGATGGATCCCGACAACCTCGACTATCGCCGCCTTTTGCAGCAGCTGCAGCAGGGCGGGCAGACGTATCAGCAGCGCGGACGCGCGTATGGCGCGCCGACGGATATGAGCAAGGTTTGCACCGGGCTGTGCGTGGCGAATCTTCTGTGCAATCTCTGCGGCACGAGGGGATACTATTTCTGCTGCTGAAAAGCAGAGGGG
>CAZKJW010000106.1:0-8036 GCA_964553125.1 uncultured Oscillospiraceae bacterium
ACGGCGCTACCCCTGCCATCAAACGCTTGCAAAGCACTGACGCAGGCATTTCCGCCATGAACAGAGCATTCCCTTTATCCCTACCTAAAGAAGCAAGCCATCCCAAAGCACACGCCCTGACACGACGTCATAGCGCAGCATCCCTCTTCCCCGCTCATCCTCGCCCTGCGACCGCTCCCTTCTCTCGCAGTGTGCAGCGCGTGCCGTCCCCAAAGGCGCTTGCGCCAAAAAAAAGCCATGCCGCGCTCGCTGAAAGCGTCGAACGCCGGCATGGCTGATGTGCGTTTGCTGCCGCCGCAAGCGGAGGCTTTTCATCTGCGTCAGCTGGCGGTGCGCGTGTCCATCTGCAGCTTGTCGGCGACAAGCGCGATGAACTCGCCGTTCGTCGGCTTGCTCTCCAAAGAGCAGACGTTCGGCCCGAACACCTGATCGAGCACATCGATGCGCCCGCGTCCCCACGCGACCTCAATCGCATGGCGAATCGCGCGTTCCACCTTGCTCGAAGAGGTCGCGAAGCGCCGCGCAATCGTCGGATACAGTTCCTTGGTGATGCGGTTGATCATGTCCGGCTTTTCGATAATCAGCCGCACGGCTTCGCGCAGATACTGGTAGCCCTTGATGTGCGCCGGGATGCCCACCGTGAGGAACAGCGTGGCTGTGCGTTCTTCAAGCGTCCGTCCGCTGCGGACATTCGGCGTAGGCGCGCCCTGCGCAGACGCCTCGCGCCGCTTGCTGGCAACCTCGGTCACCCGCTGATACAGCAGCTCGAAGTCGAACGGCTTGACCATATAATACCGCGCGCCCAGCTCAATCGCACGGCTGATAAAATCGTCGCGGCACAGCGCCGTCAGCGCAATGACCTCCGGATTCTGCGCGGTCTCCATCTGCTGCATACGGGTCAGCATTTCAAAACCGTCCATTTTCGGCATGATCATGTCCAACAGCATTACGTCGGGATTTGTATCCTCCAGCTGCACCAGCGCTTCCACGCCGTTTGCGGCCGCGCCGACCACTTCAATATCATCTTTTACGGAAAAATAATCCGCGATCATCCTGCGTAGCTCCGTGTTATCCTCCACTACCATCAGCTTGATCCGATTCAAATAAAGCACCCCTCTGTTGGTTTTGTATGCGTTATTCACGCCCTCCGGCATTATAGCACAAATTCGCCGCAAATAAAAGTATTTTCTTGTTAAATTTTGTATTTACGTCTTCTTGTAGTTTTTTGTCGATTTATAGCCTACATTGTCTGAATCCGCAGGCAGATGTTTTTTCGCCCCTTAAAGGGGCTGATTGCAGCGTGCGCCGCCCGCATAGAAACCCGGAAGTTCTCTATTGCCCAAAACCTTTCGCCAACCGCCGGCAAAAAACGGCACTGTTCGACCCTGTGCTTCGACAATTCCGCGCTGTGTCGCAAGGGAGACCATGCCCTCCGCGCCCGAAGCCGATTGAAAAACCAAAAAATCTGCTGAACAAAAAAACGCGTGAATCGGGTTCTACCTGTTCCCACTCGCGATGCTTTTCCTGTTGCGTTGTTTTTATGAGCCGTGCTCATTCTGAAAAAATCGAAAGCTCCCTCCGTGGCTTCCGGCTCAGGACGTATGAACCAATTTCCTCTCAAAATGCAAACGGTGTGAACCATTGGCAATCACGGCCTGTTCATCAGCCCGTTCTCAGCCCCGCATCGTCTTCTTCGCGCAGTACCATCCGGTTCCTTTGCCGCTGTTTCATGTTCATGTGAATTTCTGCCCCTGCCTCAATGATCGTTCCAGCACATTCCCGCCGGTCTGTACGCTGCACAGATTCTCTCCGGTCTCGCCCTGATTGTTCTTCCTGCGGCTTCGCCCATGGCAGCGTTCCTTCCACAAAAAACCGAACACGCCTCCGCGACTTCCGGATTGCAACGTATGAACCAACTTCCATTCAAAACGCAAAAGGTGTGAACCATTAGCAGTCACAGTCTGTTCATCAGCCCGCTCTCAGCCCCGCGTCGTCTTCTTCGCGCAGTGCCATCCGGTTCCTTTGCCGCTGTTTCATGTTCATGTGAATTTCTGCCCCTGCCTCAATGATCGTTCCAGCACATTCCCGCCGGTCTATGTGCTGCACAGATTCTCTCCCTTCTTGCCCTTAGTGTTCTTCCTGCGGCTTTACCCATGGCAGCGTTCCTTCTTCAAAAAAACGGAAGCCCCCTTCCGTGGCTTCCTGCTTAGAACGTATGAACCAACTTCCTCTCAAAACGCCAAAGGTGTGAACCATTAGCAGTCACGGTGTGTTCATCCGCCCGCTCTCATCCCTGCATCGTCTTCTTTGCGCAGTACCATCCGGTTCCTTTGCCTCTGTTTCATGCGGATTACCGCCCCTGCCGCGATGAACGTTCCAGCACATTCCCACCGGTCTGTACGCTGCACAAATTCCCTCCCGTTCTTGCCCTGATTGTTCTGTCTGCGTCTTCACCCATGGCAGCGTTCCTTCTTCAAAACCCCGAAAGCCCCCTCCGAGACTTCCGGCTTGAAACGTATGAACCAACTTTCTCTCAAACCGCAAAAGGTGTGAACCATTAGCAGTCACAGTCTGTTCATCAACCCGTTCTCATCCCTGCATCAGCTTCTTCACGCAGTGCCATCCGGTTCCTTTGCCGCTGTTTCATGTTCATGTGAATTTCTGCCCCTGCCTCAATGATCGTTCCAGCTCATTCCCGCCGGTCTGCACGCTGCGCAGATTCTCTCCCGTTCTCTCCCTGATTGTTCTTTCTGCGGCTTCACTCCGAACGGCGTTCCTTCTGCAAAACCCCGGAAGCCCCCTTCCGTGGCTTCCTGCTTGAAACGTATGAACAAACCTCCATTCATGTTCACCCGCCCTCCCCGCCTCACCACAAAACAGCTGCTCCGGCACTGACAACCCGCGCGTCCCCAAAGCGGCAAGGCCGCTTTTTCAACACCCCACTCCCTCTCCGTCAAACGCGCAAGCTATCCGCTCCCTCGTTTCTCCGCGCAAAAAAGCCCGGCAGCTTCACGCAAGCCTTGCTTGCAAGCTACCGGGCAAAAACATGCTTCCTCTTTGACCGCCGGCGGCGTACGCCGCTCAGTCTGCAATTTCGATCACGCCCGCGCACGTTGAAATCTGTTCAAAGCGTAGGCGCGCAAAGGATTCTCTCAGCTCGTCGGCGACAAAATAAATCTCGTCCTCATCCCACTCTGCGCCGGCCGCTGCACGGCATTCCTCCAGCGCGGCGCGCGTTTCAAACGCCACGTCGCCGATCAGAATCTTCCCGCCCGGCTTCAGGCAACCGCACAGCGTGTGCAACAGCGAAACCTTCTGCGCGTCCGTCAGGTGGTGCAGCGAATAGGTTGCGATGATGAAATCATAGCGCATACGCGCCAGCTGCGGCACAAGCCCCTCGGAAAAATCGCCGCGAAACAGCCGCGCCTTCGGCATTTTTTCCGCCGCAATCCGAAGCATTTCTTTTGAAAAATCCTGCCCCCAGATTTCGCAGCCACGCTGATAAAGTCGCGTTGTCAGCGTACCCGTGCCGAAGCCGATATCCAGCACGTCCGGCTTTTCGCGCTGCGTCACCTCTTGAAAAATCCGCCCAAGCACCGCTTTATAGCCCGCAAACGGATATGTGTTCGCCTCGTCTGACAGCCCGACGGACTTGTCGTAGCCGTCGGCCCACAGGTCAAAGCCCTGATTACTCAGCATCGCTCATCGTTCACTCCATCCCTTTGCGCGCTCCACGGCGCGTTTCCAGCCGCCGCGCTGCGCCGCGCGCGCTCCGTCGTCCATCGCGGGCGCAAACTCACGCTCGCGCTTCCAGCCGGCGGCAATGTCCTCCTGCGTCAGCAGGCCGACAGCGAGACCGGCCATCATCGCCGCGCCCAGCGCGGTCGTTTCGATGACGGCAGGGCGCTCCACGTTCACGCCGAGCATGTCCGCCTGGAACTGCATGAGGAAATTGTTGGCGCATGCGCCGCCGTCCACGCGCAGCCCGCGCGGCCGGAAGCCGCAGTCCTGCGCCATTGCGTCTACCAGATCGGCGCTCTGCTGGGCAATCGATTCCAGCGCGGCGCGCACAATATGCGCGCGTCCCGTTCCGCGCGTCAGCCCGACGATGGTTCCGCGCGCGTACATATCCCAGTGCGGCGCGCCCAGCCCGGTGAAGGCCGGCACGACGTACACGCCGCCGTTATCGGGAATCGACAGCGCCACAGTCTCCGTCTCGCTCGCCTTTTCAACCAGCTTCATTTCGTCGCGCAGCCACTGCACAACCGCGCCGCCCACAAACACGCTGCCCTCCAACGCGTACTGCGTCTTGCCGCCGATGCGCCACGCGATGG
Source organism: uncultured Oscillospiraceae bacterium (assembly GCA_964553125.1). Classification (GTDB taxonomy): domain Bacteria; phylum Bacillota; class Clostridia; order Christensenellales; family Aristaeellaceae; genus Aphodomonas. The sequence continues at coordinate 4,335 of CAZKJW010000106.1, forward strand.
TCGAGACAAGCCCGTTCTCGCTTTTTACGGGCTGATCGCCCGTATTCATCAGCAGGAAGCAGCCCGTGCCGTATGTGTTTTTCATCATGCCCGGCGCAAAGCACGCCTGTCCGAACAGCGACGACTGCTGGTCGCCGCACATTGCGGCCACAGGAATCCGCACGCCCAGAATGTCCTCGCGCAGCATCCCCATCACGCGTGCGTTGTCCACAACCTCCGGCAGCACCTCGCGCGGAATATCCAGCGCGCCAAGAAGCGTTTCGTCCCACTTAAGCGTGCGGATATTCAGCAGCATCGTGCGGGACGCGTTCGCCGCATCGGTCACATGCGGATGCCCTTCCAGCAGGTTCCATGCGAGGAAACTGTCAATCGTGCCGAAGCAAAGCTCCCCGCGCTTGGCGCGCTCGCGCACGCCCGGCAGGTCGAGCAGCCACTTCAGCTTCGTCCCCGCAAAATACGCATCGGGGATCAGCCCCGTCGTTTCTCGGATGTGCGCTTCCAGCCCGTCGGCGACGAGCTTTTCCACAATCGGCGCAGTGCGCCTGCATTGCCAGACAATCGCGTTATAGACCGGCTCGCCCGTTTCCCTGTCCCATACGACGGCCGTTTCGCGCTGGTTCGTGATGCCGATCGCCGCAATTTCTTCCGGATCGACGCCAGCCTTCTTCACTGCCAGCCGAAGCGACTCCGTAACCGTATTAAGGATGTCCTTCGGGTTGTGCTCCACCCAGCCCGGCTGCGGGTAAATCTGCGGAAACTCAATGGAGTGCTGCGACAGCAGCACTCCATCCAGTCCGAACAATACCGCGCGCGAGCTGGTCGTTCCCTGATCCAGCGCCACAAGGTATTTCTTCTGTTTCATTCTCATTTCACCTCAACGCCGTGCAGCTTGCCGTCCTGCGTGGCGACAACCAGCGTGCCGTTGAAGGCCGCCGGAGAGCCGGACACGCCGGAGGAAAGCGTCAGGCGGTTTACTTCCGCGCCATCCGCGCCATTGAGCAGCACCAGTTCGCCGCTGTCGCTGCCCGCAACAATCCATGCGCCCGCCGCTTCGCCGGCCGCCTCATCCGCCGCGCCATAGAGGGCGATGGGCGAGGAGAGCGTCTTGCCGCTCAGCGCATAGGACCACACAACCGAGCCGTCCGCCTTGCTCAGCGCATACACCGTCGCATTGGCGGCATCGCTGACGGTGACGACAACCATCTCGTTCAGGCTTTCCGCACCGATCACGGGCGCGGAGACGAAATCGGCTTCAAACTCATGCGTCCAGATCACGTCGCCAGTTTCGGCGTCGATGCACTCCAGCGCGTTCACCGTGGCATCGCGCGTGCCGGCGTAAAGCTGCATTCCATTGGAATCGTCCAGCGCCAGCGAAGCGCCGTAGCGGCCGGCAGGGCCGATCGCCCAGCGGGATTCAAGCGTGTTGAGGTTCACGCAGTTGAGCACGCCGCCCTTGGTGGCGTAGTAGGCGTATTCGCCGCACGCGGCCATGACGGTCTCAATCGTCGCATCCGACTCGCCCGCGCTTGCGCGGTAGAGCGCCATGGAGGGCGCGGTGATGGAGATATCGTCAATCAGCGTCACGCCGTCGGATTCCTTGGTGGTCATCTGCTTGTTCAGCGTGAGCGTGTACAGGCCGCCGTTGTTGCCCGCCGCAACGATGGTATCCGCATCCGCGTCAATCACGGCGGCGCCGAGGAAGCCGCGGTCGGACGAAGTTGCGGTGGTGTCCGAACCGTCAATGATGCAGCGGAGCTTGCCGCTGACGAGGTTATAGACATACATGCCGCCATTTTCGACGTTCTTGCCGCCGACGGCCAGCAACGGCAGACCGTTGGAATAGATGCTCGCCGCGCCGCTGAGCGAGATGGTGCTCTCGTCGCTCTTGCGCAGGCGCACTTCAATCGCATCGCGCGTCGCCGCGCCGGTATCCAGATCGAAGAAGTAAATCTTGCCGTCGCCGGAAGCAAACACAACTTCCTTCAGCGCCGCCTTCGCCGCAGCGCTCTCATCGAGCGGCATACTCTGGCGAATATTCTGGTTCCACTTGGCAATCAGCGGCTGCACGCCCCAGCCTTCGTCGGCGGCGATCTGCGCGCCGGTGTCGGCGGTCCACGTTTCCGTCAGGCCGCTTGCGGCCTCAACGCTGCCATACGCGGCGTTCTGGCGCATACCGCTGGAGCGGTAGGTGAGCACGCCGGCCATGTAGCGGTCGTTCCCCTGCCGCATGTAGGTGGCGGCGTTGCCAAGGTTGACGGTGTTTTCGCGGCTGTAGCTCTCCTGCTGCTGACCGGCCACATACACCACGCCGTTCACTTCCATCTGCCCGACGGCGCTCTGCGGCGCAGGCTCCGCGGTGGGTTCGGGCGTGGGCGTTGCGGTCGGCTCAGGCTGCGGCTCCGTCGCCTTGACATAAATGCGCGCCGCGCCGCTTTCGTTCCAGCCGGAAACGTTGCCCGGATACGCCTCGATGATATCCTCATAGGGCGAGGCGAAATAATACATCATGCGCCACACGCGACCCTCGGCGGAGTCGCTGTAGCCGTCGTTGAGGAGCATCAGCTCCTGCCCGTTGTTGTCCACAATCTGCACGAAATCGGTCTGCGCGCTCGTCACCACCTGCAGCACGACCGGCTCGCTCAGCGAAGTCACCACAGCCGGATCGGCGGTGAAGCCGATCACGCGCGCCTCGCTCGCCTCCGGGACGGGCATCGGCGTGGGCGTGGGCGCAAGCGTGGGCTCGGGCGTGGGCGTGGGTTCGGGCGTAGGTGTCGCCATCACGTTGCGCACCGCCGAAACGACAGGCTCGATCACCCGCGGAATAGCGATATCGGAATGGCGCGCGAAGAAGAACGTCACGCCGGCCAGCAGCGCGGCCACCAGCACCACGATCAGCAGCCAGATCCACCAGCTCGACCCGCCGCGCGCGTTTTCTTCATCGTCGTCGTACGGCTCGTAGTCGTCATATTCGTCAAAATCTTCGTCTTCGTAGTCGTCGCGCGAAACCACAGGCTCGCGATACGGGCGCGCGGGCCGCTCGTCCCGTCCGCCGACGTCCCAGCTGCGGGGCTTGCGGCTCGCAGACTGACCGCTGCGCGAGCCGGACGCGTACGCGTTCTCCTCCTCGCCGTCCCCATACCCGCGATCGCTCTGCGGACGCGCATACACGCTCTGCGTCTGCTCCGGCTCAATCGTCTCGCCGCGCAGGCGCGCCGCCTGCGTGCGCCTTCTGCGGGGCTGCTGTTCCGGGTCGGGCGCCATATTATAGGTGTTGCTCAGGTTGCGCTCCTGTTCATCACGATTCATTGCTTCACGCTCCAATTCTATCCATACGTAGCTATGGTTTATTATACAGAGTCGGCGAAACAAACTCAATACCAAAAATTCAAAAAATCGTAATAATTTCGCGTTTCCCGGCTACAAATAAACAAAAAAAGGAGAGTGCAGCATGTCGAATCCATCGCCGTATGACCTGATTTCCAAGGCCGCGCGCAGCGTGAACGCCGCCGATCGCTGGGCCGCATTGCAAACGAACACCCGCGCCGCCTTTGCGCCCGTCAGCGCGCCGCAGGAGCCGTCTGTTTCAGCCGCGCAGGGCGCGGCAGAGAGTCCCTGCCGCCCCTCCGCGCCGACCGCCCGGCCGCCGCGTCCCGCAAGCCATCCCGAGCTGATCGACCCGCCCTTTCCCCCGCCGCAGCCGCG
>CAZKJW010000107.1:0-7976 GCA_964553125.1 uncultured Oscillospiraceae bacterium
GGGCCTTCGTCGCGGAGCCGCTGCCGCACCTCGGACGCGCTGACGGCAAGCCCCGAAGCGTCGGTTCTGCGCGGCACGACCTTTACCGAAACGCCGGCCTCCGGCAGCCCCGCGCAGAGCGCGTCGTTATAAATGGCCGTCGTGCGCGAGAACGGCTCCTCGCCCACGTAGCGGCTTTCCACGCCGAGCACCTGCGCGATGCGCGCAAAAACCGCCGCGTCCAGCGCCGCGTGAACCGCGGCCACGTCGTCGGCGCCCTTGAGAAAATAGGAGGGGAACGTCGCCGCGCTGATGATATACTCGCCGGAAGCATGGACGAGCACGTTCTCCAGATCGGCCGCGCCGGCCTGCACCAGCGCCATGCGCGCTGAAAACGGAACGAGCGACGCATCCTCCGAGACGACGAAGCAGTGAACCCAGTCGTTCTCATGCGCGGCCTTTTCAAGCAGGTAGCGGTGGCCGAGCGTGAAGGGATTGGCGTTCATCACCACGGCGGCGCAGCGACCGGGCTTTTTTTCGCGCGAAAGCGCGGCAAGATACCGCTCAAAAGCCCCACGCCTGTTTTCCAGAAACGCAAGCCGCCCCTCGACGCGCGCAATTTCGGAAAAGCCCAGCTGGCGGAACTGTCCGGCGGCTTGCGGCTTGGTGTAGACGAACGCGTGCGTGACGCCGCGCGCGGCCAGCCGCGTGAGCAATTCGCCCGCAATCAGCGCCATGAGCCCTTCGCCGCGATGCGCGCCGTCCACGGCGAGACAGCGCAGCGTCTGCCCGAAAAGCGAGCCGGTGGCCACAAGCGCGCCGTCGTCGTCATATGCGCCGATGGTCTCGTCCAGATGCGGGTCAAGCGCGATGCCTTCGCGGCGCAGGAGCGCCTTCACCTCGCGCAGCGCGCGCGCGTCGCCGCGGCGAATCGTTTCAATGAAAGCCATAAACGTACCTCGTCAAGCGTATTGATCTGGGGGCTTCTTGCTTTAATTATGCCTTCATTATAGTAGATAAAGCCAGCCTTGACAAGCCGCGCCCGGCGTGATAAAGTGACAAAGTTTCCCAATGCGAAACTGGACTTTGCTTATGAGCGGAGAGGGGTATCTGATGGATATTGTTTCACTGCTGGCGCTGGCGGTCGGCCTTTCAATGGACGCGTTCGCCGTTTCCGTGTGCAAGGGGCTTGCGCTGAAAAAAGTGAACGCAAAGCATATGTGCATCGTGGGCGCATGGTTCGGCGGCTTTCAGGCGCTCATGCCCACGATCGGCTACCTGCTCGGCGTGCGGTTTGAACAATACATCACCGCGATTGACCACTGGATCGCCTTCGTGCTGCTCGCGCTCATCGGCGCGAACATGATCCGCGAGGCGGTTTCTCCCGGCGGAGACGAAGAAGCGGATGCCTCGCTCGGATTCAAGACAATGCTGCTCATGGCCGTCGCCACGAGCATCGACGCGCTGGCCGTGGGCATCACCTTTGCGTTCCTGTCGGTCAATATCATCCCGGCGGCGCTGACCATCGGCGTGACGACGTTCGCGCTCAGCGCGGTCGGCGTGAAGGTAGGCAGCGTGTTCGGCCTGAAATACAAAAAGCGCGCGGAGATTGCCGGCGGCGTGATCCTCTGCCTGCTGGGGCTGAAGATTCTGCTGGAGCATCTGGGCGTGCTGTGAAAGAAAGCGGCGGGGGTTGCAAAGCGTGCGTTCCCGTGCTATACTGAGTTTTGTAAATCGCGTCAGGAAGGCGCAGACTCCGGGCAACGGGGTCTGCGCCTTTGCGCTTTTTTGGAGGAGGGAAAACCCTATGCAAAACAAATCCGCCGCCCGTCTCGCCGTCGCCGCCATGTGCCTTGCGCTGTGTCTCGTGCTGCCCTTTCTCACCGGGCAGATTCGCGAAATCGGCAACATGCTCTGCCCGATGCACTTGCCGGTGCTGCTGTGCGGCTTCCTGTGCGGCTGGCAGTGGGGGCTGGCTGTGGGCGCGATTGCGCCGGTGCTGCGCTCGGCGCTGTTTGGAATGCCGCTGATGTTCCCCATCGCCGTGTCCATGGCGGTCGAGCTTGCCGTCTACGGATTTGTGACCGGCTTCCTCTCCGCGCGCCTGCCGAAAAAAATCGGCTGGACGTATGCGGCGCTTGTGGCCGCGATGCTGCTCGGCCGCGCCGCGTGGGGCGCTGTGCGGCTGCTGTTCGCCGGGCTTTCCGGCAGCGCGTTCACATGGGCGATGTTCCTCTCCGGCGCGCTGACGACGGCGATTCCCGGCATTGCGGCGCAGCTGATTCTTGTGCCGGTCATCGTCGCGGCAATCCGCAGGCGCGCATAACAAAAAACAGTCCGCCATCCGGGAGGAACGGCGGGCTGCTTTTCCGGCGCGCTCTGCGCGGACGGGAAACCGCGCGTCAGCGCGCGACCTTCTTGAAATTGCCGAGCGTCTCCGTCACGTTGGAAACGCACACGAACGTATCGGGAAACTGGCGCATGATTTCGGTGAAGCGCGTGATCTGATGCTTGTTGATGACGCACACGAGCATACTCTTGGACTGATGCGAATAGCCGCCCACGGCGGGCAGGATGGTCACGCCGTGCCGCAGCTCGCGCAGGAGACAGTCGGAGACTTCCTCGGCGTGCGGCGTGACGATTTCGGCGCGGATCGCCTGCTTGCCCGACTTGAGCATACCGTCGCTCACATGCGAGGTGATGAAGCAGTAGACGATGCAGAGGATGACCGGCTCGATGTTAAAGTCGTACACAAAATACGACAGCACGGCCACCGCCGTGTTCAGCGCGAAAATCACGCGCACCAGAGAATACTCGGGGCGCTTTTTGTGGACGTAGGCGGCGACAAAGTCCGTGCCGCCGGTGCTGCCGCCGTGGCGGATGGTCACGCCGTAAATCGCGCCGTTGATGAAGCCCGAAGCGACCGGCGCAAGCAGCGTGCTTTTTCCGTCGAAAGTGTGGTAGATGAAGCGCGAAAGATCGAGCGACTGCAAATACAGCAGCGAGAAGGAAAACGTCAGGGAAAAAAGCAGCGTCTTGAGCGCGAAGCGCCTGTCCACCGCGAAGAACGTAAAGATTGCCAGCGGGATGTTGATCAGAAGCGACATATAGCCGACGCTGAAATGAAACAGGTATTGGATCATCGTGGCCAAGCCGTTCAGTCCGGCCGGCGCGAAGGAGTTGGAGAGAATGAAAATGACGTAGTTGAGCGACATGGCGAGCGCCATGACGATGCAGACAACATAATCAAAAGCCTGCTTTTTCTTTTCCACAGTAAGCATGGAACCGACCTTTCTTTGCGGCGCTTGCTCAAGCGGCTGCCGTTTTGCGACGGCGACATTATAGCAGAACAAAGTCCGCGCGTCCAGTGGCCGCGGAAAAAGAGCGGACGCCCGCGCGCCTGCGCGCCGCTTGCGGCGCAAAAAACATCCGCGGGGCAGAATTGCTGTCTTGTATCTTGAGAGATTTTGTTGTATACTGAAAAAAGCAGAGAAACCGAGGGGAGGTGTCCTTTGTGGCCGTCAGCCAGGACACGATGAAATTCGCACCGATCAGCAACCACGAATCGGCGGAAGAGATCATTCTGCGCGTCAACGAGGCGCTGGAAGCAAAGGGCTACGATCCCATCACGCAGGTGGTGGGCTACCTGCTTTCCGGCGACCCGACCTACATCACCAGCTATCAGGGGGCGCGTTCGCTCATCTGTCGGCTGGAGCGCGATGAAATCATGGAGGAGCTCGTTCAGTATTACGTGGACGGGCACGCGAAGGAATAATGCCTGTGGAACGCGGAAAAATCGGCGCGCGGGGTCCTGTTGCCTCGCGCCTTTTGTTTGGCACGCTGACAATGGGGCCTGCGCAGCGCAACCTGTCGCCCGAACGCGGCGGCGAACTGATTTGCTATGCCGCTGAGCGCGGCGTGGATTTTGTGGACACGGCGGAGTATTATCACACCTACCCGCACGTGAAGGAAGCGCTGAAGGTCAGGCCGGAGCTTGTCGTGTGTACCAAGAGCTATGCCTACGACCGCGACGGCGCGAAGCGCTCGCTGGAATTGGCGCAGGAGGGGATCGGCCGCGAATACATCGACATTTTTCTCATGCACGAGCAGGAGAGCGAAATGACGATGCGCGGGCACCGCGAGGCGTTCGACTTCTATCGCGATATGCGCGCCGCGGGCGTCATCGGCGCGATCGGCATTTCGACGCACTATGTCAATGCCGCGCGTTACGCCGCGCGCTATGCGGATCTGGATATTCTCTTCCCGATCATCAACTATCGCGGGCTGGGCATTGTGGACGGCACGCGCGAGGAGATGGAGCAGGCGATTGCGGCGGCGCATGGCGCCGGAATCGGCGTGCTCGCAATGAAAGCGCTCGGCGGAGGCCACATGATCGAGCAGCGGGAGGAGGCCTTCCGCTATATCCGCGCGCTGCCGGGCATCGACGCGGTGGCCGTGGGGATGCAGTCGGAGGCGGAGATTGACTACAACGTTGCGCTTTTCAGCGGCGAAACGCCCGGCGAGGCGTGCGCGCGCGAAAGCGCCGGCGCAAACCGCACGCTGATCGTGCAGGACTGGTGCGAGGGCTGCGGACGCTGCGCGGCGCGCTGCGGCCAGCATGCGCTGCACATTGAAAACGGTCATGCCGTGCTGAACGAGGCGCTGTGCGTGCGCTGCGGCTATTGCGCCGCCGTGTGCCCGCAATTCTGCCTGAAGGTGATTTGAAATGGAAAGAATTCTTGCCTTGGATGTGGGCGACGCGCGCATTGGCGTCGCCGTGAGCGACCCGCTGGGCGTGATTGCGCAGCCCGCGGGGCTGATTACGCGCGTGGGCTGGGGGCCGGACATCGAAAAGATCATCGGCTTTGCCGACCAGTACGGCACGCGCAATATTCTCTGCGGCTTGCCGCTGAATATGGACGGCTCGGCTGGAGGACAGGCCGAGAAGGTGCGCGCGTTTGCCGCACAGCTTGAAAAGAAGGGATTCACCGTCGCCTTCTGGGACGAGCGCATGACGACCGTTACCGCCGAGCGCGCGCTGATTGAAGGCGGCGTGCATCGCGCGGATCGGAAGCGGCTGGTGGATAAGACGGCCGCCGCCGTGATCCTGCAGGCCTATCTGGACGCGAAGCAGACCAATCAGAAAACGGAGGAAAAGCAAATGGAACATGATGAAGAACGCATCGTTGAACTGACTGCCGACGACGGCTCCGTCGTCAAGTTTGAACACCTCATGACGCTCGACCACAAGGGCAAGAGCTACATCCTGCTCACGCCCGTCGAGCCGGAGACCGAGGATGAAGAAGGCTCCGTGGTGATCATGCGCATCGACCGCGACGAGGCGGGCGAGGAGTGCTACATGATCGAAGAAGACGAGGACGTATGCGACGCGGTGTTTGATCGCTTCGTCGAGATTATGGACGAGGAAGACGACGAGGACGACGAAGAAGAATAAGCGCAGAGCGCACGGAAAGAGCCGGACGGAAACGCCCGGCTTTTTTGTCTGCCGGAAAAGGATTATTGAGAGGATCGCTGACGGGAAACAAGCTGCCCTGCCTGCTTTCAACGGGAGCCAATGAGTTTCGGCTGTTAAATTCGCGGGAAAAGCCACTGCGGACGCCCCGCCCATGCTTGCCGTTGTGATAGCCGCGCTTGCGCGCGGGGGAGGGGGGGGACCCGCCGCCATCAGTGACCAGATAAGCCGAGCCGGTGGGACAGTGGTTTGTTAGCGGCTCCGCGACTCATTGTTCCCCCAAAACGTTCCGTCCGCGGCGCTTCCGCGCGGGGAGGGGGTACCCGCCGCCCACAGCGGCCTGCCAAGCCGAGCCTGCGGGACAGCGGTTTGTTAGCAGTTCCGCGATTCATTGCCCCGCCTTTGCACGCCATTCCGTCCGCCGCGCTTCCGCGGTGAGCGGGGCATTCCGTCGCCATCAGCGGCCTGCCAAGCCGAGACGGTGGGCAAAGGTATGTTGGCGGTTCCGCGACTCGTTGCCTCGCCTTTGCACGCCATTCCGTCCGCGGCGCTTCCGCGGTGAGCGGGGCATTCCGTCGCCATCAGCGGCCTGCCAAGCCGAGACGGTGGGCAAAGGTATGTTGGCGGTTCCGCGATTCGTTGCTCCGCCCCTGCGGCACGTTCCGTCCGCCGCGCTTGCACGCGGGTGGGACTTTCCGCCGCCATCAGCGGCCGACAAGCCGAGCCTGACAAAACGCCCGGCTTTCTTTTTTGCACGCGCGGTGCTATACTGAAGAAAAAAACGGACGCGCCGCTTTGCGCGCGGAAGGAGCCGGTATGAAAACCCTTCAGGAAATCATCGACGCAGGGAAGCGCATCGTGTTCTTTGGCGGCGCGGGCGTTTCCACTGAGAGTGGAATCCCCGATTTCCGCAGCGCCGACGGGCTGTACAATCAGGCGAGCGAATACCCGCCGGAGGAGATTATCAGCGCGCCGTTTTTCGCGCTGCACACTAAGGAATTCTTTGACTTCTACCGTCGGAAGATGATCTTCCCGGAGGCGAAGCCGAACGCCGCGCACAGGAAGCTCTTTGAGCTGGAGCAGGCGGGCAGGCTGACAGGCATCGTCACGCAGAATATCGACGGGCTGCATCGCATGGCCGGCAACCGGCTCGTTTTTGAAATTCACGGCAGCGTGCATCGCAACTACTGCGTGGAGTGCGGTAAGGAGTACGACGCGCGGTTCATTCTCGAAAGCGAGGGCATTCCGCGCTGCGCCGACTGCGGAGCGTGCGTCAAGCCCGACGTGGTGCTTTACGGGGAAGGGCTGCCGCAGCCGGTGGTCAACGGCGCGCTGCGCGTCATTTCGCAGGCGGACGTGCTCATCATTGCCGGAACGAGCCTGACGGTCTATCCGGCGGCGAGCTTCATCGATTATTTTCACGGAAGGGACATCGTGCTCATCAACCGCGACGAAACGCCGGCCGACCGGCGCGCCACGCTTGTCATTCACGACAGGGTGGCGGAAGTGATGAGCCGGATTCGCGTTTGACTGGGAGGAGAAGCGCAGTGCGGGAGATTTTGCGGGAATCGCTGGCGCGTTTGGAGCGCGGCGAAAATGTGATGCATGTGACGGTTCTTTCGGCGCAGGATGCGCCGCGCGGGGCGGGCGCGAAGCTCGCGGTTTTTGCAGACGGCGGCGTGCTCGGCACAGTCGGCGGCGGAGAAACGGAGCGCGGCGTGATTGAAAAAGCGCGTCAAGCGCTCAAAGAAGAAAACAGCTTCATTGAGGAAATGCGCTCATGCGGCGGAAGGGCGCGGCTGCTGTTCCGCTGCGTTCGGGCGCGGGAGGCGGAGACGGTGCGCCTTGCGCTGCAATACGCGCAGAGCGGGAAGCCCGCGCGGCTTGAAACGGCGCTGACCGGCGCAATGGAAATGAAAGCGCTGCCCGGCGGCACGGGCGCGCACGCTGCCGTTTCGCAGGACGGCGAAACGTTCGTTGAACCGCTCGCGGCGGGGCGGACGTATATTTATGGCGGAGGACATGTGGCGCGCGCGCTGTGTGCGCTGCTGGCGGCAACCGGGTTTTCCGTGACCGTGTTCGACGACCGGGAGGGCGCGCTGAGCGAGGCGGCGTTCCCCGGCGCGGACGAGCGCGTGACGGCGCCGTTTGTACACAGCGCCGCGCGCTTTGCGCCCGAGCCGACGGACTTCGTTGTGGTGATGACGCACGGCCATGAGCATGATTACGAGGTGCTGCACGAGGTGCTGCGGCGGCCGGCGGCGTATGTCGGCATGATCGGCAGCAGCCGGAAAATCAGCGCAATCCGCGAGCGGCTGCTTCGCGACGGAATCGCGCCGGAGCGCATCGACGCGGTACACATGCCCATCGGGCTTTCCATCGGCGCGGAAACGCCGGAGGAGATCGCGGTAAGCGTGGCCGCGGAGATGATCCGCTGCCGCGCCGTGCGCATGGGCAGCGCGCGGGTGTGAGGGCGGACATGTCCGCATCCGGTTTTGATGGGAACGGGGCGGCTTCGCCGCGG
>CAZKJW010000108.1:0-7964 GCA_964553125.1 uncultured Oscillospiraceae bacterium
ATCCCCTGTACGGCAAGATTATGAACCGTACCACGAAGCTCAAGGCGCACGACGAAAAGAACGAGTGCGGCGTGGGCGACCGCGTACTCGTGATGGAAACCCGCCCGCTCAGCCGCGAAAAGCGCTGGCGCGTGGTTGAAATCATCGAGAAGGCTAAGTAAGGAGGGAGCAGCATGATTCAGCCGCAAACCCGATTGAAGGTAGCAGATAATTCCGGCGCGAAGGAGATCATGTGCATCCGCGTTATGGGCGGCTCCTTCCGCAGAGACGGCAGCATCGGCGACGTCATCGTCGCGAGCGTCAAGTCCGCCAACCCCGGCGGTGCCGTCAAGAAGGGCGACGTGGTTAAGGCCGTTGTCGTCCGTATGCACAAGGCGAAGCGTCGTCCGGACGGCAGCTATATCCGCTTCGACGACAACGCCGCCGTCATCATTAACGATGCCAAGGAACCGCGCGGAACCCGCATCTTTGGGCCCGTGGCGCGTGAACTGCGCGAAAAGGGATACATGAAGATCGTTTCCCTCGCGCCCGAAGTGCTGTAAGGAGTGAAGACGAGTATGAACAAAATGAAAAAGCTCCACGTCCGCTCCGGCGATACGGTCGTTGTAATCTCCGGCGACGAGAAGGGCAAGAAGGGCAAGGTTCTCAAGGCGATGCCCGATAGCGGCAAGGTCGTTGTTGAAGGCGTGGCCATGGTGACCAAGCATCAGAAGTCCCGCGGTCAGGGTATGCCTGGCGGCATCGTCAAGAAGGAAGCCGCGATTTACGCTTCCAAAGTGATGCTGGTTTGCCCCAAGTGCGGCAAGGCCACCCGCAACGCCCATAAGATCCTCGACGACGGCAAGAAGGTTCGTCTGTGCAAGAAGTGCGGCGCGACCTTTGAGAACTGAGGAGGGTATAGCAGATGGAAAACCGCTTGAAGGATAAATACGTATCCGAAGTGATCCCCGCGCTGCAGCAGAAGTTCAACTACAAGAACGTCATGCAGATCCCGAAGGTCGATAAGATCGTCATCAACATGGGTCTTGGCGATTGCAAGGACAACCCCAAGGGTCTGGAAGCCGCTGTTGCCGATCTGACCACCATCGCCGGCCAGAAGCCTGTTATCACCAAGGCGAAGAAGTCCATCGCGAACTTCAAAGTCCGCGAGGGCATGAACATCGGCGCGAAGGTCACCCTGCGCGGCGAGCGCATGTACCAGTTCATGGACAAGCTGATGAACGTGGCTCTGCCGCGCGTCCGCGACTTCCATGGCGTCAGCGCCAAGGCGTTCGACGGCCGCGGAAACTACGCGCTGGGCATCCGTGAACAGCTGCTCTTCCCGGAAATCGAATACGATAAGGTTGACAAGATTCGCGGCATGGAAATGATTTTTGTTACCACCGCGCATACCGATGAGGAAGCCCGCGAGCTGCTTCGGCTGATGGGCATGCCCTTCGAACAGGCGTAAGGGGGAGGAGAAAGAAATGGCAAAACTCAGCATGAAGCTTAAGCAGAAGGCGGAGCCGAAGTTCTCCACCCGCGCTTACACCCGCTGCCGCCTGTGCGGCCGTCCGCATTCGGTGCTCCGCAAGTATGGCGTTTGCCGTATTTGCTTCCGCGAGCTGGCTTACGCCGGCCAGATCCCCGGCGTTCGCAAGGCGAGCTGGTAAAAGGAGGTAAAATCATGCTTATCAATGATCCTATCGCCGATATGCTGACCAGAATCCGCAATGCGCAGATCGCGGGACACGACACCGTTAGCATCCCGGCTTCCAACATGAAGAAGTCCATTGCGAAGATCCTTCTCGACGAAGGCTTCGTCAAGAATGTGGAGTTCATCAATGAAGGCGTGCAGGGCGATATCCGTATCACCCTCAAGTACGTCGAAAAGCGTCCGGTCATCGTTGGCCTCAAGCGCATCAGCCGTCCCGGCCTGCGCGTGTACGCCAAGGTTGACGAAATCCCGAAGGTGCTCGGCGGCCTCGGCATCGCGATCATGTCCACCCCCAAGGGCGTCATGACCGATAAGGAAGCCCGCAAGAACGCCGTCGGCGGCGAAGTGCTCGCCTACGTCTGGTAAGGACGGCGACGCATTTTCCGCGCCCTGCGCGGAAAGAAAACGCGCCCTCTGGCGCAACCCGTTCGGACGGCCGAAAGGCCTTTCGATAGATCGCCCGGCTGCCCTCGGGCAGCTGGACACGGTCGGGTTTTCCCGGCCGACAGGCGGAGCAAACCACCGGCTTTTGCCGGCAGGTGACCGCTGAACCGCCGGGTATCGTTCCGGCGAAGGCGCGAAAGCGCCTCATTAACGGTAGGGCCTCCGGCTTCGAGCCGGGTAGGGCTATTCCGAAGGAGGAAAATCCATGTCTCGAATCGGTAAGAAACCCATCGACATCCCTGCGAACGTCAAGGTTGACATCGCTGCTGACGGCACCGTCACGGTGAAGGGCCCCAAGGGCACCCTCTCCGAGCAGGTCAAGGGCGGCATCACCATCAAGGAAGAAGGCAATCAGCTGATCCTTGAGCGTCCGTCCGACGACAAGAACCATCGCGCTCTCCACGGCCTGTATCGCGCTCTCGTGAACAACATGGTCGTCGGCGTGACCGACGGTTTCTCCAAGACGCTGGAAATGGTCGGCACCGGTTACCGTGCGCAGGCCGAAGGCAAGAAGCTGACCATCAACATCGGCTTCAGCCATCCCGTCATCCTCGACGCTCCCGAGAACATCACGTTTGAGACCCCCGCCCCGACGAAGATCGTCATCAAGGGCATCAACAAGCAGCAGGTTGGCAACCTCGCGGCCGATATCCGCGCGATCCGTAAGCCTGAGCCGTACCTCGGCAAGGGCATCAAGTACGAGAACGAGCATATCCGCCGCAAGGAAGGCAAGGCCGGCAAGTAATAGAAAGGGGAATGAGCGCGAATGTTCACTAAGAGGGACAAGAATGAGATCCGCGTGATTCGCCATGAGCGCGTCCGCAAAAAGATCTCCGGTACCACCGAATCGCCTCGGCTTTGCGTTTTCCGCAGCCTGAAGCACATTTATGCGCAGCTCATCGACGATACCAAGGGCATCACCCTGGTTTCTGCTTCCACGCTGGATCCCGCCATCCGCGGCCAGCTGGATGAGCTTGACAAGAAGGGCGCTGCGAAGCTGGTCGGCAAGACCATCGCCGAACGTGCTCTTGCGGCGGGCTACAAGACCGTCGTGTTCGACCGTGGCGGCTACGTCTACACTGGCCGCGTACAGGCAGTTGCTGAAGGCGCTCGTGAAGCCGGATTGGAGTTCTGATTATGGAAAACAGACAGAATTTTCAGAGAGATAACAACAACCGCCCGCCCCGCAGGGACGACCGTGGTCCGCGCCGTGATCGCCGCGACCGCATGGAAGAACCCCCGGAGTTTGAAGAGAAGCTCGTTGCCGTTAACCGCGTAACCAAGACGGTTAAGGGCGGCCGCAACATGCGCTTCTCCGCGCTGATCGTCATCGGCGACAAGAAGGGTCGCGTCGGCGTCGGCATGGGCAAGGCCGTGGAAATTCCCGAAGCCATTCGCAAGGCTTCTGAAGCTGCGAAGAAGAACCTCGTCACCATCGCGACGAAGGACACTTCCATCCCGCACGAGACCGTTGGCCGCTTCGGCACTGCCAAGGTCGTGCTGCTCCCGGCTCCCGAAGGTACCGGCGTTATCGCTGGCGGCCCGGCGCGTGCTGTCCTCGAGCTGTGCGGCGTGAAGGATATTCGCACCAAGTCCTACGGCACCAACAACCCCATCAACACGGTCAAGGCGACGCTGGAAGGCCTCAAGTCTCTCCGCACCGCCGAGCAGGTCGCGAAGCTCCGCGGCAAGACCGTCGAAGAGATTCTGGGCTAAGGAGGCGGGAAAAGATGAAGAAGCTGAAGATTACTCTCGTCAAGTCCCCGATCGCCTGCCTTGAAAAGCATATCCGCACGGTTGAAGCGCTCGGTCTGCACAAGCTGCATCAGAGCGTGATTCATGACGATACGCCCGCCATCCGCGGCATGATTTTCGTCGTGAAGCACATGGTCACCGTGGAAGAGATTGAGCAGTAAGGAGGCGTCAGGATGAAACTTCATGAATTGACCCCCGCACCGGGTTCCTTTACCGCTCAGAAGCGTCTGGGCCGCGGCACTGGTTCCGGCCTGGGCAAAACCAGCGGCAAGGGTCATAAGGGCGCCAAGGCCCGCAGCGGCCACGGCAAGGGCGCGTACTTCGAGGGCGGCCAGCTCCCGCTGGTTCGTCGTCTGCCGAAGCGCGGCTTCACCAACATTTTTGCCAAGGAATACGCCACTGTGAACGTTTCCGCTCTGGAAATCTTCGAAGACGGCGCGACCGTGGACATTTTCGACCTCATCGAAAACGGCCTCATCAAGAAGCCGTTCGACGGCCTGAAGGTGCTGGGTGACGGAGAAATCACCAAGAAGCTCACCGTCAAAGCCGCGAAATTCACCAATTCTGCCAAAGAAAAGATCGAGGCTGCGGGCGGGAAAGCCGAGGTGATCTGACGTGCTTGAGACGATACGCAACGCATGGAAGGTCAAGGAACTTCGCAAGAAGATCCTCTACACGCTTGCCATGCTGCTGGTGTACCGCCTGGCCGGCGTCATTCCGGTTGCCGGTATCGACACCGCGAAGGTTGCCTCCACGATGGAAAACTTCTCGCTGCTGAACTTCATGGCTGCCATGACCGGTAACCAGTTCAGCCAGATGACCATCATGGCGATGGGCATTACGCCGTACATCAACGCGTCCATCATCATGCAGCTGCTCACCGTCGCCATCCCCTATCTGGAGAACCTCCAGAAGGAAGGCGAGGAAGGCCGCAAGAAGATCGCGCAGTATACGCGCTATGCCACCGTCGTTCTCGGCTTCATTCAGGCTGTCGGCCTCGTCGTCGGCATGGGCGCGATGAAGTCCGATACTTTCGGCTCTCCGTTCATTACCTCCTGCGTCATCGGTATCTCGATGGCCGCCGGCACCGCGCTGGCGATGTGGATCGGCGAGCGGATCACGAAGGAAGGCGTCGGCAACGGCATTTCCCTGCTGATCTTTGCCGGCATCATCGCTTCTCTGTTCACCTGGTGCGTGTCCGGCGTGACCACGCTGGTGACCGCCTTCAGCGTCAAGGCGCTGATCGTGGCAATCCTGCTGGTCGTTGGCGTGCTGGCGATGGTTGTCGCCGTCACGTTCGTGAGCATGGGCGAGCGCCGCATCCCCGTCGCGTATGCAAAGCGCGTCGTGGGCCGCAAGATGTATGGCGGCCAGAGCACGCATATCCCGCTGAAGGTCAACTCCGGCGGCGTGCTCCCGCTGATCTTCGCGTATTCGATCATCCAGTTCCCCGGCACGATCATGGGCTTCTGGTCCACTTCCAAGATCGCGCAGTGGTGGAATAATTCCTTCATGTACAGCGTATGGTATCAGCTGGTTCTTGCCATCCTGATCGTGCTGTTCGCGTACTTCTATTCGAGCATCACCTTCAACCCGCAGGATATCGCCAAGAACGTGCAGCAGAATGGCGGCACGATTCCGGGTATCCGTCAGGGCAAGCCCACCGTCGATTACCTCGCCCGCACTTCGCATCGGCTGATCCTCTTCGAGGGCATCTTCCTTGCGCTGCTGGCGACCATCCCGACGATGCTCTCGATCTGGGGCGGCATCAATCTGCCGTTCGCGGCCAGCTCCCTGCTGATCGCCGTCTCCGTCTCGCTCGAGACGATGAAGCAGATCGAAAGCGAGATGCTCATGCGTCACTACAAGGGATTCCTTTAATCTGATGTAACATGTGGCCGGGGCGTCAGTCCCGGCCGCAAACCAACGAAAGGAGGATGCCCCATGAATCTGATTTTCTTAGGCGCCCCTGGTTCCGGAAAAGGTACGCAGGCCGCTCGCATCAGCGAATGGTTGAACATCCCGAGCCTTTCGACGGGTGAAATGCTGCGCGGTCACATCAAGCAGGGCACCGAGCTGGGCAAGCAGGCGAAAGATCACATCGACGCCGGCCGCCTTGTCCCGGATGAGCTGGTCATCTCGATGCTGAAGGAGCGCCTTGCGCTCCCCGATGTAAAGAACGGCCTGATCCTCGACGGATTCCCGCGCACAAAGCAGCAGGCGGAAACTCTCGACGGCATTCTGAAGATTGATCGCGTGATCTATCTTGCAGTTCCGGCCGAAGTGATCGTCCTGCGCATGACGGGTCGCCGTGTGTGTCCGAACTGCGGTGCAACGTATCATACGAGCCTGAAAGGCTATTCCGGAAATTGCGACAAGTGCGGCGTGACGCTGACGGTTCGCGAGGACGACAAGCCGGAAACGGTGCGCAATCGCATTGCCGTCTATCAGGAACAGACCGCTCCGCTGATCGAGTTTTACGGAAGCCGCGGCAACTTGATCCCCGTTGACGAAAAGGGCGAAGGCACTCCCGACGAAGTTACCGAAATGATTAAGAAGGCGCTTCAATGATTACGCTCAAGAACGCCGAACAAATCGGCAAGATGCGTGAAGCGGGGCATGTGCTGCACGATGTGCTAATGGAGGTATGCAAGGCCGTTGAGCCGGGCGTCACCACAAAGCATCTCGACCACATCGCCGAGCGGCTCATCCGCCAGGCGGGCGGAAAGCCTTCCTTCCTTGGGTTTGAGGGCTATCCGGCTTCGCTGTGTACTTCGGTTGACGACGTTGTCGTGCATGGAATCCCCGACGATAAGCCTTTGAAAGAGGGCTCCATCGTGGGGCTGGATATCGGCATCATCCTCGACGGATGGCAGTCCGATATGGCCAGAACCGTGTGCGTCGGAAACGTCAGCCCGGAAACGAAGCGTCTTGTTGAAGTAACGAAGCAGAGTTTCTTTAAGGGGCTTGCGTTTTGCAAGCCGGGTTACCGGCTGGGAGATGTCGGCAACGCCATTCAGCGTTATGCTGAGGGCGAAGGTTATTCGGTAGTGCGCGCGCTGTGCGGCCATGGAATCGGCCGCGAAATGCACGAGGATCCCGAGGTTCCCAACTATGGCATCGCCGGTCACGGCGTCAGGCTCCGTCCGGGCATGACGATCGCAATCGAGCCGATGATCAACGCAGGGGATTATGAGGTGACTCTCGATGGCTGGCATGTGGCAACCAAAGACGGGAGCTACAGCGCTCACTACGAAAACACGGTTCTCATAACCGCTGGCGAGCCAGAGATTCTCTCCATGCGGGGAATGAGGGACGCTTGATGAAAAAGATACCGATCGAACCGGGACGCGCCGTGCTTTCCGTAGCGGGGCGAGATTCCGGAAGGCGCTTCATAGCGCTGAAAGTCGAGGGAGACTACGCGTACATCGCCGACGGCGATCTGCGCAGGGTTGAAAAGCCCAAGAAAAAAAAGCGCATGCATCTGCGGGCAAAACCGGAAACATTCCCGGAAATTGCAGAGCTGCTGCGCGAAGGCAACCTGCCTGAGAACGCACAGCTGCGCAGATGTTTAGCCGACCGACCTTCGGGGGAGGATTAGGATTTGGCCAAGGACGATGTAATTGAAGTCGAAGGTACCGTAGAAGAAGCGCTGCCGAACGCGATGTTCAAGGTTGCGCTGCCAAACGGCCACGTGGTCATGGCGCACATCTCCGGCAAGATGCGCATGAACTTCATCCGGATTTATCCGGGTGATAAGGTAACGCTGGAGCTTTCTCCGTATGATCTTACGAGGGGCCGCATTACCTGGCGCAGCAAGGCCTGACAGAACAAATCAGGAGGAAAAAAGAATGAAAGTTCGTCCGTCTGTGAAACCCATCTGCGAAAAGTGCAAGATCATCAAGCGCAAGGGCCGCGTGATGGTTATCTGCGAGAACCCCAAGCATAAGCAGCGTCAGGGCTGAGAAGCCAGACACTGGAAACATCCCCTCTCCCGTGGGCGTGCGGTATCGCACGCTGCGGGAGAGGTTTTTTGTTTTATGCGGCGCAAAAGCGCCTTGAGGCGGCC
>CAZKJW010000109.1:0-7880 GCA_964553125.1 uncultured Oscillospiraceae bacterium
CCTTGGTGGGGGCGCCGGAGGCGTCGGTCACAAAGCCGCCCTTGGAGCCGCCTTCTTTGGCGGAGGTGTCGTTGGCGATGGTGCGCCAGCAGCCTTCTTCTTCAAACCAGGCAAGGAAATTTCCGGCGTCGTATTCTTCGGCAACCGCGCACACGGCGGAGAGCGCCAGAACGAGCGTCAGGACAACGGCCAGAGCTTTTTTCATGGTGTAACCCTCTTTCTAATAAATTACCAATTCCTCCAGATTGTAAAAAAAAAAACAACCTTGTCAAGTCATGAATTTGGCATTATTTGTAAATTTTTTCGCGCAAAAACGCGCGCCAAAAAGCGCGGAAAACGATTCTTCCCTTGACGTTTGGGGTCTTTTCATGTATTCTGTATGAGGCGTAACGGCGCTTTTTTCGCTGTACGCCGGGAGGAGTTAACGGATGAATCCGACCGAGAACCTACTGATAACGCTGCTGGACTGCGCCATCCACGAAAAGCCGCTGCCGCAGGAATGCGCCGCCGGCGCCGACTGGGCGGCCGTGCTGGAAATGGCGCGGAGCCACCACATTGACGCGCTGCTGCTGGATGCTGCGCTGTCGCTTCCGGCGGGCATGGCGCCGTCGGGCGAACTGCGCGAGCAGTGGCAGGGCGACGCAATGAACACGGCCATGAGCCAGGGCGCGCTGGCCATTCAGGCGAGCATTCTGCTCGGCGCAATGGACGAGGCGGGCGTAAAGGCCGTCATGCTCAAGGGCATGGCGCTCAAGGCGCTCTATCCGCAGCCCGATTTGCGCACGATGAGCGACATGGATCTGCTCGTCGCGCCGGCGCAGCAGGCGCAGGCCCATGAGGTCATGGAAGCGCTGGGCTACCGCATCCTTGAAAAAGAGCCGGGCGTGGACGTTATGGCTTCGCCGGAGGGGCTGCGTGTGGAGCTGCACGAGCGGCTTTTCGACAAAACCGAAGAAGGCTTCCTTGCAAAGCTCGACGAGCAGGCGCTCTTCAGCGTGGAAAGCGCTGTACGCGAGGAGGTCTATTTTGGCGAGGCGTGGGTGTTCCCGCCGCAGAGCCATCTGGAGTTTCTGATTCTCCACATGGCAAAGCACCTGATCACCACGGGCTTCGGCCTGCGCCAGCTGGCGGACTACGCGCTGTTCCTTGAGAAGCGCGGCGGGGAGATCGATTTTTCCGCGCTGCGCGCGCAAATGAAAGCGCTCTCGCTTGAAGGCATGACCGACGCGCTGACGAGCGTGTGCCGGACGCATCTTTCGCTGCCCGTGGGGCCGTGGGATCCCGCGAAGGATTGCAGCGCGCAGGGAGAGGCGCTTCTTGGCGATATCCTCGACGCGGGCGTTTTCGGCAAGAGCTCCAAGGAGCGCACGCGCAGCGCCGCGGTGGTCTATCGCAGCTTTGAAACGGCGGACGGAGACAAGGGGCGGCTTCGCCGCGCGCTGTTCCCGTCGGCACGCACGCTCAAAGCGCCGTATCTGTATGCGCGGCGTCACCCGTGGCTTCTGCCTGCGGCGTGGGTTCATCGCTTTTTCAACTACGCGCTTGCCCGGCTTACAGGGCGCGCTTCGCGCGAAGAGGGCGCGGAGGGGCTGCGCATCGCCGACGAGCGGCTGAGGCTGCTGGGCGAGCTGGGTATGCGCGAGAAATAAACCAAACGAAAGCCGGATATCCCCGGAAAAAATAAGGAGGAGAAAAACCATGGCGGAGGAAAACAAGAACCAGCAGGAACAGCAGAAGATCGATCTGAACGATGCGATTCTGTATCATAAAATCGGCCGCTTCCCGGTGGACAACGTGCCGCAGGAGCTGCAGGAGCTGTATCACATCACCCCTGAAATGCTCAAGGAAATCGCGCCCGAAACCGAGACCACGTTCACCATTCAGCAGGTGAAGGTCGGCGTGCGCAAGGGCTATCTCCTGCGCAAGGTAGGCGACGCGTATATGGTCATGCCCACCGGCCCGCGCATGAAGGAATATCGCGGCATGATCACGCTCAACGAAACGGGCGCGTTCCTTTTCAAGGAAGCGCAGAAGCCCGAGGCGTCCCGCCAGTCGCTCATCGACGCGGCGATTGCCGAATATAAGGTCGGCGAAATGGAAGCCGCCGAGAACGTCGATTCGTTCATCCAGCAGTGCGCGCAGTGCAACCTCTTTGCACAGATCAACCACGAAATCGTGGTCTATAACGCGCCGGAGGGCGAAGGCGAGCAGGAGGCTCCGCAGGAATGACGAACGGAACGCACGACGGCCTCTATACCGAGGAGGAGGCGCTGCGGATCCGTCATGAGAACTACGAGAAGACGCAGGCTTTCAACGAGTGGCAGCAGGCGATGCTCGCACAGGCGAAGGCGATGCACATTCCGCACAAGGGCACGTTCGAGCTGACACCCTTTTGCAGCATGAAATGCAAGATGTGCTACATGCGCCTCGACCCCGATCAGGCGGCGAAGCAGGGGCGGCTTCTCACGGCCGAGGAATGGATCCGTCTGGGCAAAATGGCGTTTGACGCCGGAACGGTCGATCTGCTCCTGACGGGCGGAGAGCCCTTCCTGCGCAAGGATTTTGCCGAGATTTACACTGCGCTTTCCGATATGGGGTTCCTGCTGCGCATCTTCACAAACGGCACCATGTTCACCGATGAAACCATGGCGCTCATGCGCGACAGGCCGCCGCAGTCGATGGAAATCACCATGTACGGCGCAAGCCCCGAAACCTATGCGAAGGTCGGCGGCTGGGCGGACGGATATGAGCGCGCCGTGCGCGCCATTGATTCCCTGCGCGAATTCCTGCCCTCGCTCAAGCTCAAGGGCACGCTCATTCGCGAGAGCATGGACGACTACGACGCAATGAAAAAATTCGCGGCCGAGCGCGCTCTGCCGATGGATTTCTGCCTGCAGCCGCTGCCCGCGGTGCGCGGCGCGTGCTCGCGCGCGCTGGAGTGCCGTCTGGGCGTGCAGGAGCTGCTGGAGTTTGCGCGCGCAAAGAACATCACGCCTTTCAACGAGGGCTGCGAGCCGGTCGATCCGTCGCAGCGCAGCGCCGTGTTCTGCGGCGCGGGGCTGGTGACCTACACCGTGCAGTGGAACGGCGATATGGTCGCCTGCAACATGGACGACGATCCGAACCGCATCATCGGCCGCCCGCTCGAGGAGGGCTTCGACGCGGCGTGGAACAAGCTGCGCAATTTCGCCGACGGAAAGCCGCTGCCTGAGCCGTGCAAAACCTGCGATATCTACGCGCAGTGCGGCTGCTGCGCGGTGCATCACCGGCAGGAGAGCGGAAGCTATACGGTTCCCGCGCGCTATGTGTGCGACTATCATCGCATTTACGAAGGGCTGGAGCCGCTTCCCGAGGAAGCGTTCGCGGGCCAGAAGAAAACCTGATTATGGCGATGTTTTCGTTTGACGGCCGTTTCGGAATGTTCGACGTGACACCTGTGGAAAACATGTTCCTTCAGGAGTACATGCCGGGCGCGAGCGGCGATTTTATCAAGGTGTATCTCTACGGGCTGATGCAGTGCTATCACCCGGTGGAGAGCGCGTCGCTGGAAACCATGGCGCGCGAGCTGCGCATGGAAACGCGGCAGGTGGAAAACGCCTACGCCTATTGGGAGCGCATGGGGCTTGTGCGGCGCGTGAGCGACAACCC
This sequence comes from uncultured Oscillospiraceae bacterium, assembly GCA_964553125.1. GTDB lineage: Bacteria > Bacillota > Clostridia > Christensenellales > Aristaeellaceae > Aphodomonas. The sequence continues at coordinate 3,649 of CAZKJW010000109.1, forward strand.
GCCCGCCTACGCCTACGTCAATCTCAAGCAGATTGAACTGAACCGCTCGCAGGACGACGACGGGCTGTATCAGTATGCCGATTTCAACAGCAGCCTGCAGGCGCTTTTCGGATCCGACAGGCTGCTGCATCCGCAGGATTTTCAAACCGTTTACGGCTGGCTGGAGGATCTTCGTCTGCCGGAAACGGTCGTGCTGATGCTCGTTTCCTCCATGATCCGCTCGCGCGGGAAGCGCTTCGTGTTCTCCAAGGCGGAGGCCGTCGCGCGCGAATGGGCGGAGAAAAACATCCGCACGGAGGCCGACGCGGAGGAATGGCTGCGCCAGCACGGCGCGCAGGGCGATGCGATCCGCCAGATTCAGCGGCGGCTGGGCATTCGCCACGCCATCTCCCAGCCGGAGGAAGAGCTATACGTCAAGTGGACGAAGGAATGGGGCTTCGACCAGAAGACCATTCTCGCCGCCTGCGACGAGACGGTCAAGGGCGCGCCGACGTTCGGCTACCTCAACGGCATTCTGGAAAGAATGTACCGGCAGGGCATCCGCGACGAAAAGGCCATGCGCGAGGAAGCCGAGCTGGATGCGGCCGTCAAGGAAATGCTGCACGAGGCGGGAATGCGCTCCGTCAGCCCCAACCGCGACAGCGCGCCCATGCTCAAGCAGTTTCTGGCCGACGGCTTTTCGCGGGAGACGATTGTGCTGGCTGCGCAGCGCGTTGCGCGCAAGGGCGGCAAGCTCGACGCCCTGCAGCAGACGCTCGCCATCTGGAAAGAGGCGGGCGCGTTCACGCCGGAAACGGCGCGCGAATATCTCAAAACCGTGGACGAGCGCCGCGCGGGCAAGCCTGCGCAGGCGGGAAAAAAGGTGCTCGCGCAGCAGTATACGCAGCGCGAATACACCGGCGAGGAACTGGACAAGCTATTTGAGGTGCTCTGATGCGTGAATCGCTTTATCGGCAGGTGGACGCGGAATATGCGCTCCTGCGCGAGCAGGAGTTCGCCGAGCAGGAGGCGCGGCAGGCGGAGGCCGAAGCGGCCGATCCGCTCATCGGCGCGCTTGCCGGGCGGCGCATGGAACGCTTCCGCCAGACGGCGCAGCGGATGTTCACCGACGCTTCCAGCGCACAGCAAAGCGCGGAAGCGCTCAGGAAAGACATCGCCGCCATCAACGCCGAAATCCGTGCGCGGCTGAAAAAGGCCGGCTTCGACGAGGATTACCTCCAGCCGCGCTACCGCTGCGCAAAATGCAAGGACACAGGCTTCGTCGGCGAGCCGATCCGGGAGCGGTGCGAATGCTTCATGGCGCGCGTGCGCCAGCTGTCCGTTGAACGGCAGGGCATGGGTGTCGATCCGTCGGAGACCTTTTCGGCGTATAACGCCGAAATTTACCCCGACGTCCCGCTGGAGAAGCGGCCCGGCCACACGCAGCGCAGCTACATGGAGCTGGTGAAGGCGCGGTGCATAGCCTATGCGGACGCTTATCCGCACGACCCGCGGCGCAATCTGCTGTTCGTGGGCGCGGCGGGGCTGGGCAAGACCTATCTGCTCAACTGCGTGGGCAACGCGCTGCTGGAAAAGGGCGTGCCGGTGCTGAAGGTGACGAGCTACCAGCTGACCGAGCGGATGCGCGCGGCCGTGTTCGAGCATGACTGGGAGGGCTTCTCTGCCGTGCTGGAAACGCCGGTGCTGCTGCTGGACGATCTGGGCGCGGAGCCGATCATCAACAACGTGACGATCGAGCAGCTCTTTACGCTGCTCAACGAGCGCGAGCTGAACGGGCTGCACACCGTGATCAGCACGAACCTTACGCCGCTGGAGCTGAAGGCGCGCTACACTGAGCGCATCGGCTCCCGCCTGATGGACAGGCGTTCCACGGCGATGCTTCCGTTTTACGGAGACGACGTCAGGCTAAAAGGATAAAGCAATGACCGAAAAAAGAAAGACGGTTTTCGCTTTTGCATGTGGGTTTCTGGCCGTGCTCGCGGCCGCGTTCTGGTATGCGCGGCAGACGGGCGCGGATTTTTTCACGCATTGCATGACGGACAGCTACACCCTTCAGGCACTGGCATGGCGCGCAGGCAAAACGACGCTGGACGGGAACCTGCCGTGGCTGGAACTGGCTATCTATGAGGGTAGGCAATATCTCAGCTTCCCGCCCGTGCCGACCATCCCGCTGTGGCTGCTGACATTCGTTTTCGGCGAGAACACGCCGAGCGGGCTGCTGCCGCTTCTGTATTTGCTGGGCGGCTACGCTGTGGCTTATTTTCTCTGCGCGCGCAGGATGCGCCCGGGGAGCGCGGCGGTGCTGGCAGTGTTGGCGTGCGTGGGCGGCAGCCTGACGGACGTGGCCGTTTCGGATGCGAACTTCTGCGGCGCGGTGTGGTATCAGGCGCAGACGCTGGCGTTTCTGCTGACGATGCTGAGCTTCCTGCTGGTCGATGGGAAAAGCCGCGCGGGCTGGTATTGGGGGCTTGTCTGTTACGCGCTGACCATCGGCTGCCGGCCGTTTAACATTGCGCTTGCACCCGCGTTGATGTGGGTGTTCATGGAGCGGCTGGCGGGCGGCGAGCGGTTCGGCTGGCGGCTCATCCGCCGCGCGGCGCCGTTTTGCATTGCGCCGTTTCTGATCGGCTGCGCGTATGGGTGCTATAACCTTGCGCGCTTCGACAGCTTTTTCCAGTTCGGGCACGATTATCTGCCCGAGTTTGTGCGCAGCGGCGAGCCGATGTTCTCGCTGGCCTATTTCGGGCGGAATGTGCGCAACCTTCTGCGGTTGCCTGCTGTGTGGCGCGGCTGGAGCGAAATGCCGGTCGTGAGCGGCTTCGCCGTCTGGCTGACGCAGCCGGTTTTGTTTCTTGCGCTGGGCTGGTTTGTCTTCCGCGCCCTGCGCGGAAAAATAACGGCGGCCGACGCTGTGCTGGCGGCGTGCATCGCCGTGCAGGCGTTTGCGCTGACGCTGCATCGCACGAACGGCGGCTGGCAGTACGGCGCGCGCTATCTGTGCGATACGCTTCCGGCGGCGGTGGCGCTGCGCGCGCGGATGCGCCGGAACATGCCCGCGTGGGAAGCGGCGGCGCTGGGCGGCGCGGCGGTGTTCAACCTGCTGGCCGGCGCGGCATTTCACGCGCTGTGAGACGGGCGGACGTAAAACAGTGAATCCTCCGTATGATCGTAACCATACGGAGGATAATTATTATGCTTACTCTCAAACTTGTTTGCGGCGCAAGAGGGCGCCGCCCTGAGGTCGCGCCGCGACGCAAAACGAAGCAAACCGGGACGCGCGATGCTCCCGAAAGGGGTTCAGGATCCGGGAAAATTGGAGTTTGCTTCATTTGCCGGGGTGAAAATCGATCTGTGCCTTTCTCGCTTGGCGGCACAAATCCTTTGCTTGCAGCCAGTATTCCTTGCCGCCTTTTATAAAATGTGTTCCGCATTGCCTGAATTCAAAAGCAACGTTTTTCCGAATGCATTGCTCACGAATGTTCAGAACCCAGTCGTAGTCAAGCGGTCTGGCATTGGAATCAGACTCGCCGCCAACAACAACCAGTTCAATATCATCAAGATACTTTTCTATGTCAATGCTCCCGATCAGCGGCTGTGCTATAATGCATTTATGCTGAATCGGCAATGATTGAAATACGGCGAGCTTTTTGTCCGCGTTTTCTTGGTTTTCAATAGTGCAGCAAACAACTACGTTATCGTAGCCGTTATTCCAATCCTCCGGAATACATTCCATAAACCGTTCTATGCGCTTTGTGAGAAACAAAAAAGTACAATCCTGCCGTTTGCAAATCATTTTCCAGCATTCGGCGCGCCAACGATCTGCTTCCTCAATCAGGAAATCGGTGGAAAAGCAAGTATATACGATTCCGGGCTTCATTTTGTAGCCGCCGTTTTTCAATCGTTCGATTGGTTTGGGGAAATCCTTTGTCTTTACGATTTCGTTCGTATCGACGCCGCGCTTTGCATCGCCTTTATGAATATAGCAGTAAAGACACCCGTCGCTGCACTTTTTACAGCCTCTCCACGGATTCCACATTGCCATGTTCTCACCTCGCATGACAGCTCTTTCACCAAATCAAGCATGGCAGAAAAATATGAAGAATTCTTCCTTCTGCAAAAGAAACGCCCGAACGTTTTTGTTGGGGCGTTTCACGTTAATACTCAGATAACTGTTTTTCGGATACCGTTCTGTTGTGCGCGGGCGGTCTTTGCGCCTGTGCGCGGCGAAGCCG
>CAZKJW010000110.1:0-7854 GCA_964553125.1 uncultured Oscillospiraceae bacterium
AACCGGCACGGGCGAGATGACCGAAATCCAGCTCGGCACGGGCGAAGGCGTGCTTGCAGGCGAGATTCCGTATGAGCAGGCGCTGCCGGAGTACCGGGAACAGGCTGTGCAAGCCATTCAGAACGGCAACCTGCCGGACTATGCGCAAAAGTGGGTAGAGGAGTATTTCGACGGGTTGGAATGAGCCATGGGGATGCGGTGCAGGGGCAGCGCGGAGGATGGAATGCGGCGTGGCACGAGTGAGGGCGTTTGTGGGGAGATTCCTTCCGTAGCAGCGACACTCCTGAAAAGGCGTTTTTCCCCGCGAAAAAACGAACTCCAGCACAGCACGGCGAAATGCGCTTGCGGGCGAAATTCTGTATCAGCGGTACCGATTGGAAAGGCGGCTTATCGCCGCGGAAGCTGAGTCCCGGCTTGTCACGGGCAAAGCGCGCTTGTGGGTGCGATTCCTTCCGCATCAGCGACACTCCCGCAAAAAACGAACACTGGCATGGCACGGGCAAAGATCGCTTGCAGGAAAAATTCTGCATCAACGGAACCGCTTGGCAAGGTGGCTTGGCGCTGTGGGAGTTGGAATGCAGCTTGTCACGGACGAAGGGCGTTTGCAGGCGAGATTCTTTCCGTAGCAGTGACGCATACGTAAGAGGGCGACTTGTCGCTGCGAAAGCTGAGTCCCGGCTTGTCATGGGCAAAGGGGGGCTTGCGGGTGCGATTCCTTCTGCATCGGCGACACTCCAGCAAAAGCGACTTGCTGCCGCGAAAAAACGAACGTCAGCACAGCACTACGAAATGTGCTTGCAGGAGAAATCCTGTATCAATGAAACCACTTGGAAAGGCGGCTTATCGCCGCGAAAGCTGAGTCCCGGTTTGCCAAAGGCAAAGCGCACTTGCAGATGTGTTCCTTCCGCATCGGCGACACTCCCGCAAAAAACGAACACTGGCATAGCACGGGCAAAGAGCGCTTGCAGGAGAAATTCTGCATCAACGGCACCATTCGGAAAGGCGGATTGTCGCTGTGGGAGTTGAAATGCAGCTTGTCACGGGCAAAGGGGGCTTGTCGGCGTGATTCCTTCCGCATCAGCGACACTCCTGCAAAAACGACTTGCTGCCGCGAAAAACCAGAACCATGGCACAGCATGGGCGAAGCGCGCGTGTGGGCGCGATTCCTTCCACATCAGCGACACTCCTGCAAAAAAACGACTTGTTGCCGCAAAAAAACGAACGTCAGCACAGCACGGGCGTAGCTATATTAGCGGACGACCCTCACATGCACGATCGCTACCGGAATGCCAAAAATATGAAGTATCGGCGGCACTCCCGAAAAAGCAGTTTTCCCCCCGCGAAAAACCGCCCCGCCCCGGCACGACACGGTCATAACCGCGCCTGCAAACGAAATCCCATGCAAGCAGTTGCTGCGGATTACCAGCACCCTCGCGCACAGGCGTCACCCAGCGAGGCGGCTTGCCGCCGAAAAAAAGAAAAAAGGAGATTGGCTTATGATAGACGCAACGCAGATTCAACGCTTCTCTCAGCGCGCGGAGGAGATCCGGCGCGAGATTGGCAAGGAGATTGTCGGGCAGGAGCAGGTGGTCGAGCAGCTACTGATCGTGCTCATCGCCGGCGGCAACGCGCTGCTTGAGGGCGCGCCGGGGCTTGGCAAGACGCGCCTTGTGCGCACGCTGTCGCAGGTGTTCGATCTGCCGTTCCGGCGCATCCAGTTTACGCCCGATCTGATGCCCGCCGATATTACCGGAACCAACCTGATCGTCAAGACCGAGCGGGGCAACGAGTTCCGCTTCCGCGAAGGGCCGCTGTTTGCGTCCATCGTGCTGGCGGACGAGATCAACCGCGCCACGCCGAAAACACAGGCGGCGCTGCTGGAAGCGATGCAGGAGCACTGTGTCACCGTCGCGGGCGAAACGCACGCGCTGCCGGAGCCGTATTTTGTGCTCGCCACGCAGAACCCCGTCGAGCAGGAGGGAACCTACCCGCTGCCCGAGGCGCAGCTTGACCGGTTTATGCTGAAAATTCTGGTCGATTTTCCGAGCTTTGAGGAGCTGAGCCGGATTGTCGGGCTGACGATCACGCCGCAAAACGAGCGCGCGCAGAAGGTCGCCGACGCTGCGGCGCTTTTGGAAATGCGCGCTGTCGCGCAGGAAACGCCCGTCGCGCAGGCCGTGCGGGATTTTGCGCTGCGGCTTGTGCTGGCGACGCATCCCGAGGCGGATTCCAGCCCGGAGACGGTGAAAAAATACGTCCGCTTCGGTGCGAGTCCGCGTGCGGCGCAGGCGATTCTTTCCGCCGCGCGGGTGCGCGCGCTGCTGCACGGCCGCTATAACGTTGCGTATGAGGACATCGAGGCGCTTGCGCCCGCGTGTCTGCGGCACCGCATCGCGCTCAGCTTTGAGGGCATGGCAGAGGGTGAGACGACGGAGACCGTCGTGGCGCGGCTTGTGCGGGATATCCCGCGCGAGTGAAAGGAGCGCCGGAATGCTGAGCGATGCCTTTCTTTCAAAGCTCGACGCGCTTGCGCTTCGGATGCGCCGGCCCGCTGCCGGCGGCGCGGGCGGATTGCGGCGCTCAAAGGCGCTTGGCAGCAGCGCGGAGTTTTCGGATTATCGCGAGTACGTCGCCGGGGACGACGTACGCCGCATTGACTGGAACGCCTACGCGCGCTTTGAGCGGCTGTTTCTGAAGCTGTTCATGGAGGAGCGGGAGCAGCATGTGCAGCTGATTCTGGATGCAAGCGCTTCCATGGGCGCGGAAAAATGGGAGCCTGCCGTGCAGCTGATTGAAACGCTGGGCTATCTGGCGCTTTGCGGCGGCGACCGCACGACGGTTTATACCGTCTCGGACGGGCAATGCCGCAGGACGCGCGCGCTTCAGGGGCGGCAGAGCTATCCGGAGCTGGCGGCGTTCGTCGAGGGAACCCGCCCTGCGGGGAGAACTTCGCTTTACGAGGGCGTTTCCCGGATGGAGCTACCCGCCGGGCGCGGCGCGACGGTGCTTGTGAGCGATCTGCTTGACGAGGCGGGTTACCAGCGCGCGCTGCAATCGCTTGTGTATCGCAAGCAGGAGACGAGCGTGGTGCAGGTGTTCGGCAAGGCGGACTGGGAGCCGCAGATTGAGGATGTGACGGAGCTGACGGACAGCGAGACGGACGCGAAGCTGATCGTTTCCGCAAACTACGAGACCCTGCGGCGCTACCGGGAAACGGCGCGCGCTTACGTTGAGGAGATCGGCGCGTTCTGCCGCAAATACGGCATGACGCACGTTTTCATTCTGCCCCAGACGCCCTTCGAGCGGCAGATGCTGCGCGAACTGACGAGGAGCGGCCTTGTGGGCTGACGCATTGGGAAAGGATTCGCCATGGAGTTTCTGCGACCTTCCGGCGCATGGGCGCTGCTCGCGCTCATTCCGGTAATTCTTTTGTGGATTCTGAAAAAGCGCGCAAAGCGCGAAACCGTTCCGAGCCTGCTTTTGTGGAAGCGCATGGAAAGCGAAACGCCGCAGAGCAGGCCCTTTCAGCGGCTGCGCAGCCGGCTCCTTCTGTGGCTTCAGGTGCTGATGACGCTGCTGTTTGCGCTGGCGCTGATGCGTCCGGCCACGCTCGGCGGAACGCAGGGGGAAGCGGCGCTGGTGTTTGATCTTTCCGCGAGTATGCAGGCGGTTGATTCGCAGGGCGTCAGCCGGCTGGAGCGCGCGAAAGTGCTTGCGCTTGAAACGCTCGACGGGCTGCGCGAGGGCGACGCCGTGACGATTCTGACGGCGGGCGCGTCGCTGGGGCAGCCGGTTTCCCGCTCGACAGACCGCGCGGGAGCGCGCCGCATCATTGAAACCCTGCGCGCGGAAAACGGCGCGGCTGATCTGGAAGGCGCGCTTGCGCTGGCGGGGGCGCTCGGGTGCGACATCGAAGGACTGCGCACGTACGTGTTCACCGACGACGCGGGCCTTTCGGTTTCCGGCGCAGTGCTGTGCGCCGTGGGAGAGCCGGGCGATAACTGCGCGCTGCTTGACGCGACCATGCAGCCTGAAAGCGGCGCGGCGTTTGCGCGCGTGAAAAATTACGGCGCGGCGCGGGAGATCACGCTGGAATGCTATGCCGACGGCGAGCTGTGCGACGTGCGCGCCGTGACGCTGGATGCGGACGAAGAAACGGGCGTGCGGTTTTCTCTGCCGCAGAGCGCGGAAACCGTGTGCGTGCGCATTGCGCAGGACGACGCGCTTGCCGCGGACAACGTGCGCTATGCCGCGCTTGGGCAGAATGCGCAGCGCAAGGCGCTGCTGGTCACGGAGGGCAACGTCTTTTTGCAGCGCGCGCTGACGCTCGACGGGCGGATCACGCTGGATCTGGCTGCGCCGGGGGATGCGCACAGCGGCGCGGCATACGAACTGTATGTGTATGACGGCGCTGTGCCTGAAACGCTGCCGGAGACGGGCGCGGTTTTTGCCGTGAACCCTGCGGGCGCGGTGCTGGACATTGCGCCGGGCGAGGCGGCGGGCGTTTCGTCCGCGCTGCGCGCGGCTTCCGGGGAGACGGCGCGGAAAATTTGCAGCAGCCTGCTGCTTTCGGATATTGCAATCCGCACAGCGAAGCCGCTTTCAGGCGGAAACGCGGTGCTGGAAGCGGGCGGAGCGTGCCTGCTGGCTGTCAGCGAGGATGCGTCGCACCGCGTCGCCGTGCTCGGCTTCGACGTGCATGACAGCAACCTGCCGCTGAAGGCGGATTTTCCGGTGCTGGTGCAGAACCTGCTGGCGTACCTGCTGCCCGATTCCGCGGCGGGAATCGACGGCGCGGCGTGCGGCCAAAGCGTGGCCGTCACAATGGACGTGCGCAGCACGGAGGCGACCGTGACGACGCCATCCGGCAAAACGGCGGCGCTTTCTGGCGGCGTGCTGACCGACACGCAGGAGATCGGGCTGTATCTTTTGCGCGAGCGCTTTGCGGACGGGACGAGCCGCGAGACGCGCTTTGCGCTGCACATTCCCGCGGCGGAGAGCGATACGCAGACGGTGGCGCGCGCGGGCGCGGAGCAGGAGGCGCAGAGCGCAAGCGCATCGCGCGGATATCGGGAATGGACGCTGTGGGCGCTGCTGGCGCTTTTTGTGCTGGCGCTTGCAGAGTGGGAGGTGAGCCGGCGTGGCGCTTGAACTGGAACGCGCATGGGCGCTTTTGCTGATTCCGGCGGGCGTTCTCGCCGTGTGGCTGATTGACCGGCGCTATGCCGTGCGCAGGGCGACGCTCAAACGCCGCGTGACGCGCGCGGTGCGCATGGCGCTGCTGATCGTGCTGGCGCTGGCCGTGGCCGCGCCGTCGGCGCTGCTTTCGGCGGGCACGTCGGCGAGATGGGTGCTGCTGGATGCGTCCGACTCGGCGAAGCCGCGGCGCGCGGAGGCGGAAGCCCGCATCGCGCGGGAGCTGGCGAGCCTTCCAAAGGGCGAGTCTGCGGGCGTGATCGCCTTCGGAACGGGCGCAATGGTGGAAACGCCGCTGAGCGAAGCGCCGTCCTTCACCGGGCTGCATGTGCGGCTCGACGGCGAAAAGAGCGACCTTGACTATGCGCTGCGGCTTGCGGCGGCGCTCACGCCCTCCGGCGCGGGCGGCGTCACCGTTGTGACCGACGCAGGTGCGAAGGTTTCGCAGGCGACGATTGAAACGCTGCTTGCGCAGGGCACGAAGGTGGACGCGCTGGTGCTGGAAACCGCGCAGAGCGCGGATGCGCAGATCAGCGAGCTGATCGTTCCCGCCGAGGCGCGGCAGGGGCAGCGCATTTCGCTTACGGCCGTGATCGATGCAAACGATGAGCTGACGGGCAGGCTGCAGCTGTATCAGAACGGCGAGCCGACGGCGGCGCGCGAGGTGACGCTCAAAAAGGGCGAGAACCGCTTTGCGTTTTCCGATGCGGCGCAGAAGCCCGGCGTAGTCACGTATGAGGCGCGGTTTCTCTCCGACGCGGACGAGCAGCCGAAAAACAACGCCGCCGCCGCGTATGTGCGCGTGCAGGGCGCGGCGAGCCTTGCGCTGATTGCGCAGGACGACAGGACGAAGCCGCTGTTTGAAGCGGCGGGGCTGGAGGTTGAAATGCTGCGCCCCGCCGAAATGCCGCTTGCGGCGGAAGGCTACCTTTCTTATGACGCGATTGTGCTCGACAATGTGGACTACGACGCGGCCGGCGAAAAGCAGTGGCGCGCGCTGGATGCGGCCGTGCGTTCGCTCGGACGCGGGCTGTGCGTGCTGGGCGGCGATGCCAGCTATGCGCTGGGCGGTTACCGAGGGACGCTTCTGGAGGAGCTGCTCCCGGTGAACATCGACGTGCGGGAGAAGCTGCGGATGCCCGCGCTCTCGCTTGTGATCTGCATCGACAAATCCGGCAGCATGACGGCGGGACAGTTCGGCTCCTCGCGCATCGAGGCGGCGAAGGAGGCCGCGATGAGCGCGCTGGAAGCGCTGACCGAGCGGGATTTCATCGGCGTGATCGGCTTTGACGACACGGCGAAGTGGGTTGTGCCGCTGCAAAGCGCAACGGACGTTGCGGCGATTCAGACGCAGATCGGCACCCTGCGCGCCGACGGCGGCACGATGTTTTACTCCGCGCTGGACGAAGCGTACCGCGCGCTGGCAGCGGCGGAAACGCCGCACAAGCACGTGATCTTTCTCTCCGACGGCGAGCCGGCCGACAACGGGTTTCAGGACGTTGTTGCGGCGATGAAGCATTCCGGCATCACCGTGACGACCGTGGCGGTCGGCGCGAACGCGGATCAGACGCTGATGAACCGGTTGGCCCTGCTCGGCGGCGGACGCTGCTACACCGTGGGCGAGTTTGACGACATCCCGAAAATTTTCACGAAGGAGACGATGCTCGCCGCCGGCAGTTATGTGCAGAACCGCACCTTCACCCCCGCCGTGACCGAAACGGGCAGCCTGACGGATTTTGCGGGCTTTCCGTCGCTGGACGGATACCTCGCCTGCGCCGAGAAGCCGACGGCGACTGTGTCGCTCGTGAGCGACACGGAGGATCCGCTTCTTGCGTGGTGGCGCGTCGGGGCAGGCAAGGCGCTTGCATGGACGAGCGACGCGCGCGGCATGTGGACGGGCGGCTTCCTGCAATGGGAGGAAGCGCCGGCGTTTTTTGGCGGCATGGCCGCCAAGGTCATCGCGGACGAATCCCGCGCGGGAACGCTGTACGCTGAGGCGGACGGGGACGCGCTGAAGATTGTCTACACGGTGGAAGGCGACGCGGAGGAAGCGGCGAAAACCGCTGTCACGGTGCTTGCGCCCGACGGAAGCGAAATGACCGTCGCGCTGATTGAAACGGCGCCGGGGCGCTATGAAGGGCAGGCCGACGCGCTCTGGCAGGGCGCTTACGCGCTGCGTGCGGAGCAGACGAACGCGGCCGGGGAGACGCTGCGCGTGCAGGAGGGCGGCGCAGTGCGCGGATTCTCAAGCGAATACGACTTGCGCGAAACGGCGGACGACAGCCTTGCACGGCTGTGCAGCGCAACGGGCGGACGAATGCTCGGCGAAACGGACGGCTTCTGGGAGATGCGGACGCGCGCTGCCGTGACGCGCAGGCCGCTTCAGGGGGCACTGTGCGCCATCGCGCTATGCCTGTTCCTTGCCGATATCGCGCTACGCAAGCTGCCATGGGAGGATGCGGTTTTGCGGTGGATGAAGCGCGCCGCCCAGCGGGAAGCGCCGGAGAAAGAAACGCGCAAACCGCCCGAAAAGCGCAGGCCGGAGAAGGCGCAAAAGAAGCGCGCCGCGGCACAGGGCGCGCAGCAAACGGCGGGCGCGCTGCTGGATGCAAAGCGCGCGCGGGAACAGAAATAGCTATGGTTGTCGGCTGTGACATG
>CAZKJW010000111.1:0-7757 GCA_964553125.1 uncultured Oscillospiraceae bacterium
AATCCCGCGCGTTGACATCTGAAAACCGTGCGTTATAATACATAGTGGGTAGTTATTCTGATTTTCACCGGAGGCGGTTTTCCTTATGGAATTTGAACTGGTCGTCGCAGGCGCGGGTCACGCGGGATGCGAGGCCGCGCTGGCCGCGGCGCGCATGGGCGTGAAAACGCTGCTTCTGACGCTGCATCTCGATCAGGTGGCCATGATGCCGTGCAATCCCGCCATTGGCGGCACCGGCAAGGGGCATCTGGTGCGCGAAATTGACGCGCTCGGCGGCGAGATGGGCCGCGCCATTGACGACGTTTTCATTCAGTCCCGCATGCTGAATACGGGCAAGGGCCCCGCCGTGCATTCCCTGCGCGCGCAGGCCGACAAGGCCGCATACAAAAAGCGGATGCTCGACGCGATTCTCAATCAGCAGAACCTGGAAATTCGGCAGGCCGAAGTGTGCGACGTGATGGAGGATCACGGGCGCGTATGTGCCGTGAAAACGACCACCGGCGAAACCATTCCCTGCCGCGCGGCCGTGCTTTCCACCGGCGTGTATCTCAAAAGCCGGATCATCATCGGCGAAGCGACGTGGCAGGGCGGCCCGCAGGGGCTTTGCGCGTCGCTCACGCTCTCGCCCGCGCTGGAACGGCTCGGCTTCGCGCTGCGCCGCTTCAAAACCGGAACGCCCGCGCGCGTGGACGGCCGCACGATCGATTTTTCCCGCATGGAGCCGCAGCCGGGCGACGAGCCGGTCACGCCGTTTTCCTTCCTGACGGACAGGGAGCTGAAAAACCGCGGCCTGTGCTATCTGACGTATACCAACGAAAAGACGCATAAGATCATTCGCGAAAACCTGCATCGCGCGCCGATGTTCTCCGGCGCCATTCACGGCACCGGCGCGCGCTATTGCCCGTCCATCGAGGATAAGGTCTACCGCTTCGCCGACAAGGAGCGCCACCAGCTGTTCCTTGAGCCGGAAGGCATGGACACGGTGGAGTGGTATGTGCAGGGCATGTCGTCCTCCATGCCGGAGGATGTGCAGCGCGCCATGTACGCCACCGTTCCGGGGCTGGAAAACGCGCGGCTGATGCGCCTCGCCTACGCCATTGAGTACGACTGCATCGACCCGACGGCGCTGCGCGCCACGCTGGAAACGCGCAGCGTTTCCGGGCTGTACATGGCCGGACAGATCAACGGCACGTCGGGTTACGAAGAAGCGGCGGCGCAGGGCATCATCGCGGGCATGAACGCCGCGCTCAAAATCAAGGGCGAGCCGCCTTTCACGCTCGGCCGCGACGAAGCGTATATCGGCGTGCTCATCGACGACCTGACGACGAAGGGCACGAACGAACCCTACCGCATCATGACCAGCCGCGCGGAATACCGGCTGCTGCTGCGGCAGGACAACGCCGATTTGCGCCTCACCGAGCGCGCGCATCGCGCCGGCCTCGCCTCAGAGGAGCGCCTTCGCCGGATGGAAACCAAAAAAGAGAACACCGAAAAGGCCATTCGCTATCTGGAAAAGAAGCACCTTGACGCGCTTCTGCGCCGGCCGGAGGTCACCTACGACGAGCTTGCCGAGACGGACGAAACCCTCGCCGCCTTCCCGCGCGACGCGCGCGAGGCCGCGGAAATTTCCGTCAAGTACGACGGCTATCTCAAAAAGCAGCTGGCCGAAGTGGCGCGCTTCCGCAAAATCGAGGAAAAGCTGATCCCGGATGGAATCGACTATCTGAACATGGCGGGACTTCGCATTGAAGCGCGCCAGAAGCTCGATAAGATTCGCCCGGTCTCCATCGGGCAGGCGGCGCGCATTTCCGGCGTGTCTCCGGCGGATATCACGGTGCTCACCATTGCGCTTGCGCGCATGGCGCAGGAGACGGGCGCATGACGCGCGTTTCAGAGCATGAGTGCCTTCTGCGGGAGGCGATCGTTCAGGCGAAGGAAGCGCTTGCGCGCGGCGAAATCCCGGTTGGCGCGGTAATTGCACGGGCGGGCGAAATCATCGCGCGGGCGGGCAACCGCGTGGAGGAGTTGTACGACCCGTCGGCGCACGCGGAGGTGCTGTGCATCCGCGAGGCGTGCGCGGCACTTGGCCGCAGACGGCTGCCCGGCTGCACGCTCTATGTCACGCTGGAGCCGTGCCCGATGTGCGCGGGGCTGATCGCACAGGCCGGGCTGTCCGGAGTTGTTTTCGGCGCGCGCGACGCGCTGGCGGGCTGCTGCGGCAGCGTATACGACCTGCCCGAGGATCCCGCGCTGCCCTACGGTCAGACGCCCTCGATGGGCGGCCTGCTCGAAGCGGAGTGCGCGCAGCTGTTACAGGACTTTTTCAAGGCAAGGAGGAAACGCGATGCTTGAAATGAAATGCCCCGTCTGCGGCGGAACCATGCAGGTGGAAGAAGGCCGCCTTCTGCGCGCCTGCCCCTATTGCGGCGCGGAGCTGCTGCACGAGGCCGGAAATGCCGCATGGCAGATTCCCGGCCCGAGCGAACTGGAGAAACGGCTGGCCAAGGAACAGAACCCCAAGAAAAAACACAAGCTCATCCTTGCCGAGCTGGAGAAGCACCCGGACGACTTCGGCGCGAACCGCGCGCTTTTGTATCACGGGCGGCTGCACGAGAATGTGATGAAGCGCGGCGGCTCGCTCGACTATTCCATCATCAAGTGCTATCTGTTCAACATCTTTGAAAGCCCGGAGCGATACACCGAAGCGGAGCTGGACGAACGCTACGCCGAGCTGCTTGAAGGCGAGCAGCTTCAGAAGGTGCTTTCCCTCTGCGGCGACGCAGACGTTTTCTTCCGCGATTATATCCGCACGCTCAGTGCGCAGTACATCGAGCTGTTCATCCGCGGCGAAAGCCGCAACAGCACCTACGCCTTCGGCTTCCGCCGCTCGCTCGACTCGACGGCGCGGCTTTGCTCTGAAAGCGTGAACAAGATGCTGCGCACCATCGCGGGTTCCGCGCGTCTCGACGGGCGCGAGGAGATCCGCGCGCTGCTGCTTTCCGCCGTGCGCGAGGGCTACAACGCGCTCTTCCCCGGCAAGTCCGCCTATCTGGAGGGCTGACATGTCCATACTTGAACTGAAGGATATCCGCAAATCATTCGGCGAAACCGCCGTGCTCAGGGGGCTTTCGCTTTCCGTCGCCGAGGGCGAGTTTCTCACGCTGCTCGGGCCTTCCGGCTGCGGAAAAACGACCACGCTGCGCATCGTCGCCGGGCTGGAAGCGCCCACGGACGGGCGCGTGTTTCTCGCCGGGCGCGATGTCACCGACGACCCGCCCGAGAAGCGGCCCGTCAACACGGTGTTTCAGAACTACGCGCTTTTCCCGCACATGAACGTGGAGCGGAATATCGGCTACGGCCTGCGGGCGCGCGGCGCGAAGCGCCCCGAAATTGCAAAGCGCGTCAGCGAGGTACTCCGCATGGTGCAGCTGGAGGGCTATGAAAAGCGAACGCCGGACAGCCTCTCCGGCGGGCAGCGCCAGCGCGTGGCGATTGCGCGCTCGCTGGTGCTCGAGCCGGGTCTGCTGCTGCTCGACGAGCCGCTGGGCGCGCTGGATCTGCAGCTGCGCCGGCAGATGCAGGAGGAGCTGAAAAGCCTGCAAACGCGGCTGGGCATCGCGTTTGTGTATATCACGCACGATCAGGAAGAAGCGCTGAATATGTCCGACCGCGTGGCCGTCATGCGCGACGGCGTTTTCGAGCAGATCGGCACGCCCGCGGAAATTTATGAGCGTCCGCGCACGCGCTTCGCCGCCGCGTTCATCGGGCAGACCAACCTGCCCGAAGGCGAAATCGCCGGCGAAAACACGCTTCGTCTGGCGGGGCAGCTCATCCCGGCGCGCGTGCCCGCCGGCGCGCACGGAAGCGCGGCGCTGTGCCTGCGCATGGAGCGGGTGCAATGGGGCGCAAGCGCCCCGGAGGGACGCTGGGCGCTCCCGGCCACGCTGGAGGCGCATCGGTTTGCGGGCGGCTCCATGCGGGCGACGTTCGTTCTCGCCGACGGACAGAAAATCACGGCCGCAACGCAATCGCCCGCGCTGCTGGAGAACGGCGCGCAGGCTTTCATCTGGTGGGACGAAAACGCCGCGGCGGTGGTGACAGAATGAAAAAGAATCGCAGGAAATGGCTCTGCGCGCCGCTGTATGCGTGGGCGACGCTGTTTGTGGCGCTGCCGCTTGTGTATGTGGCAGGCGTGTCGCTGTGCAAACGCGATGCCGTGTGGGGCGTGTCGCCGGAGTTCACGCTGGAAAACTATCGCGCGCTTTTTAACCCGTCCTACCTGCGGGTGTTTGTCGATTCGCTGCGCACGGCGGCGCTTTCCACGCTGATTTCGCTGCTCGTCGGCTATCCGTTCGCATATGCCATGGCGAAGGCTTCGCCCGCGCGGCGCGCGGCGCTGATGGTTCTGGTGATCGTACCCTTCTGGACAAGCGCGCTGATCCGCACCTATGGCTGGATGCTCTTTCTGCGCGCGAACGGCCCGGTGAACAGCCTGCTCAAGGCGCTGGGGCTGATCCGCAGGCCGCTCAAGCTGCTCTATACGCCCGCCGCCGTCTATCTGGGCTACGTTTACACCATGCTGCCCTTCACGATTCTTCCGTGCTTTACGGCGCTGGAAAGCATGGACTGGGACGTCGTTGCGGCGGCGCGCGATCTGGGGGCGCGCCCTGCGCGCGCGTTTTTCACCGTGACCCTGCCGCTGTCGCTTGGCGGCGTGATGAGCGCCGTAACGCTGACGCTCGTGCCGTCGATGGGAATCTTCTTCATCTCCGACCTGCTGGGCGGCGGGAAGACGGTGCTGATCGGCAACCTGATTCAAAACCAGATTCTCGCCGCGCGAAACACGCCGATGGGCGCGGCGCTTTCGATGGTCATGCTCGCGCTGACCGCGCTGATCATGTGGCTCCAGCGCAAAACCGGCGGCGAAACGAGGCTTCTGTGATGCGGAAAAGAAAAAGAAAATCGGCGGGGCGCGCCGTGTATGTCGCCATGGTGCTGACGTTTCTGTATCTGCCCGTGATGATGGTGGTGCTGTTTTCCTTCAACCCCTCCAAAAACGCGGGCGTGATGACGGGCTTCACGCTGGAATGGTATGCGAAACTGTTTTCCAACGCCGAAATTGCGCAGACGCTGCGCAACTCGCTGAAGCTGGCGGCGCTGTCCATCGGCACGGCGGCCGTGATCGGCACGCTGGGCGCGGTTGCGCTCGCCGGGCGGCGGATGCGCTTTCAGGGGTTCATGGAAGGGCTGGCTTCTCTGCCGGTGATGATTCCGGAAATCGTTATCGGCATGGCGTTTCTGGCCGCCTTTTCGTTCGTCGGGCTTCGGCTCGGCATGTTCACGATGTATCTTGCGCACACGACGTTCTGCCTGCCGTATATTTTTCTGCTGGTCAAATCGCGCCTTGCGTCGATTGACCCGCAGCTGGAGGAGGCGGCGCGCGATCTGGGGGCGCGCCCTGCGCGCGTGTTTTTCACCGTCACGCTGCCGCTGGTTCTGCCCGCCGTCGCTGCGGGAATGCTCTTGGCCTTCGCCATGTCGCTCGACGATGTGATCATCAGCTATTTCGTCACAGGCCCCGGCGCGCAGACGCTTCCGCTCAAGGTCTATTCCAGCCTGAAGGTGGGCATGACGCCGGAAATCAACGCGCTGTGTACCGTCACGCTTGGCGTGGTGCTTTTGTCTGTTTTGATTGCGCAACGCATTCGCGGAGCAAAATCATCATAAAATACGCACAGGGAGGTTTCTTATGAAAAAGCTGCTCGCACTGGTTCTCTCGCTGCTGCTCGCCGTTTCGGCCTTCGGCGCAGCCGCCTATGCCGAAGAAGAAAAGGTGCTCAACGTGTTCACGTGGGCGCTGTACTTCGACTATGACACGCTGCTTGCGCCCTTCGCCGAGGAGACCGGCATCCAGATCAACTACGACTACTTCGACTCCAACGAGGAAATGCTCATGAAGCTGGAGGCCGTGAACGCCGGCACCTACGACGTCGTGCTCGCCAGCGATTACATTCTGGACATCGCCCGCAAGGAAGGGCTGCTGCTGGAGCTGGACAAGGCGAAGCTGTCCAACTGGGAAAATCTCAACCCCGCCTTTCTCGGCCAGTTCTACGACCCGGACGATCAGTACTGTATGCCCTATGTGGCGGGCACGCCGCTGCTCATTTACGATCCGGAATACGTCGATTTCCCGATCACCGGCTATGAATCGCTGTGGGATGAGCGGCTTGAGGACAGCGTCGTGCTCATGGACGACGCGCGCAACGTCATTGGCATCACGCTGAAAACGATGGGTGAGAGCTTCAACACCACCGACGCGGACACGCTGGCCGCCGCCGAAGAAAAGCTGATGCAGCTGAAAAAGAACATCCGCGCGCTGGACTATAACGCGCCCTACGCCTCGATGATCTCGGGCGAAGCGATTGTGGGCTATATGTTCAACCAGCAGGTGCTCTACACCCTGCAGGAGCGGCCCGAGCTGGAAGTGGTCTACCCGCAGGAGGGGCTGGGCTTCGGCATTGACTGCTGCGTCATTCCCAAGAACGCGCCGCACCCCGATAACGCGCACGCGTTCCTCAACTTCCTCATGCGCCCCGAAAACGGCGCGGCCATCGCCGAGGCGCAGCTGATGCTCAGCTGTAACGAAACGGCGGAGCCGTATCTTTCCGAGGAATTCAAGCAGAATCCTGTTCTGAATATTCCGTCGGAGCTGCTGGAAAACGCGGAGTTCATTCAGGACGTCGGCGAAACGCAGGCGCTCTATATGGACATCTGGACGCGCTTCAAGCAATACTGATCCAAGCGAACGGAGGCTTGCAATGCTCAAAACCATTCTGCTGGGCATTGTACAAGGGATAGCGGAGTTTCTGCCCGTGTCATCGTCCGGGCATCTGGTGCTGCTTCAAAAGCTGATGGGGTTGCCGGAAACCGGCCTCCTGATGGAAATCCTGCTGCACGTGGGCACGCTGTTTGCGGTGCTGGCGGCGTTCCGGCGCGAAATCGCCGGGATGCTTCGCCATCCGCTGACGAGCCGCCCCGTGCGGCTTCTTTTTGCGGCTACGCTGCCGGCCGTCGTCGCGGCGCTGCTGCTGGGCGACGCGCTCGACGCGATTTTTTCCGGCTGGTTTCTGGGGTTCAGCTTCCTCATTACAAGCGGGCTGCTGTTTGCTTCGGAGGCGCTTGCGCGCCGGAGCGGAGCGGCCGCCGCCCCGCGCGATATCGACGCGATGACCTTCCCGCAGGCGCTGGGCATGGGGCTGATGCAGGCTGCGGCGCTGGTTCCCGGCGTTTCACGCAGCGGCGCGACGATTGTGGGCGGGCTGGCGTGCGGCGTGCCGCAGAAAACGGCGGCGGGGTTCTCCTTCCTCATGAGCGCCGTTGCGACGGCGGGCTCGCTCGTCTATAAGCTCAAGGATCTGGCGCAGGCCGTCACGGGCGGCGGCGCGGTTTTTGAAGGCGGCATGGCCGCCCTCTCTGCCGGAATGCTCGTCGCAGCGGTGAGCGGCTATGCGGCGATCCGCTGGCTGCTCCGGCTTCTGGAGCGCACAAGCCTTCGGGCGTTCGGCTATTACACGGCCGCCGTCGGGCTGCTGGTGCTGTGCGACCAGCTGTTTGTCGGCAGATTCTTTGAGCGGATTCCCTTGTGAAAAACGGGCAGAAAAAGGAACGGCGGAAATGCAGCAAAGATGCAGCGCCGTTCCTTTTTTGTTGCGTGTTTTGTGATATGTTTTGCGCCGCATAAGCGGCGGGAGGACGTG
>CAZKJW010000112.1:0-7491 GCA_964553125.1 uncultured Oscillospiraceae bacterium
AGTTGTAGGAGATGATGGGAACCATGGCGTTGTTCAGGCCGAACACCGGCATGAAGACGAAGCTCTGCAGCTTGTAGTAAACGCCGAAGACGGCGACGGCCGTGGAGGAGAACGCAAGCAGAATCTGGTTCATGCCGAAGTTCATCACGGAGCCGACCATCATCATGACCATGGAAGGAATGCTCACCACAAGAATTTCCTTGATGAAGCGCATGTGCGGCCGGAGGATATAGCGGATGCGCAGATGCAGCTCGCGGTTCACGGTGAGGTTGAACGTGAAGGCGATGCACGCCGCGACAATCTGACCGATCACGGTCGCAATGGCCGCGCCCGCGGTGCCCATGGCCGGGAAGCCGAGCAGACCGAAGATGAGAATCGGATCGAGGATGATGTTGATGACCGCGCCGGTGATCTGCGAGATCATGGAATAGAAGGTTTTGCCCGTGGAGCACAGCAGCCGCTCGCCGAGCACCTGCCCGAAGTTGCCGAAGGAGAACACGGTGATCCAGAACAGATAATTGTGGCCATGCTCGATGATTTCCACATCGGTCGTCTGCCACGCGAAATAGCGGCGGGAGAAGAACAGGCCGAACAGCATCATAATCAGCATGGCGACGACGCCGAGGAACAGGCCGGTTCCGGCGAAGCGGTCGGCTTCATCCGGGCGCTTTGCGCCGAGGCTTCTGGACACCATGGCGTTCAGGCCGACGGCGACGCCGCAGCCAAGCGCGACCATGATATTCTGCACGGGAAAGGCGAGAGACACCGCCGAGAGCGCGGCTTCGCTCAGGCGGGAGACGTAAACGCTGTCCACGATGTTGTACAGCGCCTGCACCAGCATGGACGCGGCCATCGGCAGCGCCATGGAGATCAGCAGCTTGCTGATGGGCATCACGCCCATTTTGTTTTCCGTAACGGGCTTCTTTTCCAAGGTTTTGTTCCTCCGTGAAATAATATGCAAACATAAACACAAAACAATTCACTATACCATAGGAGAGGCTGCCTGTCAACCATCGCTTGACAGGCGTGGTATACTGTTTCATCGGGGAGAAGATTCCCACAAGGAAGAGGAGCGAAAAGGAATGATCGTGTATTTTTCCGGAACGGGCAACAGCCGCCACGCGGCGCTTCGGCTGGCGGAGCTGCTCAAGGACGGCCAGACGCTGGATGCGGGGCAGTGCATTCGCGAGGGCGAAGCGCTGACGGCGCACAGCGACGCGCCGTATGTGTTCGTCTGCCCGACCTACGCGTGGCGCATTCCGCGCGTTTTTGAAAAACTCCTGCGCGGCGCGGCGTTCACCGGAAACGACCGCGTTTATTTTGTGATGACCTGCGGCGATGGCATCGGCGGCGCGCAGCGGTATCTTCAGGCGCTTTGCGCCGAAAAGAACTGGCGCTTCATGGGCGTGGCGCAGATCGTTATGCCGGAGAACTACATCGCCATGTTTTCTGTGCCCACGCGGGAGGAAGCGAAGGGCATCGTGCGGCGCGCCGATCAGGCGCTGGCCGAGACGGCGGCGTGCATCGTGGCGGGCGAGAAGCTGCCTGACCGTCCGGGCGGGGCGGCCGGAGCGGCGCTTTCGGCGATTACGCCGTGGTTCTATCGCTTCTGCGTGAAGGCGAAGGCGTTCTACGCCACGGACGCGTGCTGCGGCTGCGGCGCGTGCGAGAAGGCGTGCGTGATGCGCAATATCCGCCTTGAGGCGGGCAAGCCCGTCTGGGGCGACGCGTGTACGCACTGCATGGCCTGCATCTGCGGCTGCCCGCGGCAGGCGATTGAGTATGGCAAAAAGAGCGTGGGCAAGCCGCGCTACCTCTGCCCCGAGGAATGACGGCAAAAAAAGATGGAAGGTTTTGCCGGGGTGATTCGTTTTATGGATGTACGCGCGCTGCGCGCATAACAAAAACGAAAAGAGGGATGAAGTGCTATGCTGAAAAAGAAATTTTTTGCGCTGCTGCTTTGCGTGGCGATGGCTGTGAGCGCGGGAGCGCTGGCGGAGGGAACCCTGCCGGCGGCGGCGTCCTATTCGGAGATTCTCAACAGCCTTGGGCTGCAGCTGATCGCGCCCGGCGCGGCGCAGGAGGCCGCATGGTACGTCATCGACGGCGGAATCGCGCAGGTCGGCTTCTCCATCTACGAAGCGCCCTACACGCTGCGCGCAAAGGCTGCCGCGCAGGATGAAGATATCTCCGGCATGACCTTCGGCGAAGGCGCGGAAACGCCGGTTTCCGTGCTGTGGAACGAGGGCAGCTTCCGCGCGGAGGAAGGCGTGGGCGCGCGCGTCCGGTGGTATGACGCGCTCAACGGCGTGGCGTACAGCCTCTCCTGCGAGGATGCGGGCGTGGACGGCGGCACGCTGGCGGAATACGCCGCCGACGCATATCGCTGCTGCGCAAAGGGCGTGTCGGTCGAGTTGCCGGGCGATGCGAGCACGGGCTATATCTGGGGCGCGATGAACTACGATGTGGAGAAGATCACCGTTTCCGCGCCCATCTATGAGGAGACGGAAAGCGGCCGATACATCTTCGTCATCGCCGGCGAGCAGGCGAACGTGGAGGACGCGGTGTCGTTCGTGTATTACTGCCCGGAGCAGGGGCTTGACTCGGTGACGGCGATTCGCAATTTCAGCGTGCGAATCGACGGCGACTATAACGCGGAGATCAGCGAGGAATCCGCCGGCTGAGCGCCGGAGAAAAGCAAGCGCGGATGCGTCCGCCGGGGGAATGCCCGGCGGATGCTTTTTTTGCGCGGGGGTTCCTTTTGCGGCGGAGTGTGCTATACTTGTACGTGCAAAAAGGAGAGGTGATTGCGATGCCGAAGAAACGTCGGGAGTACGACATGTGTTCCGGCCCGATTCTCAAGGGGATGCTGGTCTTTGCCATGCCGATCATGGTGATGAACCTTTTGCAGCTGCTGTTCAATGCGGCGGATACGATTGTCGTCGGCCGGTTCAACGGCAAGGAAGCGATGGCGGCGGTCGGAACGGTCGGCCCGATGGTCAATCTGCTGGTGAATTTGTTTATGGGGCTGTCTGTCGGCGCAAGCGTGGTCGTTGCGCAGGAGTACGGCGCGCGCAGAACGGACGGTGTGTTCCGCGCCGTGCATACGGCCATGACCGTCTCGGTGATTGGCGGCGTTGTCGTCATGGCGCTGGGGCTTTTGATCAGCGGCACGGCGCTGCAATGGATGAGCACGCCGGAGGATATTATCGACCTTGCCGCGCTGTATCTGCGCATTTATTTTCTGGGAATGCCCGGCAATATGATCTACAACTTCGGCGCGGCGATTCTCCGCGCCATCGGCGACAGCCGCCGCCCGATGTTTTTCCTGCTCGTTTCCGGCTGCGTCAACGTGGTGCTGAACGTCGTGTTTGTGGCGGTGCTTGACATGAGCGTGGCGGGCGTCGCGTGGGCGACGGTGATTTCGCAGTATCTCTCCGCGGTGATGGTCGTGGTCTTTATGATGCGCAGCGCGGGCGCGGCGCGGCTCGACCTGCGGCACCTCGGCATCAACCTTGAAAAGCTCAAGGCGCTTGTGCGCATCGGTCTGCCCGCCGGCCTTCAGGGAATGCTTTTCTCGCTTTCCAACATGCTGATCCAGTCGGCGGTGAACTCGTTCGGCTCGACGATGGTTGCGGCGGCCGCCGCCGCGTCCAACATTCAGGGGCTGACCGACACCGCGTCCAACGCGTATTACAACGCGGCGATCAGCTACACCGGGCAGAACGTGGGCGCGAAGCGGCTCGACCGCGTGCGCGGCGTGGCGCGCGCGAGCATTCTGCTGACGATGGTGACGTGGGTGGTCATCTGCGGCTTCCTGATTCTCTTTGGCAGGCAGCTGCTCTCGATCTATACGTCCGACCCGGAGGTCATCTCGCTGGGGATGGTGCGGCTGGTCGTGATGAACGCGGCGTACTTCACCGCCGGCATCATGAACGTGTTCCCCGGCATCACGCGCGGCATGGGGCAGTCGTTCGCGCCGATGATCTGCACGCTCGTGGGCGCGTGCCTGCTGCGCGTGGTGTGGCTTGCGACCGTGTTTGCGTGGAAGCCGACGGTCATGGTGCTGTATCTGTGCTACCCGGTTTCGTGGGCGATTACGGGCGCGGGACAGCTGCTGATTTACCGGTTTACGCTGAAAAAACTTCAGGCGCGCATGGAAGCCGCCTGAGATGCAGATTTTTTGAAGGATTTGAAACACTTTATTTGACAAATTGTTGAAAAAGCACCATAATAGATACAAAGATTTGGCTCGTAAACTTTGAGAGGGAGGAAAATTATGTTTTTTGATGGGTTGGAATCCGGTAAATGCTATTCACTGCGTACAACTTGGGGAAATGAACTGGTGTATGTAACGTCGGTGGACGCGGACAGCGTCCATGCAAGGTGCCTTGAGGACGGACGCGCGGCGGTCTATCGCGCGCAGACAATTCTTGCCTATAAGGAAGCGGCGGGCGTTTCGTTCCAGAGCGCGCAGGGCGCGCCCGAACAGCAGGACGCCGCCGTCGAAGAAAAGCCGCAGGAGCACGGCGCGATGAAGTGCGAAGCGCCGGCGCAGCCCAAGGAAGAAAAGCATGAGCAGGAACAGCCTGTGCCCGTGGAAGAAAAGCGCGGCGAAGAACCGGAAGAAAAGCGTGAGGAACCCAAAGAGCGCACCGCGCCGCAGCGGCCTTCCGAACTGATGAAGCATTTGGGCGGGGAACGGCTGACGGGGCGTCTGGCGGTGTATTTTGCTTCGGGAATTCCCAACGCGGGCAACGGCTACATCGAGCTGCCTCTGCCTGCGGACGCCGCGCCGGACGAGCGCGCCGAGCGCGTGTTCTTCCATGCGCGTCAGGTCTATGAGAAAAAGCTGGCGGATTTCCTCAACACGCTGCCGCGCATTCCGGATTTTACCGGCCGTGTGCGCGGGTTCCAGCTGTCCAGCCCGATTGAAGTGACGTTTGTTGTCGCCGATAACCGCGCGCATTCCAGCGTGGGGCGGCCTGTCGCGGGCGACGTGCGCATGACGGCCGCGGGCCGCAGGGCGCTCCATGAGATGCTTTCGTCCGATTACCGCTTCCTGCGCAGCGCGACGGCGTTTGCCGACGGCTTCCGCTTCGTTCAGGGACACGACATGTGCTGCTCTCTGAGCGTGCAGGGCGAAGGCGACCGCGCGTTCAGCGCGCTGCTCTATGAAGAAAACATTGCCGACCCGCGCCTGCGCCGCTTCCTGATGGAAAGCCGCCCGCGCGTGCCGGACGGCGTTGCGCTGAAGGTGGAGCTTTTCCGCCGGATGGCGGGCGGACGGCCGATCGGCCCCGTGCTCGCCGCTCACGCGCGGCTCGCCGGCGAGGAACTGCCGTGGGGCGAGCGCGACGAGATGCGCTGGAACGACCTGTTTGAGGACAAAGATAAGGAAAGCCTTGCGCTGCTCGGTACGGCGGAGTTTGACGAGCGCTCCTTTGACTTTGCAAAGGCGAAGCCTGAGGAGGAGCTGCCCGAAACGGCGGATGAAGCGGACGAAGAACCCGCCGAAAGCTACGACGAACTGCCGCTCTGGCCGCGGGAGGAGCAGGAGGATTGAAAACCGCTAAAATCATGCGCCACGCCTTCCTGCCGCTGGCGGACGCAGCGTGCTTTGTGTGCGTCTATCTGATGATCGCCATTCTGGAGCCGCAGGAAGGTTTGCAGATGCTGCTGCTTTTTGCGTGCATCGCGGCGGCGCGCATGGCGCTTTCCGTCTATCGGGACATGCTGCGCTATGCGGGCACGACGGAGTATCTTCGGATTATTCTGGCCGATTTTCTCGGCGGGTGTCTGTTCGTGCTGCTGAGCCATCTGCTGTTTGAAAACCACATGATCTTCTGGCATGCGGTTTCCATCGTGGCGACGGCGTGCCTGTGCGATATCAGTATGCGCTACGTCTATCAGTGGCTCAAGGCGCGCAGGCATCGGAGCGCTGCGCATCGCGTGCGCGTGGCGATCGTGGGCGCGGGCAGCGTGGGCGCGCTGCTGGCCAGCGAGCTGGCGCTCGACGCGCAGACGCATTACCTGCCCTGCTGCTTTGTGGAGAAGGATCCGGCAAAGATCGGCAGCCGCATCGGCGGCGTGCCCGTGATTGCGGAGGAGGGCGACGTTGTCGCGCGGCTGCGCGCAATGCCCGTGCAGGAGATTGTCATTGCCCTGCCCGACCTCGACGCGGAGGAGAAGCGTGCGCTCTACGAAAAATACCGGCAGACGGGCTGCAAGGTGCGCATTTACGATTATCCCTTCGGCAGTGAGAACCGCGGCAAGCGCGTGCTGCGCGAAATCAACGTGGAAGAGCTGCTTCTGCGCAGCGTGGTGGAGCTGGACAAGGAAAAATCAAAGGCGTATTACGCCGGAAAAACCGTGCTGGTCACGGGCGGCGGCGGATCGATCGGCTCGGAACTGTGCCGTGGGCTGGCGGAGTGCGGGCTGAAGCGGCTGGTGATTGTGGATATCTACGAGAACAACGCCTACGACATTCAGCAGGAGCTGCGCCGCGTGTACGGCGACTCGCTTGATCTGTGCGTGGAGATTGCGTCCGTGCGCGAGCGCGCAAAGCTCGAGAAGCTGTTCGCCGCTTATCGGCCGGATGTGGTATTCCATGCGGCTGCGCACAAGCATGTGCCGCTGATGGAAACCAGCGCCGCCGAGGCGATTAAAAACAACGTATTCGGAACGCTCAACGCCGCCGACGCGGCGGAGAAATGCGGCGTGAAGAAGTTCATCCTCATTTCCACCGACAAGGCCGTGAACCCCACGAACGTGATGGGCGCGAGCAAGCGGCTCTGCGAAATGATCGTGCTCAGCCGCGGCGAGAGCGCAACGAGCTTTGCCGCCGTGCGCTTTGGAAACGTGCTCGGCTCAAACGGCAGCGTCGTGCCGCTTTTCAGGCGGCAGATTGAGGCGGGCGGCCCCGTGACGCTGACGGACAGGCGCATCGTGCGCTACTTCATGACAATCCCCGAGGCGGCGCGGCTGGTGCTGACGGCGGGCGCGATGGCGCGCCGCGGCGAGCTGTTCGTGCTGGACATGGGAAAACCCGTGCGCATTCTGGAGCTGGCGGAGAATATGATCCGCATGTCGGGCTTTGAGCCTTACGAGGATATCGACATCGTGGAGACGGGGCTGCGGCCGGGCGAGAAGCTGTATGAGGAGCTGCTCATCCGCACGGAAGAAATGGACCGCACGGAAAACGAAAAGATTTTCATCGAGCGCGACAGGCCGCCGACGCGCGAGGCAGTGGCGGAGAAGCTCTCCGTGCTGCGCGAGGCGCTCGAAGCGGACGATGGTGCGGACGCCGTTCGCGCCGCTCTGCGGCGGGTCGTGCCGACGTACCACTCGCCCGAGGAAGTGAACCGCACCGCCGAGCAGGCGGAAGAAATGAAACGCGCTGGCGCGCATCTGAGTGCATGAGCGCAGGCTGACAGCAGACATAAAACCGTCCGGCGGTGAAACGCCCGGACGGTTTTTGCATCAGGAGGG
>CAZKJW010000113.1:0-7417 GCA_964553125.1 uncultured Oscillospiraceae bacterium
GTTTGTTTTTGCCCGTTTTGACACTCCGCACGGAAAATTTTCCCCTGTGCGATGTTCCGGTTTCATGCGCACGTTGCCGCCATATAAAAAAGAAACCATTCCTCTATACAATGATTTCTCCAACCGTACTCCTTCCTTTTGCTTCTCCCCTTTTTCAAAGTCTGTCCGTCAACGGCTTTACCCACCACACAAATCCATTCCACCCGTGCGATGGCTGCCCCTCGCACCTCGTTTCTCCGCCTTGCTCAACAAAACGTCCGGTCTCCCCACTTCAACACTCCGTCCTGCACCCCTCCTTATGCGCCGCCCCTTTACATGCACACGTCTCCGCCATATAAAAAAGAAACCATTCCGTCATGCAATGATTTCCCCGCCCGCACTTCTTTCTTTACCATACAACCCATTCTATCCCCGCGATGGCTACTGCCCCTCGCACCTCGTTTCTCCGCCTTGCTCAACAAAACGTCCGTGTCTCCCCACTTCAACACTCCGCCCAGCAAAATCATCCCCGTGCGCCGCCCCCGTTTTCATGTACACGTCATCTCCATATAAAAAAAAGAAAACCTTCCGCCATTCAATGATTCCCCCGCCTGCACTTCTTCCCTTTTGCTTTGCCCCTTTTTTCAAAGCCCGCCCGTCAACAAATTTACCCACCACACAAATCCATCCTATCCCCACAATGACTGCCGCCCCTCACGCCTCGTTTCTCCGCCTTGCTCAACAAAACGTCCGTGTTTCCCCGTTTCAACACTTCGCCCCGCACCCCTCGCGCCGCCCCCGTTTTCATGTACACGTCATCGCCATATAAAAAAGAAAACCTTCCGCCATGCAATGATTTCCCCGCCCGTACTTCTTCCTTTTGTTTTGCCCCTTTTTTCAAAGCCCGCCCGTCAACAAATTTACCCACCACACCGTACAACTCCATTCAATCTCCGCGATGTCTGCTGCCCCTCACGCCTCGTTTCTCCGCCTTGCTCAATAGAATGTTTGTGTCTCCCCACTTCAACATTCCGCCCAGCAAAATCATCCCCGTGCGCCGCGCCCGCTTTCAGCTTGCATCTCCCCCGTCTGCCGCGCAACTCCCCTTGCGCGCAAGCGCCCGTTCATCCAAAGCCGTTTCATGCGCACAAAAAAGAAGGCGCTTCCTTTGAAAGAAGCGCCCTCCGGCTCAAACTTTTTTACTTTGCAAAGTCCACGGCGCGCGTTTCGCGGATGACGTTGACCTTGATCTGTCCCGGATACTCCATCTCGTGCTCGATGCGCTTGGCAATTTCCTTCGCCATGACCGTGGTGCCGATGTCGGTCACGTCCTCGGGCTTGACCATGATGCGCACTTCGCGGCCGGACTGGATAGCGTAGCTCTTTTCCACGCCTGCGAAGGAGTTGCAGATTTCTTCCAGCTTCTCAAGCCGCTTGATGTAATTCTCCAGCGACTCGCGGCGCGCGCCGGGACGCGCTGCCGAAATGGCGTCCGCCGCCTGCACAAGCACGGCTTCCACGGTGGCGGGTTCGACATCGTTGTGATGCGCCATGATAGCGTTCACAACGTCGGGGCTCTCGTGATACTTGCGCGCAAGCTCCGCGCCCAGCTGCACGTGCGTGCCCTCAGCTTCATGGTCAACAGCCTTGCCGATATCGTGCAGAAGACCCGCGCGTTTAGCGAGCTGCACATCCGCGCCCAGCTCGGCGGCCATGACGCCCGCCAGATGGCTGACCTCGACGGAGTGCTTGAGCACGTTCTGACCATAGCTCGTGCGATACTTCATGCGGCCCAGCAGTTTAACCAGCTCGTGGTGAATGCTGTGCTGGCCGGTCTCAAAGATGGCCTGCTCGCCGGCTTCGCGAATCTGCTGATCTACGTCCTTCTGCGCTTTCTCGACCATTTCTTCGATGCGCGCCGGATGGATGCGTCCATCGAGAATCAGGCGCTCCAGCGCCAGACGGGCCACCTCGCGGCGAACCGGATCAAACGCGGAAACGATGACGGCCTCGGGCGTGTCGTCGATGATGAGATCGACGCCCGTCGCGGTTTCAAGGGCGCGGATGTTGCGGCCCTCGCGGCCGATGATGCGGCCCTTCATGTCCTCGTTGGGCAGGTTAACGACGGAAACCGTCGTCTCAGCGACATGGTCGGCGGCGCACTTCTGAATCGCCATGGCGATGATGTTGCGCGCCTTCTTTTCGCCGTCTTCCTTGGCGCTCTGTTCGATATCGCGGACGAGCACAGCGGCGTCGTGGTAAGCGTCCTTCTGGATGCGCGCCACGAGCATCTGACGCGCTTCATCCTGCGTCATTGCGCCGATGCGCTCCATTTCCGTCTGCTGCTTGGCGACGAGATCTTCCGCCTGCTTGTGCAGATCGGAAATTTCCGCCTGCTTTTTGTTCAGCGCTTCCTCGCGCAGTTCGAGGTTATCCATCTTTTTGTCGATGGTTTCTTCGCGCTGCGCCAGACGGCGCTCGTTGCGCTGCTGTTCGTTGCGGCGATCGCGGATTTCCTTGTCGAGCTCGTTCTTGAGCTTGAGAATTTCTTCCTTGGTTTCGAGAATTTTTTCTTTTTTGTTTTCCTCGGCCTTTCGCTGCGCCTCCTCCAGCAGATTCCGCGCGTATTCTTCGGTTCGGCCGATCTGTTTTTCGGTAGCTTCCTTGCGATATTTATAGCCGACGAACGCGCCGAGCGCGAGTCCGGCCAGTGCTGCCAGAATAATCCAGACTGCTGTCACCTTCCGCTGATACCTCCTTCACAAAAATAAAAATGCAACAAAAAAATAATACCGAGCTTTAAGCCCGGCACAGGTCAAAACAGATTGCTCAAAATCAGGGTACGCCAATACAAGCCTTGTATTTGGTTTTATCTATCATACAGGGGCGACGCCGGACGGCGCACGCTGCCCATACCCGTTTCAAACATCTGGCCTATGCAGCCAAGCTTAACGGAATTATTTTACCGTTTGACATGCAACTTGTCAAGTCAAATGACGGACGTTTTTGCATTTTGGCCGCTTCGCGGCAAAAATTTGCGAAAAGTCCGCAGCTTTGTCAGTGCGTTCCGTCTCCGCGCCCTTTTTGCAGCGCAAAGCGAGGGACGTTTCCGCCCCTCGCCCGTTGCATTCATCATTCAATTCTATAATATGTAAATTCAGTTCACCGTTTCGCCGGTCAGCTTCTTCCAGCCCTCGCGAATCGCCTTCTGGTGCGTCACGCCGTAGTTCGGGTCGTTCGCCTGCGCCTCGGACATATCGCGCAGGAAGTGTACGCACAGGTGGCCGTCGAAGTTGTTGTTGCTGATGCTTCCGCTCAAGTGCGGCGTG
This sequence comes from uncultured Oscillospiraceae bacterium, assembly GCA_964553125.1. Lineage (GTDB taxonomy): Bacteria > Bacillota > Clostridia > Christensenellales > Aristaeellaceae > Aphodomonas. The sequence continues at coordinate 3,309 of CAZKJW010000113.1, forward strand.
TTGTGCATCGTGGCGAATACCCACGTGCCGTCCGTCAGCTGGACGTACACGCACTTGGGCGTCCACGTCGTCACGCCGCCGAACGCGGCGTTCATGTATTTCGTGTCGTCCGCCGTGAGCGGTTCCGAGTCGAGGTGCCGTCCGCGCGAGTAAGCGCGCAGGTTCCAGCAGTAGCTCGTCGCCGGGTCGTAAACGAGGAGAATGTCGCCGTTGGAAATCTTCGGCTTGACGACGTTCTGCCAATGCAGCAGCTTCACCTGCGAGGTGGCCGGGCCGGTCATCTTGCCGGCGGTAATCGCCGAAGAGCTGCCCGTGCTGCCGGTGGAGGAGCCGCTCGACGCAACGGCCGAGGAGCCGTACATCTTCTGCTGCGTGGCCTTGCCCGCAACGCCGTCCACGCTCAGGCCGTTCGCCTTCTGGAACGCTTTCACGGCGGAGTAGGTCACGTCGCCGTAATAGCCGGTCGCGCTGCCCTTCATGTAGCCCAGTTCAATCAGCCGCTTCTGCAGCGAGGTCACGTCCGAGGATTTCGTGCCGAGCCTCAGCGTGGTGTATGCGGTCGGGCTGACCGTCGTGGACGTCGAGAACAGCTTCGTCTGCGTTTCGGCGCCCGCAATGCCGTCGGCCTTGAGACCGTTTGCCTGCTGGAACGCCTTCACGGCGGAATAGGTCGCACTGCCGTAATAGCCGGTCGCGTTCGTTTTCAGATAGCCCAGCAGGATCAGCTGCTCCTGAAGCGTCTTGACGGCGCTGGACGTAACGCCCTTTTTCAGCAGCGTGTATTTCGTGCCGGAAGGCGCGGCCGTCGCGCTGGGGGTGACCGTCGCGCTGCCCGCCGCCTGTCCGCCCGCGCCCAGCGCGGCCGTAGAATACAGAAGCGCCTGCGTCACGCTGCCGGCAAGGCCGTCGCTCTTGAGGCCGTTCTTCGTCTGGAAATCCTTCACAGCGCCCTTGGTGGCGGTGCCGTAATAGCCGGTGGCGCTGCCGGAAAGGTAGCCCAAATCGATGAGGCGCTGCTGAAGGTTTTTCACCTCGTAAGACTCCATGCCTTCCTTGAGCAGCGTGTAGTCCGTCGTGGTCGAGCCGGTTGTCCCGGACGCGGCGCCCGTGCCGGTCGTCGGCGCGGAGGAAACCGTGCCGCTGCCGGAAACGGCGCTATCGGCGTACAGCGCCTTCTGCGTGCCCGCTCCGGCAAGCCCGTCCGCCTTCAGCCCGTTCGCGCGCTGAAACGCCTTGACGGCCGTAGTGGTAGCCGAGTCAAATTCGCCTGTCGCCACGGTCAGGTAGTTCAGCGCAACGAGCCGCCGCTGCATTTCCAGCACGTAAGCGTTCTCGTCGCCCTCGCGCAGGGTGTAGTAACCCTCCGCCCCGGCCGCCATCAGGTATTGGGTGTATACGTATCCTTTGTAGGAGCTGTACTGAACGCGTGTCCAGCTTCCGCTCTTGCCCAGCACGGTCACTTCCGTGCCGCCCTTGAGCGTAGTAATCGCCGCGCCGGTGGTGCTGGCCGATTTGCGCATGATCACATTGCACCGCGTAATCATTTTTTCAGAAGCGGCGGCGGAACATGCGCAAACCAGCAGCATTGCCAGTGCGATCAACAACGCGCACACGCGCTTTGACATACATTTCATCCCCTTTTATGACAGGCTAAGGTCATTATATGGGGAATTGTCACGATTGTCAACTTGAATTTAATATTTCTGTAATTCATCCGATACTTTTTCGATATAATTCCTGCGTTTTCACTCCTTTGTCTGCTTTTGCGCCATCATCAGGTTCTCCCGCTGCTGCATCGCAATCAGCTGATCCAGCCGGCGGCTTGCGCCCAGAACACCCTGTCGGTCTTTCGCGTCGTACTTTCTCTGCAGGTCCTCCCGAAGTTCTTCCAACCGTTTGTCAAAATTCCGCATGATGCGTCTCCTTTCGCCGTAATCGGTTAATTACAGCATATAGAAAACGGCGCGTTTGTGCAAGGGGGAAAAAATGTCGAATCAGGGCGAATCCCTCAAAAAAGGAAAAAAACTTTTCTTTTTAGCGCGCTGCGCGCGACAAAAATGCCGTGATTCGCATCCCGCGCGGAGAAAAAGCGCGGCTTTTGCCGCCGCTGTCCGAGCAAAAAACGAATCTCTGACGGGCAAACCGGCGAAAATCAGGCATTCTTGCCGCGGCGGCGGCCGCTCAAGCTCACCCGAAGGCTGCGGCTGCGCCGCACACGCCGCCCACGCCCCGGTTTCCTTTCCATCCCGAGGCGGCTTTTTCGACAAATTACGCCGCTTTTGCCGCCGCGTTTCCAAAAAGATTTTCCGGTTTTTTTCCGCAAAATGGGAAGAACCTTTGCCGCTCATCCGTTAATTATGGTGGTTGGGATAAATACGCGCATTTTCAACCAAACTTGACTGAACGGAATTCTTCCCGAAACGCCGGAACTTCAAAGTTTCTTCTCAAAAGATGCAAGAAATGGAAGGGCTGGAACGTTTAATATATGGGAACGGAAAGCGGGTGCGGCTGTTCGGTGTCCGATGAGACGAATATCAACGAACTGTTTGAACGGCTGTATTCCCAATATGCGGACGATGTGCTTCGCGTAGCCTACTTCTATCTGGGCGACAAGCAAAAGGCCGAGGACGTCTGCCAGGATGTTTTCATGCGGCTTCTCACGCGAACGCCCGAAATTCAGGAGGGGCACGAGAAGGCATGGCTTTTGAAGGTTGCGCTCAATCGCTGCCGCGACCTGTGGCGCGCCGCGTGGGTCAAGCGCGTGGTGCTCGGCTCGCCGTTTGAATGCATTCCCGCGCCGGACGAAATCTCGCAGCGCACGGAAAAGACCGACCTGATGGAGGCCGTTTCCAAGCTGAATCCGGCGTTCAAAGAAGTGATTCTTCTGCACTATTATCAGGGGTTTGGCATCGCCGAAATTGCTCAGATGCTCGACCTGCCTGAAGGAACCATATCCAGCCGCCTTTCGCGGGCGCGCAAAAAACTGGAAGTAATGCTTAAAGGAGGTGAGATTCGATGATTCAGCCGGAATCCCTGCGCCATACGGCGGACGAGATGCTTTCCGGGCTCCATGCCGGGGAGGAGCTCAAGCGCCGTATGCTCTTTGAAGCGCACGCCGTGGAACAGCTGCCGCAGGTTGCGGACGAAATGCTGGCCGGCCTTACGAAAACCCCTGCGCTGCGTCATCGGATCCTGGTAGCATATGAGCGCAAGGCGCGCACCGCGCGCCGCATGGAGCCCGTTCGCGTGTCGCACATCACATTCGCGCGCATGGCGCCCGTGATGAGCATGGCGCTGGTGCTGATCTTCGTCATCGGCGCAGGCGCGTTCGGCGGACTGAACTTCGGCGCGGACACGCCTGTGCCGCAGCTTGAAGCGGCCATCAGCTCGTATGCTTCCGGAACAACTGCCGTTGACGGCGTTCCCGATTATGTGTCGCTTTTCGCGGGCGAGGCGGCGAATCCGCCGCTTGTCTGCATCAACGGCCGCTACTACCGCATGATGTCCGAGCCCTCTGTCGTCTCCGCCGCGCTGCTTGATTCGGCGCTGGCCGAGGTGCAGACCTACACGGAGGAGCCTTCTCTGGCCACGCCGGCCGGCATTTCCTCCAACGTTGTCAGCGCGGGCACGCCGATCTATTCCATCAGCGGGCTTTCGTCCAAGACGGCTGTGGCGGCGGAAGTGAACGGCGCAATGCGCCTGTTCCAGCGCGTAAGCTATGCCGGCAGCGCGACGCTCGGCACGGAGATGTTCCAGGATACGATGAACGTCGTCGGGCAGGTTGCGGCGCTCGAATTGAGCGGCGTGGGCGTGGTGACGGACGAATCGGTCGCCAACGACGTGCTGATGTACATGCTCACGGAGTTCGCCTCCTACGCAGGCGCGGACGCGCCGGAAACATCCCAGTCGCTGACCATCTACCTCACCAATGGGCTGACGCTCCAGCTGCTGATCGAAAACGACGTTTTCTACGGCTGCGGCGCGTGGAGCTGCCCGGGCTTCGTCGAGAGCTTCCGCTCGGAAATGAATCAGTAAATACAGGGCTCTCCCTTCACACCCTTAAAAGGATTTGCCGCCCACAGCGCACTCGGGCGGCAAATCCTTTTTTG
>CAZKJW010000114.1:0-7354 GCA_964553125.1 uncultured Oscillospiraceae bacterium
AGTATTTTCGCTATAAATAACAATCTTCCTTCTTTCTGTACCTATCAAAACTCTGTAGTTCCATTCTTCTGTGTCCGTCTGCAGCGCATTGTTTTCCAGCTGATGCTTCTCTTTGTCGTCGCCGCACTTCATCCTGCTCCGGCAGGTCAACATCAAAGCAAATGAACTTGCTGCTGTACACGCCCGCAAACACACTCAGCGCCAGCCTGCGGTTCAGATGGCGACACACCACCCGGTTGCTCAGCTTTACAGGCCCCGTGCTGGACTTGGGCATATAAATCCGATAGCCGGCTTCGACATCAGGTACCGGCTGCATCACTACATAGCGCTCGCGATAAGTGATATACAAGTCACACAGCCGATCTGCGACTGCAAAGAAGTCCTCCTCCATGGTTCACCCCGCACCAATAATTCAATCACCACTAAAGGGAACATTTTCGGGGTTGGTTTTTCACTTTCTGAAAAAATATTTTTCCAAAACGCATCTATCGTTATGTTTATATAAACGTTAAGGGCCTTAGCATTGAAGCTAATTTCTTAAGGGAACTACAGAGTAGTCCGGAAGGAAAGAGAGTATGATATATACTACGTATATATCATGCAGACAAGAATAAATTTGATTTTGTACCTCAGCCCCGATCGATAACACTCTGTCCCAAGCTACGCACAACAACACCTGAACCCAGCCTTCGAATAATTCAAGCCCGAGCAACGCCGATATAAACTTCGAAATTTGTCGTGCAAAAACGCTAAAATCCAGCATATTTTTGCCGCATTATTTATTATAATTTACTAACTATTTTTTTGCGTCCAGCGCGAAAATTCAGGCGAGAAATAGGGCGGTTAAATAAGCTGGCGCAAGATGAGTTGAGAAAATGCGAAAATATGTTGATGTAAGACAGGCATAGGGATTTGAAAAGGCGCGAAAACGCCACAAACGTAAATACCGCAAGGGATAACAAGGCATAACAAGCTATTATGCCTTGTTATTTTTCTTTTGTCCCCTTTTTTTCATTTATAAGTCTATATTTATTTTATTTATGTTGTAATAAAGATTCTTGCAGCTGTAGTTTGACTTGTTTAACCATGGTGCTATATATGGCCTTCCTGCTTCCTGCAAATTTGCTATATAATGAAGAAACTCCGTCAAATCAAAAAAACTTGCGAAAAATCAAAAAATTTTTGGGAAAGGGGTTGACAAGGGCGTACGCCCTCTGCTACAATGCTCAACGTTGAAGGGCGTACGCCCCATCCAAACCGGACAACGCGAAAGAGAGGAACGAAAAAATGAAAAACGAAAAAAACGTCTCCAAAAAGGAACAGAAGCGCCTTGCAGGGAATGCAGCTATCCGTTACCGTAATGCTTGCGTTGATTATTTCCGCGCTTGCACAAGCGGGAACGCAAACGCCGAAGCAATGGCAGACGCAATGAAAGCCCTTAACGATTCTTATTTCTCCATGCTTGACGCGAACGGCATTCGTTACCGCGTTCCAGAAGAGATTGTGCGTATGGCTTGCGCTAAAATCAAAGCAACGAAGGAAACTGGCGCGATTCATATTGACATGAAGAACGTTCCTTCCATTATCCGCGCGGCTTCTGCTTCTGATATCTTCGTTGACGCGAAGCATATGGAAGAAAAGAAGGCGGCCGAACCACGCAAGAAAGCCGAAAAGGTGCAGCTTGCGCCGGAAGTCGAAGGCCAACGCAAACGGTACAATCTTGAAAAACAGATTGCACGCGCGAATTTCCAGCTTGCGCAGCTTGCCAAACCGATCGACGCGCCTGAAGTTGAATTCAAATTCCCGACGCTTCCCGAATGGTACGCGGCAAATATCGCCGCGTAACCTCTAAATCCTGCCTGAAGAGAATTGTGTGGCACACAATCGAAACGGCATAATGCCGTCGCAGGAAGCCATATCCCCGCGGTTCAGCGAACGCTGTATAACCAAATTCCGCGGCAGTGCTGAATGCATCCCTTCACTATCCCGCGCTATCGTGGTTTGGCACGTCCTATTAAAGCGCGGATGAATCCCAAATTTTCCGAACCTTGATAACAGAATACCGTTGTACAGAAGGGCGTGGCGCTACGGTTTAGTAGTTGCTGGTTTGGCTAAACACGGGCACGTACCACCATGAAAACATGGTATCAGAGACTGCATACAGGCTTGCATTCTGCGAGCTGCGGTCGGGCGTGTAGTGTATGAGTGGCGGCGTGGTGAAGAACCCGACTTCTGTACATGGCGGCGGCTTCATCCGATTAACAATCTTATGCCAGCTTGGAGCCGTTGTTTCCCCCGCATAAAGTGTATGCCTTGACGTGGCGCGGGGGCTTATAAGCAAACCAAATACACTATTCGCCCGGTCATTAAAGGGGGTTTACTTGCCGGGATGCCCATGATATAATGCCCTTAGAAGGGCGGTGGCATTGTGTCAAATTACGCTTGGAAGAAAGAAAACATGTCGCAATTCAATTTGCGTTTTACGAATGCTTCAGGTATTCCAGCGGCCATAGTTGAAGCAGCCGAAAAGCAGGGGATAGCACCGGTGGAGTATCTCAAGACGATTATCCGCAAGCAGCTCATCTCCGACGGCTATCTATCTTCCGACCCCCAAAGTGATGGTGAATAAATGGAAACCAGATTCTTAAAGCCAGCCGTTAAAGCATTGCGACAAATGGACGAGAAAACCCGATCGCGTATGTTGGCGGCGATTGAAGGGTTGACACTCACGCCGCCGGTCGGCGATATAAAGCCATTGATTGGTGTAAGTGGGAAATTTCGTCTGCGTGTCGGAAAGTATCGCGTGATCTATAGCTACGGCGAAGATGGAGGAATCATCATCATGTATGTCGAAGACATTGGTTCACGCGGAGACATTTATAAGTGACGGGAGGTGTTTCTCATGTCTGAATATGCACAGAGAACCGCGGAAATGGTTAACATGCTTCCGGAATCGGAACAGACGTTAGCTTATGAGTTGGTGCGAAGAATTGTGCTGGCGTGGGATCCTGATTTCACAAAACTCACACCGGCAGAAGCGGCGCAGCTGCGTGATGCTGAGAAAGATCGTGCAAATGCCATTAGCCTTGACGATCTTATGGCGGAATTTAAGAACAACTAATACGGATACCCCGGCCGCAGCGCGGCCTTCTTTTTTTGTCTAAATGTTTAGCAATACTAATCCGCAAATTTAGTATTGCATTCATTCCCGGCAATGCGGGAAGAACATGTCTCTCATCACTCAATCGAAAGGAGAATCACTCATGCGGGAATTTTTGGAAAGCGCAGACGTTGCGCGCAAACTCGGCTGCGCGGTGCTTGTCATCATGCTCATGGGCGCAGCGTTCATCTTGGGCGCAGTCCACACTGTGCTCGATGCGGAGGTTTATGCGGGAACTTCCGAGGTAGTTTACATCCGCGTGCTCGGCAGCGATTATGCGCATCAGGCCGCGTCGCTTCTTGATAGATGATGCGCAGAAAATCCGAGTACAAGATCACCGTCGGCGGTGAGCGCACGTTTACCATCATCGCGGAAACGCGCAAGGACGCAATCCATCAGGCATGGCGCAAACTTGACCCGGAAATCGGCGGAAACCACTGGGACGAAATCGCTGTGCAGCGGCGCCACAGTTGCGCATCGCGGAAAAACAGGGTATAATGATGTTCGCCCCATCCAGACCAAAAAGGAGTTTCCCATGCTTTTCCATGCAACCTATCGCATTCCCATGCCGGACGTCTGCCCCGACAGGCGGCGCGCCTATTATCAGGCGAAAAAAATGCTTCCGGAATATGTGTTCGATTCCGCAAAGCTGGAAAATACGCCGCTGACTTTCCCGGAGGTGCAAACGCTCATGGACGGCATTACCATCGGCGGGCATAGAATCAGCGACGTGGAAACCGTGCTGAATATCCGTGACGCATGGCAATACGTGCTGGGCAAAGCAATCCGCGGAGAATTTGCCGTAAATCAGGAAACGTTCAACGCAGTTCATGCCCTGATATCACGCAATGAAGCGCTGGAATGGGGCAAATTCCGCACAGGCTCAGTCGGCATCTCAGGCACAACAACCTATCATGCACCGCCCGCGGAAGAACTGAGCGCAATTTTTGAGCGCGAACTGCCGCAGATTTTCCCCGCGGCAAACCCTGTCGAATCCGCCATTCGTCTGTTCCTCTGGGCTGTCTATAATCGGTTCTATTTGGACGGCAATAAGCGCGTTGCGCGCATAATGGCTTCCGGATTGCTGATCTCTGCCGGCGTCGGCGTGTTCAATATCCGTGCGGCCGACATTCTGGAATTCAACACAAAAATGATCCGCTTCTACGATACGGGCGAAGCAGACGAAATGCTGCAATTCCTCTCCGCAAAAAGTATCGCAACGCACAGCTGATCGAGCTTGAGCTCTAATGCAGGAGGCGGTTCTATGAGCACCCTTGGCAGCGACATTATTCAGGGTTTGCAGGAGGCGCTTGCATACGCGCAAGGCAAACCATCCAACGCAACGGTGCATCGCGTAGCCATTGCGAAAACGCGCGCTTTCACACCAACCGAGATTAAAGAAATCCGCAAAAATTCCCAAATGACGCAAGGCACCTTCGCGGCCTGCATCGGCGTAACGAAAAAATGCGTTGAGTCATGGGAATGCGGCAGAACAAAGCCGAGCGGAGCCGCCCTGCGCATCCTCTGTCTTATGCGGGAAAATCCCAGATTCGCAGACGAAACAGGTATCATTGTCCGATAATCCCCCCGCGCCCCATTCGGAGCGCGGTTTTTTCATGCCAAAAAGGAGGCTTTCCCATGCAGGAAAATCCCATCTTGGTGCGGATGCAAGCTACTGACAGCTTCATCGCCCTGTCCACCGTTTCTCGGAAACACGGCCGCAAAGGCCGTTTTTTCATCGACGCAAACCGGCTGGCCGCATGGCTGCAGGATCCGTCCGCCGCGTTTTTCGACAGCGATTGCGGAAACTGGCTGCGGCTCTATCGCGCTGCGGGCGAAGTCTGCGTGCAGATTCTCTGGGTGGATTGCGGAACCTGCATCCAGCAGAGCTTCCGCGTTTCTCCCTCGGTCTTGGCGGCGCTTACGCGCGGGGAAACTGAGAGCGCAACGTTCCTGTCCCGCAATGAACCGCGCGGTTATACAAAGGTGCAGCTTGCGCATGGCGCGCACATTCCTTCCTCTCCGCACATCCGCAGCGCATTCCGCAAAGCCCTCGGCAATAGTTTCCGCTGGCGCGGCTCCAGCACCGTCACGCTTTATAACGACGGCCGCAGCGACTATTTCTTCGTGGAGACGTTTCCGGACGGCTCCCGCGGCCTCTGCGGCGGCCTGATCTATAGCGGCGGACGCTACACCACTCACACCTGATCGACTGAAAGGAGAATCCCCATGAAATACGCATCCGAATATGACGCGCAGGCCGGCGAATTCCTGCGCAAGCACGGCGTTACCATCGCCCGTCGTTTCCTTGGCTGTATGCCCTACTTCGACGGTGACAAAGAATCGCGCAACGTCTGGCGCATCACCTTCCAGCGCGGAGACCGGCAGGTTTCCTTCCGCTTCGGCGATTCGCTCGTCAATACGTGGAAAAAGCCGCGCCCCGAGCCCAGCGCGAATGCGCTCCTCTCCTGCGCCGCCAGCGATTCCTCCTTCGACTGCGCAGACGTCTGGGAAATGATCGACGAATACGGCTACGACCCGCCCCGCAGCAAGGCGGAATACACCCGGCTCTATCGCTCTTGGAAGGCCGCCGCAAAGCTTGGCAGCCAGCTCCGAGAGCTTTTTTCTGATTGCCTTGACGACTTGCAGGAGGTTTCATAATGGCAACGCTCAAGCTCTACCCCGAACTGGCGCGCGTTACGGAGCGCATCCGTGCCCGCGCCTTTTTCTTCCAGCAGTATGGCGCGCGGCTGCGGGAAACCGGCGGCTATCAGCGCTACGAAGTCCGCTTCGCCAACGATGTCCTGCGCGCCGTCACCACCATTGAGGAGCGCTGCGGCTGGTATGAGACCTATGGCTGCAACGATAAGCACATCACCGCGCTTGCCATTGAAGCGTGCAGACGGGCGGGGGTGCTCTGATCTCTCGCTGACGCGGCAGGTTCTCCGGGACTGGTTTCAGTACACACCATTTGAGGAGGGGAAAACACAATGAAACTGTACAACATGGTCACTCTGGCAGGCAATAACGACAGCTGCGTCCTTCTTGAGGTGAAAGACGGGCAGCGCATGAACCTGATCGCGCTGGGCTGTTTCACCGGCGATGAAAAGCTGCTGCGCCTCACAAAGGGCAGAACTGTCACCTGCACCGTCTTTACCGACCATGGCAGCTATGCTTGGCGCTGGGGCTTTGACGGCTTTACGCTGGTGAGCGACCAGACGTTCCGCAAAGGGCAGCTGATTCAAGAGTGCATCGAGCGCGATTTCGGAATCCGCTGCAAATTTTAGGAGGAGGTGGCTTTATGCAATGGCAGCTTGCGCATGACCCCTTGGAATGCGAACTCGCGCCGCTCCTGCACGCGCTTTGTGCACGCTTCAAGTCCTTCGGCCCCTGCGACAAATGGCTTGACCGCGAAAGCCATGCGCTTTTGCAGAATCGTCTCTTCTTTGTCGGCGCCGCCGGGAACGCGGTGTTCCTCGTTCCCCGCCCGGATAGCTTTGTCGCCGCTGAACAGCGCCGGCACTTCCCGCGCTATTGCGCCGTCATTGAGCAAATCCTCATCGACCAGTTTGGCGCGCAGAATGTCTGCGTCCACCCCCGTGTGTCTCTTGAAAAGAAAGGAGCCTGAACCATGGAAGAACTCAATCGTATCCGTGAAGAACTCGCCCGCATCGCAAAAGCCCTTGGCGCGGACGAACCCGAAATCGAGCGCGAAGCCGAGCGCCGCCTTCTCCTGCAGCAGAATCGCGAGTCGTTCATCCGTTCCAGCAAGGACTTCCTGCGCAAGGTCAACCCGCGCATCGACCATGTCGGCTATTACTTTGACGAGGCCGCGGGCGTGGAGCAGGCCGTGCTGCTCTTCCCCAACCGGCTTGTCAGCGTCGATGTGGCCGGCCTTGACACCCTCGCCCTCACAAAAGAACTGATGTGGGCGGCATGCAGCGTCGCGTGATGAAGTTCCGCTACCCGGAAACTTACCTTCCAGACGACATTGCCGAGCTCGCAGCGGCGGCCTCGCCCCAAGAAGTGAAAGCCGCGCTTCGTCAGGCTTTGCAGGAGGTCAAGTGCGATGAAAGGCACAAACGCGCCGACCGGGTGCTGGAACGTGCGGCTGAGATTGTCGGCGGCCGCTGGCGCGTGCTTGGCTCGCCCATCCCCATCGATATCGACTGAAAAAGTGCTATTGTAATAGCA
>CAZKJW010000115.1:0-7221 GCA_964553125.1 uncultured Oscillospiraceae bacterium
GCGTCGATGCTGTTTTCCACAAGCTCTTTTATGGCGTATGCCGGGCGTTCGACCACCTCGCCTGCGGCGATTTTTCCGATCACCCGCTCGTCCAGCTGGCGAATTGCATGCCGCTGTTCCATCAGATGTTCCTCGCTTTCTCACGGAGCTGAAACAGCGCGTTCAGCGCGTCCATAGGCGTCATGCTGTTCACATCCAGCGCGCGCAGCTCCTCGACCAGATCGAGCGCGCGGAAATCGCCGAAACCGACCTGCATCTGCTTTTGCTTGCGGTTCGTTTCAAGGATGTTTGCGCTGATGGACGACTGGCTCACGTTCGCCGTCTCAAGGCGCGCGAGAATTTCCTGCGCCCGCGCCACAACCGGCCGCGGAACGCCCGCCAGACGCGCCACATGGATGCCGAAGCTCTTATCCGCGCCGCCGCGCTCGATGCGCCGCAGGAAAATCACGTCCTCGCCGCGCTCTTTCACCGCGATGCGGTAATTGACAACGCCGTCCAGCCGCCCTTCCAGCTCGGAAAGCTCGTGATAGTGCGTGGCGAACAGCGCCTTCGCGCCGCCGCACTTGCTGACGATATGCTCCACGACCGCCCACGCAATCGACAGCCCGTCAAACGTGCTCGTGCCGCGGCCGATTTCATCAAGAATGATCAGCGAGTTCGGCGTGGCGTTGCGGAGAATCTGCGCCGTTTCGCTCATCTCCACAAGGAACGTCGATTGACCGCCCGCGAGATCATCGGACGCGCCAATGCGCGTAAAGATCCTGTCCGTGAGCGAAATCTTCGCGGAATCGGCCGGCACAAAGCTGCCCAGATGCGCCATGAGCACAATCAGCGCCACCTGCCGCATGTACGTGCTCTTACCGGCCATGTTCGGCCCGGTGATGATGAGCATACGCTTCTCTTGCCGGTCCATTTCCGTGTCGTTCGGCACAAACGAATCGTCGTGCAGCATCTGCTCGACCACTGGATGCCGCCCATTGATGATCTCAATCGCGCCGTCTTCGGTGATTTCCGGCCGCACATAGCGGTTTTCATCCGCAACCTTCGCAAGCGACAGGAGCGCGTCGAGCGTCTTGAGCGCCTCGGCCGTCTGCTGCATGCGCGGAATTGCCTCCGACAGCGTCTGCTTCAATTCGGCAAAAAGCTGCGCTTCCAGACGAATCGAGCGCTCCGACGCGCCGAGAATCTGCTTTTCCATCTCCTGCAGCTCAGGCGTCGTATAACGCTCGCAGTTCGCAAGCGTCTGACGGCGCACATAGCGCAGCGGCACGAGGCTGTAATACGATTTCGTAACCTCGATGCAATAGCCGAAAATCTTGTTGTAAGGAATTTTCAGCGTCTTGATGCCGGTCTCCTCGCGCTCCCGCTGCTCCATGGCGGAGATCCAGTCCTTGCCATTTTTGGCGGCCGCCCGCAGATCGTCCAGCTCCGCGCTGTAGCCGCTGAGAATGAACCCGCCCTCGCCCATCAGGCTCGGCGCGTCCGGATCGATCATTTTTTCGATGCGCTCGCTGATATCCGTAAGCGGGTCGAGCTTCTCGCGCAGCGCGCAGAGCGCGTCGCTCCGGCACTCCGAAAGCAGCTGTTGAATCTTCGGCACGCAGGAAAACGAATTGCCAAGCGCCAGACAGTGCTGCGGATTGAGCGCGTTATACGCAATTTTGCCCACGATGCGCTCCACATCGCGCACCTCGCGCAGCGTCTCCGTCAGGTCGTGCATCCGCATCGGCGAAGAAAGCAGCTCTTCCACACACGAAAGCCGCGCCTCAATCGCTTCCTCCGTGCCAAGCGGCTGCTCCACCCACGCGTGCAGAAGCCGACCGCCCATCGCCGTAACCGTCTTGTCAATCAGTCCAAGCAGCGTCCCCCGGCCGGTCGTGCCGCGCAGCGTGCGCACCAGTTCAAGATTGCGCCGCGCCGTCGCGTCCAGCACCATGTACTGGCCGGTATAGACGCGCCGAAGCGTGCGCAGATGCTGCATGGCGTTGCGCTGCGTGTCGTTGATGTATTCCAGCAGCGCGCCGGCCGCGCTGACCGCCAGCTTCTGGCCTTCCAGATCAAAAGCCGCGAGCGTCTGCGCATGGAAATGCTCCAGAACGCGCTTTTTTGCAGCGGTGTATTTCCACGCCGGCGACGCATAGGACGACATCGGCGTCGGATATTTCAGCGCCGACAGCGCTGAAAAACTGTCCGCATCCGCAATGATTTCGCGCGGTTCGATGCGCGTCAGCTCACAGGACACCTGCGGCAGACCGCCTGAAATTTCCATCGCCATGCATTCGCCGGTGGAAACGTCCGCATAGGCGACGCCCGCCTTCGAGCCTTCCAGCTTCACGGCCATAAGAAAATTATTCTGCTTTTCATCGAGCATCGACTGCTCAATGACCGTGCCCGGCGTAACCACACGGATCACGCCGCGCTCCACGAGCGGCCGCGCTTCCTTCGGGTCGGTCAGCTGCTCGCAGATCGCGACTTTGTAGCCCTTATCGACAAGCCTGCGAATATACGTCTCCGCCGCATGATACGGGATGCCGCACATGGGCGCGCGCTTTTCCAGACCGCAGTCGCGCCCGGTCAGCACAAGCTCCAGCTCGCGTGAACCCGTTTCTGCGTCCTCAAAGAACATCTCGTAAAAATCGCCGATTCTGTAAAACAGCAGCGCGTCCGGAAACTCTTCCTTCACGGACAGATACTGCCGCATCATCGGGGTCAGGGCCATTCGGGGGCCTCCTTCTCTTCGGTTGAAACAAAGTCCGCCTTGAGCGTGTTGTGTCCGGCCGCCGTCACGCGCACGCGTGCAAACGAACCGATGAGCGACTCGTCGCCGTCAAAGTTGACAGTAATATTGCGCGTGCATTTTCCCGCAACCTGACGCGCGTCGCGCTTGGAAACTTCTTCCACCAGCACGCGCTGCTCGCTCCCGACCAGCCCGTTGAGCACCTCCGCGCTGATGCGCTCCTGCGTTTCAATCAGCCGCGCAAGGCGCGCCGAGGCAACATCCTGCGGCACAGGGTTTGGCATTTCCGCCGCGCGCGTACCCTCGCGGGGCGAGTAAATAAAGGTATACGCGGAATCGTAGCGCACCTGCTCCACAAGGGAGAGCGTATCCTCAAAGTCCGCGTCGGTCTCGCCCGGGAAGCCGACGATGATGTCGGTCGTCAGCGCGATATCCGGCATGGCCCTGCGCAGGGATTCCACGCGCCGCAGATACGTTTCCCGGTCGTAAATGCGGTTCATGGCCTTGAGAATCGCATCGCTTCCCGCCTGCACCGGCAAATGGAAATGGTGCGCGCAGTGCTTTGAGGCGGCCATTGCGTCAATCAGCTCATCCGAAAGATCCTTCGGGTGCGACGTCATGAACCGCAGGCGCGGCACGCCCAAAGCATCCAGCCGGCGAATCAGCCCGGGGAACGTTGCACCGTCGTCGCGATCGTTGCCGTAGGAGTTGACGTTCTGACCGAGCAGCATGATCTCCTGCGTTCCGCCTTCCAGCAGCCGCTCGGCCTCGCGCAGAATATCGTCCTGCGAGCGGGAACGCTCGCGCCCGCGCACGTACGGCACAATGCAATACGAGCAGAAATTGTTGCAGCCGTACATGATCGACAGATACGAAGTGATTTTGCTCTCGGCGCTGCAGGGCAGCCCCTCGGCGATGCAGCCGTCGGTTTCCTCGATGCTGATCACCTGCCGGCGCGTTTCCAGCGCGCGCTCAAGAAGCGACGGGAACTTATGCAGGTTGTGCGTGCCGAAGGCGATATCGAAGAACGGATACTGCCGCAGGATCACCTTTGCCATGCGCGGCTGCTGGATCATGCAGCCGCACGCGCAGAGCATGAGCCGCGGATTCTCCCGCTTGAGCTCCTTCAGCCACGTCATATTTCCAAGCGCCTTGCGCTCGGCATTGTCGCGGATGCAGCAGGTGTTGAACAAAATCAGTTCCGCTTCCTCGCGCGCCGCAGCGGGCGTCATGCCCATTTCCCGCATCATGCCGGCAAGAATTTCGGAATCATGCGCGTTCATCTGGCAGCCATACGTCACGATAAAATACGACTTTGGTCTATCCTCCGTTTCGCGCACGCGGCGCATGGCCTCGCGCTGCATGGACATCTCTTCCTCAGGAATCCGAATCGTTTTTCGGCTCATGCGCTTCCTCCTTTGCAATCGTTACGTTTTCCGGCAGACCGATTTCGCGCAGTGCGGCGGCGACCTTTCCCGACGCCTTCAGCGCGATCATGCTTTCATTGCCGCTCGCGCGCCGCCTTCGCACCTGACGCAGCAGCGCGTGCGCGGCCGCAAGCGGGCTTTCAACGCGCCCCTCGCCCCGGCAGCGCGGACAAACTTCCGTCAGTTCGTTTTCCGCCGCGCCCCACAGCGGACGGCGCGTCATTTCCAGCAGCCCTGCGCCGGTAAAACCGTGAATGCGGCGCTTCGCCCTGTCCGGCGCAAGCGCCTGCTCGAACGTTTCCAAAACCGACCGTCGGTCTTCTTCAAGTTCCATGTCCACGAAGTCGATCACGATGATTCCGCCCAAATCGCGCAGACGGATCAGCTTCGCAATTTCGCGCGCCGCCTCGCAATTCAGCTTGACAAGCGTTTCTTCGAGATTTTTCTTGCCGGTAAACTTGCCGCTGTTGACATCGATTACCGTCATCGCCTCGCAGCGGTCAATCACGAGAAACGCGCCGCTGTTGAGCCAGACGCGGCGGCGCATCGCTTTTTCAATGCGGCTTTCCGTCGCATCGTCAAAGGGCGCGAATTCCACCGTGCAGTTCAAATCGCGCGCCGCACGGGAAGCAAGATCGCTTTCATCGCGCACGAGCGCGGGAGCCGTCCTGAAGCGCGCCTGCGCCTGTACGTCGTTCCAGCTCTCGCACAGCGCCGCAAGATCCTGACAGATTTCCTCATCGGAAACGGTTTCGGCCGCCGTTCGCGCAATCGCGCCCATGCCCTCCGGCACATTCGCGCCAAGCAGCGTCAGCAGTTCGTCGCGGCGGCGCTCGTCGGCGATTTTGCGCGAAACGCCGTAGCTTTCCATTGTGGGAAGCAGCACCGCGAAGCGTCCGGCCAGCGCCGGATTCATCGTAACCTTCGGGCCCTTTTCGCCGCCCGGTTCCTTGACGATCTGCACGACGATCTCGTCGCCCATGCGCAGCGGAACGTTCCTGCGCTTGCCGGTGACCGTCGCATCCCGTGCGACGGGCGGCAAATCGTCCAGCGAGAGGAACGCGTTTTTGTCGTCGCCGATATTGACGAACGCAGCATTCATTCCCTTGAGCAGCTTTTCGACGCGCGCCTTATACAGGCTGCCGATTCGCCCGGACTTTCTCTCGCCATACGAAACCGCGAACTCAACCGGCGCGCCGTCTTCCAGCACAACCAGCCGCGTTTCGCATCCGATGCGATCCGCGATGATTCTTCTTTCGCTCATTTACAGCTCCATCAAAGCGACCGGCAGTCGGTCTCTTTCTCCCCACAGTTTTACGCGGTGCAGCCGATATTTCGGCAATTCGACTCCAGTCTGTTCTGCCAGCGTTTTCAGCAGCAGATCCGGCTTGAGCGCCATCTGCTCCATCGCGTCTACGCGCATGGAAAACACGATTTCGTCGCGATCTTCGCTTGCGCTCAGCTCATGCAGCATCGGCCGGATATCGCAGAGCTTCTCTGTGCTTTTCGTTTTGCGCAGCGCCTGAATTTCCGTGCGCGCAAGCAACGCCTCCACATTGGCGGCCATCGCTTCGCTGGCAGCGCATTTGTCCATGCGCGCCTCGTAGGAAGCGGTCATCAGCGCTGCCATCAGCTTCGGATGATCATCCGGCACAAGGCGCACATCCACCATCGGAAGCGACGCGGGCAATGCCTGCGGCAGCGCCTTGCGGAACATCTCCTCCGTAGCATCCGGCTCCACGCCCACCTCGAAAAGCTCCTCGTCGCCGCCAACGCCGACGGCCAGCGGGGACGCAAACGACAAAAGCGCATGGGGGTTGAAGCCGTTTGAATAGCGAATCGGCAGGCCGCTGCGGCGCAATGCGCGCTGCATGGCGCGCTGCATGTCCAAATGGCCGATATGCCTTACCTGCTCCGTTTTCTGAAAAGCCACGATCATTCGCATTTCTGACACACCTCCATCAGCCCGCATCCACGGCAGCCAAGCCGGCAATCGGGCGTAACGTCGGCGCGCTCGGCGCGCTGCATTTCCAGCTTCAGGAATCGCTGGCTGACGCCCGCATCGATAAACGCCCACGGCAGCAACTCGTCGTAGCTGCGGCGGCGGTTCGCATAGAACGCCGGATCAAGCCCGCACGCGGCGAACGCTTCCATCCACGTGTCGAATTTGAATTGCTCCGACCAGCTGTCAAAGTTGCAGCCGCGCTTCCACGCTTCATAAAGCACGTTTGCAATGCGGCGGTCGCCGCGCGCAAAGCACGCTTCGAGCATGGACACATGCGGCTCGTGCCAGCGGAAGTCAACGCTCTTGAGCGGGCGCAGCACATCGCGCAGGAACTGCTGCTTTTGCTGAATCATCTCAATCGTATCCTGCGGCTCCCACTGGAACGGCGTGAACGGCTTGGGCACAAACGATGAAACGCTCACCGTTACGCGCAGCCCGCGCGGGCGCTCGCCCTTGGGAATGGCGAAATATTCCGACACGACCGTGCGCGCCGTTTCCATGATGCCCTGCAAATCCTCCTGCGTTTCCGTCGGAAGGCCGATCATGAAATAGAGCTTGATCGCATTCCAGCCGCCGGAAAACGCATCGTGCGCCGTCCGCTTGAGATCGTCCTCGGTCACGCCCTTGTTAATCACGTCGCGCATACGCTGCGTGCCGGCCTCCGGCGCAAACGTCAGGCTGCTCTTTCGCACCTTCTGCGTCTGCTCAAGTGACTCGCTCAGCGGCTTGTCCAGCCGGAGCGAAGGCAGCGAGAGCGACACGCGCTCCGCTTCAAAGCGCGCGTTCAATTCGCGCGTCAGCTCCGGCAGGCACGAATAGTCGCCTGTCGAAAGCGACGAAAGCGAGATCTCGTCGTAGCCCGTGCTGCGCGTCAGCTTTTCCGCCAGCTTCAGCAGCGTTTCAACCTTGCGCTCGCGCACCGGCCGGTAGAGCATCCCCGCCTGGCAGAAGCGGCAGCCGCGCGTGCAGCCGCGCATGACCTCGAGCATAATCCGGTCATGAATGATCTCCTGAAACGGCACGATCATCTTCTCGGGGAACGCCGCGCCGTC
>CAZKJW010000116.1:0-2583 GCA_964553125.1 uncultured Oscillospiraceae bacterium
TGAAAGTTGTAAATGAAACCAGATTGACAGAAGAAATTGCTACACCTATAATTGAGCCAATGTTGTGACTGAAGAGTTGTGACAGAGCAAACTTGTCTGATTGGCGGGAGCAGAGCCTTGTGACAGCGGCATGACTGAAATGCCACACAAAAAGGGAACCGCCCCACCCGGAGCGATTCCCTTAAAAGCCTTGATACAGCGGGCTTTCAGCCCGCCGACTTACTTGCCGAAGTGGCGCTTGAGCAGGCCGTCGAAGCCTCTGCCGTGTCGGGCTTCGTCCTTGCACATTTCATGCACGGTGTCGTGGATGGCGTCGTAGCCCAGCTCCTTGGCCAGCTTCGCCAGCTTCAGCTTGCCGTCGCACGCGCCGAACTCGGCGTCCGCGCGCATTTCGAGGTTCTTCTTCGTGCTGGCGGTGACCACTTCGCCCAGCAGCTCGGCGAACTTGCTCGCGTGCTCGGCTTCCTCCAGCGCGTAGCGCTTGTACGCCTCGGCCACTTCCGGATAGCCTTCGCGATCCGCCTGACGGCTCATCGCCAGATACATGCCCACTTCGCAGCACTCGCCGTTGAAGTTCTCGCGCAGACCGTCGATCACGCGCTGGTCAAGACCCTGCGCCACGCCGATCTTGTGCTCGTCGGCATAGACCTTTTCGCCGCTCATCTCCTGGAACTTGGAAGCGGGCGCCTTGCAGATCGGGCACTTTTCGGGCGCCGTCTCGCCTTCGCAAACATAACCGCAAATCGTGCAAACCCATTTTTTCATATCTTGAATCCTCCTGAATTTTCTATCGTGTTGACGGTATATAATATACCTCTGCAAGAGAAGGATGAAACAGCTTTTTCAAAAAATATTTCAGATCAGATACTTCTGCATGAATTCGGGGGCGTCGTCCGTCGCGCCCGAGCAGCTGATCACCAGGCGCACATTATGCTCCTGGCAGATCTTGTCAAGGCTTTCAAACAGCCACGAAAGGCCGCGCAGGTCGTCCTGCACCAGCTTGAGGAACGCATCCACGAACAGCACGCGGATATCGAAATTCTGCGCCAGCAGGCCGCAGATAAACCCGCAGAACATCTGCGCGCTGCGCACGCCGTAATCGCTGGCGTTGATGAAGCGGATTTCATGACGGAGATCGAACATATAGCGGTTATCGTCGTCGATAAAGAGCACGTCGCCCTTTTCTTCTTTTACGGTTTCGTTTGCCAGATCAATCAGGCGCTTGGTTTTTCCGGATCCTTTCTTGCCGTAGATAATCTGAACCATGGTATCCACGCTCCCTTCGGAAGTTTCTTTGCCTACAGTATACCGCATCCCGGCCAAACTTGCCAGTCCTATTTTACAATTCCAGCCCCGCAAGCCACTGCGCCGCCTCGCTGCAAACGGGCTGCACGGCTTCGGCCAGTTCTTTCGGCGCAAAGCGCCTTCCCAAAAGCGCCCGCTCCATCTTGCCGCCCAGCTCGGCGTCCATTGCGTCCGTGAACGCGCGCGCCGCTGCCACGCAGCCGCCCTCCAGCCGCAGCTGAAGCTCCACGCCGCCCCACGGGAAGCGCTTTTGAAACGCCGCGTCAAACGCGAGCGTCTCGCCGTAATTCCACTCCCACGTCGCGTTGCGCGCGGCCAGCGCGTCGAAGTCGGGCAAGGCGAGCGTATCCGCGTCGCCCGCGCCGCCGCAGCCGTATTCCTTTTCAAACGCGCGCTGCAGCGCCTCGCAAAGCCGCTCCACCGTAATCTCCGCGCACAGCTCCGACAGGTTCACCACGCGCGACGGCACGGACTTCACGCCCTTCGCCTCCAGCTTCTCTTTGGACGGCTGCAAATAGCGCGCCATGCGCGCTCCATCGGCGCAGACGAGCAGCGTGCCGTGATGCAGCGCGGCCCCGTCCGTGAAGCGGAACGCGTTGCCCGAGAATTTGCGCCCGGCGGCGAGCAGGTCGTTACGCCCGGAAAACTCGCACGCGACGC
Source organism: uncultured Oscillospiraceae bacterium (assembly GCA_964553125.1). Classification (GTDB taxonomy): domain Bacteria; phylum Bacillota; class Clostridia; order Christensenellales; family Aristaeellaceae; genus Aphodomonas. The sequence goes on from CAZKJW010000116.1 coordinate 1,966, forward strand.
CAAACGACCCGACGGCCGCCCCAATCACCGAAAGCTGCCGCTCCAGATCGTACTGCGCGCGCGGCACGACAAAGCTGAAATTCAGATTGCCCAGATCGTGATACACCGCGCCGCCGCCCGTCGTCCGGCGCGCCAGCGTACAGCCCTCCTCGCGCATTCGCTCCGTCGCGCATTCGCGCCATGCATTCTGCGCCCGCCCGATAACGACGGTATTCGCATTCTGCCACAAATACAGAAGCGGGCGATCGATCTCCCCGCGCCCGCACGCCAGCAGCAGCGCTTCCTCGCGCGCAAGGTTCCGATGCGGGTTCGTATCCTGTCCCTTCAAAAAACGCGGAATCATTTTCTTTCCTTCCTTCGTGAGGGTTCCAAGGGGGCTCTGCCCCCTTGACCCCCGGCAGGACCCTGAGGTTCCTGCACCTCCCGGTTTTTTCTTGATTCATTATTTATTTTTGATGGCGCGCGGCTGGGGGTGCTTATGGGCACGGCCGGAACCGGTTATTTCCATGGCTTCCGGTTTTTTATTTTTTGCCGCTACGCGGCTAGGAGGCTCGCGCCGGCAAGGCGCTGCACCGTTTTACACAGTCTTGTCTGCGCCCACCGCAGGAACGGCAACTC
>CAZKJW010000116.1:2683-7162 GCA_964553125.1 uncultured Oscillospiraceae bacterium
CCGGCAGTAATCGCGGTACGCGCTGCCAAAAGTCCGCGCGAGGAACGGCTCCTCCACGCGGACGATTTGCACGTGCAGCATCGCCGCCGCGAAAGCCGAAACGAGCCACAGCGGCCAGCTTGCAAACATCAGCGCAATGCCCAGATACAGCAGGTCAAACCCGAGAAACGCCGGGTTCCGGCTGAACCGGTACACGCCGCCGGTGACGAATTCAGTTTTTTCCTCCGGGGACACCCCCGCGCGCCAGCTGTCGCCCATGGTTCGCACGGACGCCGCAAACGCGGCCACGCCCAGCGCGGCGCAAGCCGCCCCGAAAATGCGAACGGCCGTCGGAAATGCGCAGACGCCGTGCGCAATGCCGGCAAGTTCCGCCAGCGGCGCGAGCAGCGCTGCGATTTTCATGGTGATTTCCACGCGCTTTGCAGCGCCCGTTTTGCCCCGGCCAATCTGGTCGGTTCGCACACCCTGCTTTTTCTGCCGCAGCATTTTGCCGAAATAGCAGCCGTAAAAGGCTGCCATCAGCAGCAGCGCAGCAACTTGAAAGCCCATGCAGTTTCTCCTCCGCGCTGCGCCTATGCGTCAGCAGATGCGCACCAGCATCGTTTTCTGGTCGTCCAGCTCCACCTTGCACAGGCCGTCCTTCTCCAGCAGCTTGAGCAGATCGGAGAAGCGCTTGCAGCCCAGCGCGCGCTCGTTGAACCCCGGATAATCGTTCTGAATCGCGCCCTTGAGAATGGACGGGTTCACGCAGTCGAAGCCCGCGTCCTTGAAGCTGCGCAGCTGCGCGGTGAAAATTTCGATGAAATTTTCCTTCGTAATCTCCTGCTTGGGGGCGGTTTCTTCGTTGTCGCGCCGGAGTGAGACGACGAGATTGAAGTTATCGTTCGTCAGGCGGATGCTGCCGAATTTCTTTTCGATGTGCGCCAGCAGCTTGCCAAAGGACGGGAAGCCGAACGCCTGCTCGTTGAAATCCGGGCGCAGGCGCAGGAGCGTGCCCTTCAGCTCGGACGCGTACAGCTCGTCCTCCTCCGCATCCTCCACGATGGTTTCCACCATCTTCGCCAGATCCTGATCGTTCAGCGGTTCTTCGCCGCTCTGCTTGGTTTCCTTCTTTTTCTTCTGCTTGCTCACATTCTCAAGGAACATGAACTCGTTGCAGGCGTTAATAAAAATATTGCTGGCCACCTCCGAGCGGGAGATGCCGAGCACGAACTTGCCCATCGTTTTCAGCTTGCCGACAAGCGGCGTGTAATCGCTGTCGCCGGAGACGATGCAGAAGCTGTCAATCAGTTCGTTTGTGTAGGCGATTTCCAGCGCGTCGATGACGAGCTGAATATCGAGGTTGTTCTTCTGATGATGCCCGAACCGCAGCGACGGCACCACCGAGAACGTATTGGAGAGAAGAAGCTCCTTCAGCGAGGAGTAGCGATCGGTAAATCCGTAGACGCGCCCGAGCAGAATATCGCCGCGAATCTTCACGCGTTCGATAATATGGCTGAGCATTTCGGCCTTTGCGCCGCAGTTTTCCAGATCGACCAGAATCGCATAATGCGAGGTTGCGCTCATATGATAAAAATCCTTTTCTTTTTATTTTAGTCCAGATTCACAAACCCGTCCATATTGCTGGAACGGTTCAGAATCTTTTTCAAAATGTTCGCCGCCGTATCGCCCTCGGCCAGCACGGGACGATAATCAGTGCCTGACGTCTGCGCCGTGAGAAGCGCCGGAATGATTTTCAGCTCCGGCCCTTCCACGCTGCCATCCTCATTCACGAGGAAGGTCAGCTGCGCAAGGTAGGTGTTTTTGTCGTCGGGATCGACGTTGCCGCCGAAGACAAGGTTGCCAAGGCTGTAAAGGATATAGGTATCCTCGTATTTTTCAATGCCCTGAATCACGTGCGGGTGATGCCCGATCACCGCGTCTGCGCCCGAGCGGATCGCCGCGCGGCCGATGCGCCGCTGGTCGCCGTTGAACGCATACTCATACTCGCTGCCCCAGTGAAACACCGCGAGCACGATCTGGCAGCCTTCGGCGCGGAGCGCCTTGACGTCGGCGGAGATATCCCGCTTGCCGTCGGCATACGGGAAGGTGTTGCCGATCAGGCCGATTTTCACGTCGCGGGTTTCGTAGACCGCCGTGGTTTTCGGCGCGCAGTAGGTCACGCCGGCGGCCTCCAGCGCGGCGAGCGTGTCGGCCTTGCCCTGCTCGCCGTAATCGGCGTAGTGGTTGTTGGCAAGGTTGACCGCCTCCACCGATGCGCCGGTCAGCATCTGCACATATTCCGCCGGGCCCTTGAAGTTGAATTTCTTCTCAGTCTTCTGCGTTGCGTCGGTCAGCGGGCCTTCCAGATTGATCAGCGTCAGGTCGTCCTGCGAGAAAAGCTCCGCAAGCCCCGAGAAGGGCCACGCCAGCCCTTTCTCCGCCACAATCGTGTCAAAGCCCTTCGGGCTTTCATGCTGCGTCGTGGTGCAGCCGAGCGTGCAGTCGCCGCCCACGGTGATGATGATCTCCTTCGGCCACAGATCGTTCTGCGGATCGACGCGCGGCGCGCTCTGCGCCGCAGAATCCTCCGTTTCGTCCATGAACACATACAGCGTGCCGGGAATCACTTCCTGCGGCTCGGAGTCCACCCATACGTCCTCCGCCGGGGCGCACAGGGGCAGGAACATCAATGCAAGCAAAAGGCAAACGAGCTTCTTCATTCGCTTCTCCTTCGGGCGTTTACTGCCATTGGGTGGGGTAGCTCTCCACGGCAAATTCAAGCGACTTCCCGTTCTTGAGCATCGTGTCGATCACGCGCTGCGCCGCCGCGCTGCCGGCTTCAAAGGGCATGGCGGCAAAATCATTCTCGCCGCTCTTTTTGCCCGAAGCGCCGGTAACGGACGAAATGCTGCACGGGATGATGCGGAATCCTCCGTCGGAAACGCCGTCGTCCGACACGATCAGCTTCTGCTGGAAGATGAAGGTGTCCATATCACTCGGCTTGGAATTTCCGGAAAACACGAAATTGCCCAGCGAGTAGACGATGTATTTGCCTTTGTAGCATTCAATGGGGTTGATGCGGTGGCTGTGATGGCCCAGCACCAGATCCGCGCCGCTGTCAACGGCCAGCCGGCCCAGCGCGACCTGCCGCTCATGCGGCGCATAGTCCAGCTCGTTCCCCCAGTGGAAGGAGACGATCACCACGTCATAGGCCGCTTTCGCGGCGGCGACGTCCTGCGGCATCTCCTCGTTCAGGCGTTCGTAGGCGTTGTTGAACGTCTGATACGCAAGCAAAGCGACGGAAACGCCGTCCGCATCAAAAACGCCCATGGAGTCCTCCGAGGCGTGAACGATCCCCGCCGCGTCCAGCGTAGCGACGGTGTCGTCATAACCCGTCTGGCCGAAGTCCATCACATGGTTGTTTTCCAGCGCCACGGCTTCCACCGAGCCCTCCGTCAGCACCCGCACGTGCTCCGGCGGCGCGCGGAAGAGAAAATCGTTCCCCTGCTTGTTTCCCGGCACCTTTGTGCTGTTTGTCAGCACGCCCTCGAAGTTCACGAGCGTCAGGTCGTCCTGCTCGAAAATTTCGCGGACATTGGCGAAGAAGTAGGAAAGATCGTCTCCGTGCGCCTTGAGCGCCTTCGTGTAGATGTTGGAGGAAGGATTGCCTTTCATGTTGCCGCCGAGCGTTACATCCCCCGTGGCGGAAATGAGGATTTCGCGGCTCTGCCGCACGGGCGCGGGAGTCTCCGCGACAGGCTCGGTTTCAAAGATAAAATCCGGATCCCTGTCCGTAAACTCGCCGGCGCACGCCGTCGCGGCCAGCAGCAGAAAAACCAAGCACAGCACGATTCCTTTTTTCATGAAAAGACAAACGCTCCTTCGCTTTGATACGGCTATTTTACCATTGAACAGGGAGCGTGGCAAGAACGATATGAAAAAAGTGTTACAATCCGTAACGAAATCAGCGTCCGCCGCGCCCGTTTCGCGTCAAAAAAAGCGCCCGCGCGCGGAGAAATTTCTTCTTTGCGCGCAGACGCGCTGATTTTTTGTCTGTCAGGCTTCCGGCGTATATCCGGCGATATCGCCCACGCCGTTGAGAACGAGCCGCGGCCGGTAGGGGAATTTCTTGATATCGCTGCGGTCGGTCACGCCCGAAAGCACCAGCACCGTATCGAGACCCGTTTCAATGCCCGCGACCATGTCCGTATCCATGCGGTCGCCGATCATCGCGGCCTCCTCCGAGTGTACGCCCAGAATGCGCAGCCCCGTGCGCATCATCAGCGGGTTCGGCTTGCCGATAAAATACGCGCTCTGCCCGGTGGCCATTTCAATGGGCGAAATCATCGCGCGGCAGGCGGGAATGATGCCGTCCTCCGAGGGGCCGGTCAAATCGCTGTTAGTGCCGATGAGCTTCGCGCCCTTGAGCACGAGCCGCACGGCTCGGAGGATGTTTTCGTAGTTGTAGGTGTTGCCCTCGCCGATGACGACGTAATC
>CAZKJW010000117.1:0-3775 GCA_964553125.1 uncultured Oscillospiraceae bacterium
GTTCACAGAATAAATACGGCGAATGGATTCAGGGGCGCAGGAGCGCCCCTTTTTTTGGTGGGAGCGGGAGCAGACTGGGGAGAGAAAAAAGGCGTGCTTGCGCGGCACGGGAACAGATCGGCGAATGGACGGACGCTTCGGGAGATTTGGAAAGCGGCGAGGGAAAGCTGAATTTGAGGCTTTGCGCAATGGGCGCGCAGGTTTCATTTCAGATGGCAGGGGCGCTGTTTTTGTTTTTGGGGGATGTAAGCGTGGGCTTGGGGACGAGTTGTGTTTATGATTCGGGTCGAAGCGGGAAAGGAGGCGAGCGGAGTGCGCAACGTGCTGGCGAAGAAGGCGGACTGCGTGTTGTCCGCCGGTTTCATTCATGAGGAGTGTGGCGTGTTCGGGAGGGGAGACGCGAGGGCGCATATGGTTTTGGCGGATGCGGGCAAGGCGGCGGGGGACAAGCATTTGCTGAAATACGCGTCGTTTGCTGTCTTCGCCACAAATAAAGCTCTGTCCTTTTACAGCGTGTGAAGCGGTTCGCATACCGTGACGCAAACCTGCGCCCCGTCCCCTTCCATTCTTCTCACCCACCGCCCGCGCCGGTTCTAACCAAACCCCCGCGCTCCTTTTTTGCAGGCAGCGCGGGTGAAAGTTAGGGGTAGGTCTGTGTTCACGTTCCGAGCAGAAGCGGGCAAGACGGCGGGGGACAAGCAGTTGCTGAAATACGCGTCGTTTGCTGTCTTCGCCGCAAATAAATCTCTGCCCTTTTGCAGCGTGTGTGGCGGTTCGCATACCGTGACGCAAACCTGCGCCCCGTCCCCTTCCATTCTTCTCACCCACCGCCCGCGCCGGTTCTCGAAAAAACCCCCGCGCTCCTTTTGGGGAAACGCAGGTGTGATTTTGTGGGCAGGTCTGTGTTCATGGTTTGGGCGGAAGCGGACAAGGCGGGGAAAGGCAACCATTCGACGAAATACGCGGTGTTTGCTGTCTTCGCCACAAATAAAGCTCTGTCCTTTTACAGCGTGTGTGGCGGTTCGCATACCGTGACGCAAACCCGCGCCCGCTCCACTCCATTCTTTTCACCCGCCGTCCGCACCGTTTCCAACGAAAACACCCGCGCCCCCTTTCGAGAAGCGCGGGTGCTGCGTTTTTCGGATGCACTGCGGCGGCGGACAGAATCAGCGCGTCAGCGCTGGGAATCCATCAGTGCTTCTGCGGCGGCCATGGTGGGCATGGCGGCCTGCGCGCCGGCGGCTGTGGTGGAAAGCGCGCCGACGGCGTTCGCAAGGCGAATGGCTTCGGCAAGCGGCTTGCCCATCGCAAGGCCGACGGCGAAGCCCGCGTTGAACGAATCGCCCGCGGCGGTGGTGTCGACGGCGTGTACTTTGAAGCCCTTGTGCAGCTGCGCGCCCTCCGCCGTGACGAGCAGCACGCCCTGCGCCCCGCGCTTGTTCAGCACGGCCTTCGCGCCCATCGAAAGCAGCTTGCGCGCGGCGGCTTCGGCTTCTTCAAGCGTCGTGACGGGCATTCCCGTCAGGAGCGCAAGCTCGGTTTCGTTCGGCGTGACGTAGTCGCAGTAGGACAGCCACTCCGCCGTGACGGGCTGCGCCGGGGCGGGGTCGAGGATGACGATTGCGCCCGCGTCGTGCGCCAGCTTGGCCGCGTGGAACGCGCCCGGCAGATACGTCTCCATCTGGAACATGAAAACGCCCGCGCTTTCGATCTGCGCGCGCTGCGCGTCGATGAGCGCTTCCGTCAGCTTGCCGTTTGCGCCGGATACATAGGCGATGCGGTTGTCGCCGTCCGCGGCGACTTCGATGAGCGCCGTGCCGGTGGTTTCGCCGGGAATGGCGGTCACGCCTGCGGGGTTCACGCCTTCCCTGCGGAAGGTTTCGAGGTAGCGCTTGCCGAAATCGTCCTCGCCGATGGCGCCCACAAGCGTGACGTCCGCGCCCAGACGCGCCGCGGCGATGGACTGGTTGCCGCCTTTGCCGCCGGTGAACGTCGCAAAGGACGTGCCCTCGATGGTTTCGCCCGGCGCATGGAAGCGCGGGATGGAGATGGTCAGATCCACGTTGATGCTGCCGACTACACAGATTTTTTTCATAAGAAGAAGCCGCCCTTTCTGTTGATTGAGTTACAGTTTCGACAAGGCTGTGAAATCTTCCTTCATGTGCGGATAGAGCGTGCGGAAAAGCGCGTAGAATTTGTCGTACTGCGCGCTGCGCGCGGGATCGGGCGCGACCACGTCGCCAAAGCGCACGGAAACGCTGCACGCTTCGCCGATGCTCGCAAACACGCCTGCGCCGACGGCGGCGAGAATGCACGCGCCCAGCGCGCCGCTGTCGGACGACTCCATGCGGCGCATCGGAAGCGAAAGCGCGTCGGCAAGCATCTGCCGCCAGACCGGGCTTTTCGCGCCGCCGCCGCACAGCAGCATTTCGGCGGGGTGAATGTCCATCTCGTTCAGCACGCCCAGACAATCGCGGATGCCGTAGCTGACGCCTTCCATGACGGCGCGCGCAAGATTGCCGCGCGTGTGAACGCTCGAAAGGCCGAAGAACACGCCGCGCGCGTCCGGATCCATGTGCGGGGAACGGTCGCCCAGCAGGTAGGGCAGATAGAGCAGCCTGTCCGCGCCAATGGGCAGCGCCGCAACGTCGCGGTTGAGCTGCTCGTATTCGGCGTCGCCCGGATAGAGCGCGTTGCGCAGCATCTGCATCGAAACCCCTGCGCTCTGCTGCGACGCCACGACCAGCCACGCGCCCGGCGCGGCCGCGCAGAACGTGTGAACGCGCCCCTGCGCGTCCACGCGAAGCGTATCGATGTGCGCGCTGATGACGCCGCTGGTGCCCAGCGAAAGAAACGCGCGGCAATCCTCCACGATGCCGGTGCCGATGGCGGCGGCGGCGTTGTCGCCCGCGCCCGCCACGACCGGAACGCCCGCGGGCAGCCCCGTTTCTTCGCTGGCGCGCTTCGTCACGCGGCCGGTGATTTCGGGGGACTCATACGCGCGCGGCAGGATTGCGTCGTCCAGACCGAGCGCGGCGGTGATCTCCTTCGACCAGCAGCGGTTGCCCGTGTCCAGCAGCTGCGAGCCGGAAGCGTCGCTCATATCGGTGGCGTATTCGCCCGTCAGCCGCAGACGGATGTAATCCTTGGGCAGCATGATGTGGCGGCACGCCGCAAAAACGTCGGGCCGGTGGTTTTTGACCCAGAGCAGCTTGGCAAGGCTGAAGCCCGTCAGCGCTGGGTTGCAGGTGATGGAGAAGATTTTTTTCGCGCCTACGCGCGAATTGATCTCCTCGCACTCCGCCGCGCCGCGCTGATCGCACCAGAGAATGGCCGGACACAGCGGCCGCCCCGTTTCGTCGAGCAGCACGACGCCGTTCATCTGGCCGCTCAGGCCGATGGAAACAATGGCGTCCGCCGGCACGCCGGATTCTGCGAGCAGCTGCCGGATGCAGGCGGATACGGCGGCGTACCAGTCGTCCGGCTGCTGCTCCGCCCAGCCGTTGTGCGGCGAGGAGAGCGGATAGGCGTGGCCGCAATCGCCGCGCTTGCGGAGATGCTCGTCATACAGGACGACCTTGACGGCGCTCGTGCCGAGATCGATGCCTAAAACGTAACGCATGAAAACGCTCCTTTCGTGGAAAGGGATGTAGGCGGGAGGGGTGAAGTGGGAGGTGCAGGAACCTCAGGTTCCTGCCGGAGTTTCAGGGGCAGAGCCCCTGACGTAGCCTAAAGCGGCGAAGCCGCAGAAAGAAACGCGCAATGTTCGCACGGC
>CAZKJW010000117.1:3875-7105 GCA_964553125.1 uncultured Oscillospiraceae bacterium
GGTTCCTGCCGGGCGGCGCAGGCGCGCGCGGCCAGTGGCCGAAACAGCGCGCCGGAGACGCGGGGAGAACGAGGGGGGAAGCCCGAAGGACGCAGTCGCGAAGATTGAACGATGCGGGAAGGGGCGGAGCCCCTGACGTAGCCCCACGTTCCCCACCTCCCTGTCAAATCTCGATGTCCTGCGCGTATTGCTCGAGGAGGCCGGCGTCGGTGATGAGCTGCATGAGGGTGTGCTTGACCTTCATGTCGTTGCAGTAGAGGATGCCGGAGCGGATGTTCTCCTCGCCGTAAAGGCGGAGGAAGTCGGCGCGGTCGAAGCCGGCGCGGCGCAGCTGGTCGCCGAGAATTTCTTCGCCGGGGGTTTCGGCAAGGATGGCGCGGATCTGCGGCCACGCAGACACGATGCGTTTTGCGTGATCGTCGTGCGTGCCGGCCTTGAGCTGCATGGCGACGATATCGTCCGCCATGGCGGGGAACAGGCGGCGCAGGCCGGACTCCCATGCGGCGCGGTCAAACCGATGCGCGAAGCGCGCCGGATCCTCCCGAAGAAGCCGCTTGCGCAGCCGCTCGACGATGAGAGCGCAGTGGCCGACATTCTCGCCGTGCGAGAAATACGGCTCGCCGTGAACCTGCCCGTAGATTTCAAAGTAGTGCGCCAGAAGATGCTCCGCGCCGCTGCCGGGGCGCGAAACCAGCACATAGCCCGCCGCAACGCCGATGAGGATTAGGCTTTCGGCGAGCATCCCGACGGCTTCTTCGTCGCGGCGCATACAGCCGTCAATGTTCGCCGCGACCGTGCGCAGCGCGTCGTCCACCCAGCCGTAGACCGGCTCGCAGAGCGCTTCGCCCGTGAGGAGCTTTGCGAGCTTCCAGTCGGCCAGAGCGGAGTATTTGCCCAGCACGTCGCCAAGCCCCGCGCGGATGCACTCCATCGGCGCGGCGCATAGCACGTCGATGTCCGCGATGATCCAGCGCGGCGCCTGCCGGGCGACGGTGAACTTCAGCCCCTTCTGCGTGAGAACGCTCGTGTTCGTGGCGATGCCGTCCATGGACGGCGCGGTGCAGACATAGAGGTTCGGCACGCCGTGCGCGTGGGCGATGTGCTTTGTCAGATCGTTGATGACGCCGCCGCCTACGCCGACGACGGCCTCGATGTCCTCGTCCATGCGGCTTTCAAGGAAAGCGACGGCGGCCTCGTCCGGCTCGACATGGCTGGTCTGCTGAAAGCACGCCTCGCGCACGTCGAAGCCGTTTTCGGCAAGGAGTTTTACGGCGGCTTCGCCGCATGCGGCGCGCGTGTTCAGATCGCTGACGACCAGCAGACGGCGCTTGCCCGCAAGATATTCGGGCAGCTTGCGCAGCGCGTCCTTGCCGACGTAAATGGCGCGCGTGCCGCAGCGGTGAATGCAGCCGCAGGAACAGAGAAACGCAGGGCGAAGCATCGAAGCAAGATCCATCTGGTTTGTACATCTCCTTTGGAAGCAGCGCCTCAGAGCGAATCGAACAGGCTCGTCTGGCGCGTGGGAAGCGTTTGCAGGAAGGTGAAAAGCGCGTCCGTGCCGCAGTGAATGCCGTAGCGCGCGCACTCGCTTTGCAGAATCTGCCCGAGCCGCGCGGCGTTCGGGCTTTCGCACGCATAGGCGTTATGGAAGCGGCGGACGTATTCGGCCGTCAGCCCCGGAAACCGCGCGTCCAGCGCGCGATAAAAAAACTCGCGATTGCCCTCCCGGAGCGTCACGCCGAAGCCGAAGGTGATCACGCCGTACACGCCCGCGTCCGCACAGGCGGAAAGGAGCGCGCGCAGGTTTTCCTCCGTGTCGGTGAGAAACGGCAGAAAGGGGCAGAGCCACGCGACGGTCGGAACGCCCGCCTCGTGAAACGCGCGCAAAACCTCCACGCGGCGGCGCGTGCTGCATACGTTCGGCTCAAGGACGCGGCTGAGCGGCTCGTCCCATGCGGTCAGCGTCATTTGCACGACGCATTTTGCCTGCCGGTTGATTTCGCACAGCAGGTCGAAATCGCGCAGGATGAGATCGCTCTTTGTCAGCACCGCCAGCCCGAAGCCGCGATTGCGGATGATTTCAAGGCAGCGGCGCGTGAGGCGCAGATCCTTTTCAAGCGGAAGATACGGGTCGCTCATGCTGCCGGTGGAGAGCATACAGGGCCTGCGTTTGGCGCGCAGCGCCGAATCGAGCAGCTCCGGCGCATTGCGCTTGACGGCGACGTCCTCAAAGGCGTGGTTCATGCCGTAGCACGCGCTGCGGCTGTCGCAGTAAATGCAGCCGTGCGTGCAGCCGCGATAGAGGTTGAAGCCGTTTCGCGCGGAAAGCAGCCCTTTGGTTTCGATTGTGTGCATGGCTTGTCGAAGCGCGGGCGGCGCAGAGCGCCCTGCGCGGATGCGGTCGTTGGAAAAAATTTTCGGCTTCATTATAGCAGAACGCCGGGGCATGTTCAAGACTTGCCATCGGAGGCGCGCTGCGGTATACTGAGCACAAAGAACGAGAGAAGGAAGCGATTGAGAAAATGAGATGCGGCTGTCCAGAATGCGGAGCGTACATGATCCAGTCCGAGAGCCTGAACCTTGCGTGCGTGTGCCCTGAGTGCGGCAACCGGTGCAGCGCGTGCATGGGCACCAACACCGTCATCCGGCGCGATCAGCTCAGGGCGCGGCTGTCGGAGCGGCTTGCGCAGGCCGAGGAGGCGCAGAAGGAGTACGAAGGAAGAATCTGACAGGTTCACGCGCGGGGCGGGAGACTCCGACCCGCACGGAGGAGAAAGGGTCGCCGGGAGGCGGCTCTTTTTTTGTGCGGGAAAGGGGAAGATGCGGGAGGATGTTTTTCCCGCGCAGGGGCGCGGGAGGGGGGGCGGCGCGGCGATTCCGTTTCGGCGTGAGCACGGGGGAGCACAGCGCGGGGAATCAACCCGCCCCTACCGGCGTCGGAATTCCGGATGGTTTGCGCGAAGTGCTGAGCTGCCCAACAGGCGCGGTGCTGTACGGGCTGGAGGCGCGGCATAGAGAAATGAAAGAACAAGGAATCAAAACCGTCGCCGTGCCGGACGGCAGGATGAAGGTGCATAGCCGCGCGTATGCCCTGTGGACGCGCATTGTTGCGCTTTCAGCTCTCCGCTTCCCGCAAATCGCTCCGCTCCTGCCCAGCCGCCGCTACCCCCGCCCCGCTGCGCTTCCCGCATTTTCTGCGCGCAGGGCGCGCTGAATCCAAAAAATGCGCG
>CAZKJW010000118.1:0-6734 GCA_964553125.1 uncultured Oscillospiraceae bacterium
AATACGCCCATGCCGCACAGCAGCACGCCGCAGAGGAAAATCATCAGCGCCGCAAGGGCGGCAAGCGGGGCGGAATGGCCGCAGCAGACGAGAATCAGCCGCACCAGCAGCCATACCGCGCCCAGCGCGGTGAAACCTGCGCCGGCCGCCAGCATCCACACCACCGGCTTGTCAGAGAAGGAGAGAATGCCGTCGCTGGCAAGGCGCAGCATTTTTTTGAGCGTGTATTTCGTTTCGCCCGCGAAGCGCGCGCTGCGATGGAACAGCACCTCGGTCTGCCGGAAGCCCATCCACGCGAAAAGCCCGCGCAGAAAACGGCGATGCTCGGGCATCGCGCGCAGCACGTCCGCCACGCGGCGGTCGATCAGGCGGAAATCGCCCGTGTCGGCCGGAATCGGAACGCCCGACATGCCGCGCAGAACGCGGTAGAAGCCCCACGCCGTCAGCTTTTTCATGGCGGTTTCGCCGTCGCGGCGGCTGCGCTTGCCGTACACGACCTCATAGCCCTCGCGCCATTTTTCGGCCATGGCGGGAATCAGCTCCGGCGGATCCTGCAGGTCGCAGTCGATGATGACGATCGCATCGCCGCGCGCCGCGTCCACGCCCGCGCTCACGGCAACCTGATGGCCGAAGTTGCGCGAAAAATGCAGCGTGCGCACCTGCGGATGCTCGGCGGCCAGCGCGCGCAGAATATCCGCCGTCGCGTCGCGGCTGCCGTCGTCGATGAAGATCAGCTCATAGCTTTCGTTCATGCCGCGCATGACGGCGTCCAGCCGCTCAAACGACTGCTGCAGAACTTCCTGCTCGTTGAAGGCTGGCACTACGACGGAAAACACGGGGTTCACGCTTCCTTCGCCTCCTTTTCATGGCGCTTAGCCTGCGCCCAGTAGGATTCCATCTGCGCGAGGGTCATGCCGGAAAGCGTTTTGCCCTCGCTTTGCGCCGCCTGCTCCATAAACTCGAAGCGGCGGATGAATTTCTCAGTCGCCTTATCCAGCGCCAGCTCGGGCTGCACGCCGCAGAGCCGCGCCGCGTGCGCCGCGGCAAACAGCAGATCGCCGAACTCCTCCTCCGGGTCGCGGCCGGCGTCCAGTTCCTCGCGCACTTCGCCGTTCTCCTCGCTGATTTTATCGAGCGCTTCGCGCGGGTCGGCCCAGTCGAAGCCAATTTGGTGCGCCTTGTTCTGTACTTTGCTTGCGCGCATCAGCGCGGGAAGGCTGTCGGGCACGTCGCGCATGACTTCGGACGTGCTGCGCAGGCCCTTTTCTTCCTTCTTAATCTGCTCCCAGCTTTTGGAAACCTCCTCCGCGTCGGCGCAGGAACGATCGCCGAAAATGTGGCGGTGGCGGCTGATCATTTTCTTGCAGATGGCCGACGTTACGTCGGTGATGGCAAACTCGGCATGTTCCTCCGCCACGCGCGAATGGAACACCACCTGAAGCATCACGTCGCCCAGCTCGTCGGCAATGCGGTCGGGGTCGCCCTCGTTGATGGCCGCGACGACCTCGTGCGCTTCCTCAAGCATGTACTGGCGGAGCGATTCGTGCGTCTGCTCCAGATCCCACGGACAGCCGTCGCCCCGGCGGCGCAGGCGCGCCATGATGTCCAGCAGGTCGCCGAACGTATAGCGGGTGCGCTCAGAGAGCGGGGAAGCAGGGAGATAGACGCTGGTGAGATGATCGTAATGCTCCTGCCGGTCGAGGTCTTCCAGCGCAATGCGCTGGGAATCGAACTGCACCTGCGTCTCCGCGTCGTAGATTTCAAGCAGCTTCAGCTTGACGTCGCCGGCGGTCAGGCGGCTGTTCAGTTCCGTCAGCACCAGCGGCAGCGACGGGTTCAAGTCCTGCACGCGCAGATCGGCGGCGGGGAAGGCCGCTACGCCCTGATCGCCCGCGAAGCCGTTCTCCAGCGCGCGCGCGCGGGCTGCATCCGTCTGCGTCACGCCCGCAAGCACGCGAAGCGGCACACCGCGCCGCACAAGCTCCGCGACGGTCTCATCGCCGGTCGGGTCGGGCACGGCGTAAACGCCGCTGGGGGTCGCCTGCGCAAAGCGCAGCACGGCGTCCGCAGCGGCCTGCGCCAGCTCGTCGTAATCCTCCGTTTCGTCATAGAGCGCGTCGAGCGTTTTGTAGGGCACAAGATTTTTTTCGAGCCACGCGGCGACGCCGTGACGTCCCGTGCGAAGCAGCACGGCGGGCGCGTCCAGCAGCGCCTCCGCCGCGCCGAGCGTGAGAAATTCCGGGCTTTCCGGCCCGAGGGCGACGACAGTGATCGGATTCATGTTACCTCCACAAATGCAGCTTCAGCATCAGTTTTTCGAGCTTGCGTCCGCCGGGAACCTGCTTGAGATCGCTGCGGCGCACCGCCTTGACGGCCAGCGCCAGCGCGAAATAGACGACGACGCCGAACGCAACGGCGATGATTGTGTTTGCGCGGCGCTGCATGTTCAGCACGTGCGTCAGCGCGGCGACAGCCGCCGCCATACCCAGCGTAGCCGCGCCGGGGCGCAGGAGAAGCTCGCTCCAGCTGAGGCGGATATGCAGCTTCGCGGCGATATAATACAGGTTGACGGCGGTGGAAACGACATAGCAGACCATGGAAGAAATGGGCGCGCCGTATACGTTCAGGGAAGGAATGGCGACGAGGATATAGTTCAGCACAATCTTGCACGCCACGCCCGCAACGAGCGAATACATCGGAATTTTCTGCTTGCCTACGCCCTGCAGAACGCCCGTCGTGGCTTGCACGAGCGTGAAGGGGAGAATCGTCAGCGCGCTGAGCGAGAGAATGCGCCCCGTGATGGCGATTTCATCGGCGGGAATGCGATAGAGCAGGTTGATGATTTCAGTCGAGAGCAGCGACATGCCCACCGCACAGGGAAAGCCGATCAGGCTGCCCATGCGCAGCCCGAGCATGGAAGCGTGATTCATCTGCGCTGGGCTGTTTTTCATGTGCGCGGCGGAGATGGTCGGCACAAGGCCGATGCAGATGGCCGTGGCCATGGCCGTCGGCACGTTGATGAGCGTGACGGCGCAGCCGGTCAGCATCCCGTAGAGCTTTGTGGCCATCTGTGCGTCGAAGCCTGCGGTGGCCAGCCGGCGGGGGATCATGGCGGAATCGACGTAGCTGGCAATGGGCATGATCATGGAGCCGATGGTGATGGGAATGGCGACGAAGATGAGCTTTTTGGCAAGCGAGCGGCTGTCGGGCACAGGCTCCGTCTGCGCGGCTTCCAGCGGCAGCGCGTCGGCCTGCTCGCGGCGATACATGAAATAGACGTAGACGAGCGCCAGCAGCTCGGAGACGGAAATGCCCGCGAGCGTGCCTGCGGCGGCATGGACGAGGCTTCTGCGCGCGCCCAGATACGTCAGCGGCAGCGAGACGACGAGCTTTCCCGCCTGCTCGATGATCTGCGAGATGGCCGTGGGCGTCATGCGCCGGTGCCCCTGCAAATAGCCGCGGAAGGCGGACATGATCGACACAATCAGGATGGACGGCGCAAGCGCAATGAAGCCGATATAGATTTCCGGCGTGTTGCGCTGGCTGGCGAGCATGCCGGAAAACGCGATCATCAGCGCCGTCAGGATCAGCCCGGCCGATGCGAGAATCGGCAGCGCAGTGCGCAGGATTTTCTTTGCGCTGCGATGATTGCCGAGCGTCACGCTTTCCGAAACGAGACGCGAAATGGCGACCGGAACGCCGGCAGTGGAAATGGAAAGCAGCATCGTGTAGGTGGGATAAACCAGCATATACAGGCCAAGCCACTCGGTGCCGAGGCTGTTTGTCAGCGGAATGCGGAAAACCAGCCCGATCACCTTGGAGAGCAGCCCGATAAAGCCGAGAATGGCGACGCCGCCAATGAAACCCTCTTGCTTACGGCTCATGGTACCTCCCTGAGAAAAGAACGTTGTATCCTTTGCGGCGCTGCGCGCCTTCAAAAAGCGCGCGGCCCAACCTTTATTATATCAAATTGCGGCGCGCATATCAATCTCCGACATTCGGAAAGCGGGGGAAAGGCGTGTAGCGCTACAATACATCTTGCACACCGACCGCCCAAAAAGAAATGAGACTTGAGAGCCAATCTGTTATAGTTGAGTCGCAGCAACGCCCGCCCCATGCGACCACTGCACTGGCTGTCACCAAAGGAACAGTTCTCACAGGTTGGTGTATGAAATGTTTGACAAACCTGCAATGCTTCCAGTATAATAAATATACAATTCTGAAAGGGGAAGTTCATATGCTGAAGATCACCTTTATGGGCGCTGGTTCCACGGTGTTCGCCAAGAATGTGCTGGGCGACAGCATGGTGACGCCTGCGCTGGAGAACAGTGTTATCGCGCTGTATGACATCGACGAAAAGCGTCTGGAAGAAAGCTACCTGATGCTGACGGCCATCAGCAACAACCTGGGCAACAAGGCCCGCATCGAAAAGTACTGCGGCGTTGAGAACCGCAAGGATGCGCTGCGCGGCGCGAAGTATGTCATTAACGCCATTCAGGTGGGTGGCTACGAGCCCTGCACCGTGACGGACTTCGAGCTCCCGAAGAAGTACGGCCTGCGCCAGACCATTGCAGACACGCTGGGCATCGGCGGCATTTTCCGTGCGTTGCGCACCATCCCCGTGATGATCGACTTCGTCCATGAGATGGAAGAAGTCTGCCCGGACGCTTGGTTTCTGAACTATACCAACCCCATGGCGATGCTGACCGGTGCGGTGCTGCAATACACCGGCATCAAGACCGTAGGTCTGTGCCACAGCGTGCAGGTGTGTGCCAAGAGCCTGTTTGAATCCGTGGGCATGGAGAATGATCCTGATGTGCAGACGAAGATCGCCGGTATCAACCATATGGCGTGGCTGCTGGAGATCACCAAGAACGGCAAGGATCTATATCCCGAAATCAAGGCCAGGGCTGCTGCATTGACTGAAAAGCACAACAACATGGTTCGTCTGGAAATCATGAAGCGCTTTGGTTACTATGTCACGGAATCCAGCGAGCACAACGCCGAATATACACCTTATTTCATTAAGGACAAGTATCCTGAACTGATCGACCGCTTTAACATTCCGCTGGATGAGTATCCCCGCCGCTGCATCAAGCAGATTGCCGACTGGGAGCATCGTCGCGACGAATTGACAAAGGATCCGCATCTGACCCACACTCGCTCCCATGAGTACGCTAGCTACATCATGGAAGCTATGGAAACCAACAAGCCCTTTAAAATCGGCGGCAACGTGCTGAACAACGGCTTGATCACCAACCTGCCCCGCAAGGCTTGCGTTGAAGTTCCCTGTCTGGTGGATGCCAGCGGCGTAACTCCCTGCTATATTGGCGATTTGCCCGAGCAGTGCGCCGCCCTGAACCGTACCAACATTAATGTGCAGCTGCTGACGATTGAAGCTGCCATGACCCACAGCAAGGACAAGATCTATCAGGCAGCCATGATGGATCCCCATCTGCAGAGCGAGCTGTCTATTGACGACATCGTTAGCCTGTGCGACGATCTGATCGTGGCCCACGAAGGCTGGCTGCCGGAATATCATTAAAAAATCATGAAGCAAAAGCTCCAGCGGCAGGTTTTTGTTGCTGGAGCTTTTGTTTATGAATTACATACCCAGCATGAAGAGTAACGACCTGTCTTCCCCTTCGGGGCGTCGCTCATGACGGAAGTCTGGATAAATGACCATGTCTTTGGGCGCTGCGATTTTATTATATACAGCAAACTGGCTGGAGGGCGGACAGAAGTTGTCCATCGGGCCTGTCTACCACAACGTTTAGCCTTGATTCTATGAGCCATGTGCTGGTTATCAATGTAGCCGAGCAATGTAAATATTTCGTCCTCATATATGTGTTGCGAATCACGCTGACGGAAATAATCACACAAGAAAGGATGCATTGGCACAGTGCGATTTAACGTTGGCGTTAATTCGGAACAAGCCAATGTGAGTCTACCCCCTTGTGAAGCGCCCGGTGCACCAGCGCGGTTTTTATCAACTTCCGGCATAGCCATCAAAATGCGTGCCATTTGTGCTGCGTCTGAACAATTTGTCGGAAGAGAAGCTGGAAGGGGTCATCACTTTCAAGCCCGCGGATAATATGACCGTGAAAGGTGTCACCCTTTACGTGGCCGACATCTTCAGATTCATCTGCTTATCCACGACAATCCACGGCAGAAACAATGAAGCCTGCTTGTACATAGGGCAGTAGATAGAAAAAGTCAGGAGCTTTGCTTGTATAGCCGTGAAAACGGTAAATGACTGGCAACGGATCCTTCATATTTTGTGGGCGGGCGAGTTTGCAATGAATTCGTGAACCGCCAATACCAACGAAATACATATCATAGCACTCTGCACCTGGAAATTGAAAAGCTGCCTTTGATAATTCATAGGATGTTCCGAGTGCTTCCATTTCTTTTACAGACGTATCCCAGAATTTATCAATATTAGTAGGGCATGGATTGCTGCCTTGGAATTGTTTCGGTTCACTAAGCTGCATATCCAGAATAGGCATGGAGTTGATTTGCGTCAAGAATGGAACCTTCCATGAGAATCGTTTCACGGCATTCGGAAAGAGGTAGAAGGCTTGCAGCGTCTGTCAGACGCCTTGCACAGCGCTTCGCGCCCTCCTCCCGCCCGCGCCAACGCGCAGGAGAACACCGCCGCAACGAAAAAAGCCCGCGCGCGGCGGGCTTTCGGGAAAACGGATGCGCGCGTCAGGCGGCGGGTTGCGCGGCGG
>CAZKJW010000119.1:0-6689 GCA_964553125.1 uncultured Oscillospiraceae bacterium
GAACGAGCTTGCGGCGGTTTTCTTTGTCTGCAAAGAATTGATAGATGCAGCTGCCCGCGCAATACAGCCCGAGCGCAGCAAAGGAATGTGTATGCACCATCGGCAGTGCAGAGGCAAAAAGCGAGGCCAGCAGATAGTAGCGCGTTTCATGACGGCGAATGGCTGTGCGGGCGAAATACAGCGCCGGGAGCAGCAGCGTCCAGCCGCCGAGGAACGTGCGCTGCGGAAGCAGCAGATCGCAGATGAGGTTCGACCAGCGCAGATTGTAATCTGGCTGATTGGCCGGGGTTTTGTAATAGCCGGTAAAAATTTCAGTAATCTTTGAAAAGTCGTGTCCCGACAGGTCAAAATCATAGAGGAATCCAAGCCCGCCATTGAAAAAGAGCAAAACGGCGGCGATTACGGCGGCGGGCGTGCTTTGTGTGACTTCGCGCGCAAAGATCAAATACCCGCAATACACAAGCGCGCTCATCACCACGGCAGGCACAATCATTGCCATTTGAATCGAAGCGCCGAAAAGCAGCATCGTCGTAGCCGTCGCATCGGTGAGGATCGGATAGCCCAGCGTCGTACCGGGAAGAATGCTGTAATCCGCGGGAAGCGCAGAGCCGCGCAGGCTTGTCGCAATGGAAAGATGCATGCACAAATCGCCATAGGTCGACTGCCCGACATTCAGCGCGCCGTCAACCTCGCGCAGCGTATGCGTGTATTGCAGATAGGCGGACAGAAGCGTCAGCGGAAGCGCGAGAAGCAGCAGCGCTTTTATCAGAGACCGGTCTTCAGTGGAAAGTTTCGCCGTTTTTCCGGCGCGCTTGCGCGCTGAAAAAACCGCCCCGAGCGTTGCAAGCATCATTGCCGCCAACGCGCAGTATTCGGCCGAAAGCGTAAATTTCATTGCAAATGCAAACAGCGCCGGAAGCCACATGAAGCAGAGCATTCCAAACGCCGTGCCCGTCCAAATGCGGATTACGGGCGATTTATCCCAGAGAATCGCGCGCGCGCAAATCGCGCCGCACACCAGATAAAAAGCAAGCACAAAAACTCCCGCCATAACGTCCTCCTTAAACGGGAACATTATAGGCGGGAATTCACCGGGCTGTCAAGCCGGACTCACGCGCGATCGACCGAATCTTCGCGGCGGCGGAACAGCAGAGAAATACACCAAAGACCGGCGAGAGCAACAAGTCCATAGATGATGCGACTCACCAGCGCGCTCTGCCCGCCAAAGAGATAGGCGACCAGATCAAACTGGAAAAGCGAAATCAGCCCCCAGTTAATCGCGCCGATGATGACAAGAACCAGTGAAACGCGATCCATAAAAAACAACTCCTTTGCTATCAGACTGCCGCGTTAGCGTGTCCGCAAAGGAGTGGTTCTATTCCTGTTCAGCCATTGCGCGGATCCATCGAGCGGGATTTCGGCGCGTTTGCGTCAAAGCGTTCGATTTCCATTTTGTCATAGGGGAACGCTTCAACAAAATGCTCTTTGGTGAAATGCATCTGCCCGAACTGCTCCCATTCGCGTTCGTGCTTCGGCAGAATCATTGGCCGCGCAACGTCCAGCCGCGCGCACAGCGCGTCCAGGGCGTCCAGCGCAGACCCTTCATAGGGAACCGTCTCGCTCTTTACAATCCGGTGATGACGGATTAACCGCGCCCATACGTTTTCCATATTTCCTCCCGTCAGAAAATTCTGCGTTCATATTTTTTCAAAACGGCGTACAGCATCCCTCCGAGTACGCCGCAGGAAATTGCTTCGCCCACAAACACGGTGGCGGCAAAATAGAAGATGCTACCTTCAAAGCGATACACCAGCGAAAGCACCCAAGGGACAATCAGCGTGTTGGACACGATGGGCGGGAGTACCGCAAGCCAGCGGTTTCCGCGGAGCTTTCTTGTTCCGAGTGCGCCGGCCAGCGTGGCAAGGCTTCCGAACACAATATCCCACGGCGCGCAGCCCGTCAGCAGGTTGGAAAGCAGGCAGCCGACAAAAAGTCCCGGAACGCCCGCGGGCGTAAACATCGGCAAAATGCACAGCGCTTCGGAAAAGCGCAGCTGAATTACGCCGTTAGCCAATCCGATTGCATTGCACAAGAACGTCATTGCCGTATAGAGCGCGGCAATGACCGCTCCCTGCGCAAGAACCAAAGATTTGTTGTTTTTCATTCTCATTCAGCCTCTCTTCACGATTGAGGCTCTTATTATAATCGCGAAGCCCGGCGAAAGCAAGTTTTTTTCAGAGAGTTGATTCGCACAGAATGGTTCAGCGCTTCGCGCTTATAATTCTTCCGCCGCGCCGTCCCCACTGCTTCGGATGACGCGGAACGCGCGCTCAGAGCGCACCGTCACCCGTTTGTGACGGGCAAAGTAATCAAGGATCAGCTCGCTCATTTCCGTCAAAATTTCCTGCTCATGCGGGCATAGCAGATATACGTCGTATCCGCCTACGCCCGTAGCACGGTAGTTGTTCATGACGAGCGTGTATTTGCCGGAAAGCGGAGCGCCGCCGCGCGTAAGCGAAACCACGCGTTCGCCCACGGGATTGGAAAGATCGAACGTGTATTCAATTCCAGCGAAGAAATCGTAGTTATAATGCGCCACCTTTGGCTCCAGAAAATCGCGCGCGACCGTAAGATCCTCGTTGAAATACGCAGCGCAGCGCTCCAGCGCGGCGCGAAGCACGCGTTCGTCAACCTCGAGAACGACAAGCGTGTTGGGGTAGATGTAAGTCGCCACCACGTCGCGCACCGTGACCTGCTGCGCGAAGCCGCGCATTTCATTTGCAAGGCTGGTGCAGGCGATATCCGCCCCCGATGCAGCCAGCTGTACTTGGTTGAAAAAATCAGCGATGGGCGTTCCGTGCAGCGCCATCTGAATTTTATCTTCCGGCCAGAGCGGACGATCCAGCGTGCCGACGGGGCTGTCAAGCCATGCGTTCACTTCGGCGATTTCGCTTTCAAAAGCGGATGTGTCGGCGATGACCGCCGGATGCAGCGACGACGCAATCGTTCCGTCCTCGCCAACGTCCACGCGAATGAAGTGCGTGCCGTTTGCCGGCGTCTGCGCGATATGCGTGCCATGCCAGACGGCGTTTTCAAGCCGGAGATGCTGATGCCCGGTCAAAAGCAGATCAAAGTCAAGCTCTTCGCAAATGCGGCAGGCAATGTTTTCATCCGAAGAGGAAAGCAGTCGCCCGGTTTGCAGATCCTTTTCGTATCCGCCGTGATAGACGCCGATGGTGAAATCCACTTTTCCGCGCAGGTTTTCCAACGCTGTGCGCGCGGCCTCCAGCGGGCTGCCGACCTGAATCCCTTCCAGATTGGCGGGCTTTTCCCAGCGGTTGACCCAATCCGTCACGATTCCAACTATGCCCACGCGCAGACCGTTTCCCATGGTTTTGATTGCGTACGGCGCAACAGGAAGCATGGGCGCAGACACGTTGGCGCACAGACAGCGCGCGTCCAGCGCGCATAAATAATTCCGCAGCGCTTCCTGTCCGTAATTGAAATCGTGATTTCCAAGCGTCACAAAATCGTAGCGGCCGAGGTTCATTGCCCGCGCAACCGGGCTTTCCCTGCCGTTGAGATGATAATAATAGGCCAGCGGAGACCCCTGAAGGGAATCTCCGCCGTCGAGAATCAGCGTGTTTTCATCCTTTTCAAACTGAGCAATCTCTCCCAGCAGGCCCATCGGCTTGGGCGTGGTCGAGGCGTAGTCGGTCGGAAAAAGATAGCTATGTACGTCCGAGGTGAAATAAACGGTCAGTTTGTTTGCCATAATCAGCCTCTTGCCAGTTTTCCGCGAATGCGGGTGGAACAGAATTCGATGAACATCATCAGGATGACCATGCCAACGAGGTAAGAGCCGACCATTCCCCAGCGGCTGGACGTGATGCACTGGATCAGCGGCGCGCCGATGCCGCCCGCACCGACAATACCAAGAGTGGTCGCGTCCTTGACGTTGATGTCAAAGCGGTAAATCACCGTCGAAATGAAATTCGGGATGATCTGCGGCAGAATGCCGTAGCGGATTTTCTGGAAGGAACTGCATCCGGAGGCGTCGAGCGACTCAAGAATGCGCGTATCCAGATCTTCAATGGCCGTCACATACATTTTGCTGATCATGCCGATGGAGCAGATGGACTGCGTGACCACGCCGCAAAAAGCGTTCGGCCCGGTGACGCGAATCCAAACGAGCGCCCAAACGATGCTGGGAATCGTGCGGATCATCAGGATGAACGCGCGGACGATGAACGCAATCCACTTGGGCACGATGCGGTCGCAGGCAAGAAAGCTGAAGGGGATGGCCAGAACGCCGCCGATCAGCGTACCGAGGATGGCGATGGCAATGGTTTGCAAAAGCAGATACGGCACGCCTTCCGTTGAAATCCTGAGAATCTCATGGCCGAAAACGGAGAAGGTTTTCACCGTCGTGTCCTCGCCGATGCGGCCGAGCAGCAGATCGATGTTGGGATGCGTAAGACCCCAGCCGATGCCCTTGGCGACTTCGGCGCCCTTGGTGGCGATTCCGTTGAACTGAATGCTTCCGGACGACCACGCGAGGATCAGCGCTACGATGAGGACAATCAGCGTATACAGCCACCATTTCTGCGGCTGCGTTAGATAGGTCGCCAGCACGTCGTAATTGCGCGCGGCCCTGTTTTGTGTCTGTCGGTTTTCCATCTGGGCCTCCTTAACTCAGCTTCTTGCGCAGATACTGGCTGACGTTTTCGATAATCAGAACGACGACGAAAAGCATCAGCAGCAGCGTGCCCAAGCTGTTGTAGTCGCGCCAGCCGATCCGCTCGTCGATGAGCAGCCCCAAGCCGCCCGCGCCGACATAGCCGAGAATGGCCGCTGCGCGGATGTTCATTTCGAGGCTGTACAGGCAATAGGACAGATACGTCGGCAGAATCTGCTTGAAGCAGGAGGACCAGAACGCCTGAAATTTGCTCGCGCCCGCGGATTCCATCGCTTCGTAAGCGCCCATGTCGATCGTTTCAATCGACTCGTAGAGCATCTTGGAAATTACGCCGAAGGTGAACACCAAGATGGCGACCGTACCGGCAAACGTACCAAGCCCGAACACCAGCGCGAAAATCTTTGCGATAACCAGCGTAGGCAGCGTGCGGATGATGTTGAGCAGAAGGCGCAGAATCGCCACGGAGACGCCGTTTTTGTTAATGTTCGTGGAGGCGACCACCGCGAAGGGCAGCGCCAGCGTCGCGCCGAGGAAGGAGCCGATGATCGACATCTTGATCGTATCGAGCAGGGGATCGACAACCTTGACCCAATAGGAAAAGTCAGGGTTGAAAATCTTCGCAAGAATGACTGTGAACTGATGACCGCGCGAAATCAGAATGGCGGGATTGAATTCCGTCATTGATACGGAAATCAGAATTGCGACAATCAGCAGCGCCCAGATCAGCGGCTGCCGCGAACGCGGCCGCAGAACCGTATGCCCGTTCGGCAGCGTGATTTTTTGGGGCTTGAAAATGCGATCAAAAAGCGGCGTGCGCATCATTTTGACTTTTTTCTTCATGCGCTTGCCTCCTCATTCGCCGGCCTGCGGAATGGAGGCGCCGTTGTAAATCTGATCGAGGATTTCCTGCGTGACGT
This sequence comes from uncultured Oscillospiraceae bacterium, assembly GCA_964553125.1. Lineage (GTDB taxonomy): Bacteria > Bacillota > Clostridia > Christensenellales > Aristaeellaceae > Aphodomonas. Next base: position 5,617 of record CAZKJW010000119.1, read on the forward strand.
CGCAGGTCGGCCCGTCGTAGACGATTTCGCCCGCGCGGATGCCGATCACGCGCGTGGCATATTTGAGCGCGAGATCAACGTGGTGAATGTTGATGAGAATCGAGATGTTCATCTCCTCGTTGATCCGCTTGAAATCGCCCATAACCTGATGCGCCGTGACAGGGTCGAGCGCCGCAACGGGTTCGTCGGCGAGAATGATGGTCGGGTTCTGGTTCAGCGTTCTTGCAAGCGCAACGCGCTGCTGCTGACCGCCGGAAAGCTGGTCGCAGCGGGTATACGCCTTGTCGAGAATGCCGACCTTGTCAAGCGCTTCAAGCGCCTGAATTTTCTGAGCGGGCGTAAACAGTCCGAGCAGCACGCGGAAAAACGGCATATCAGGCACCATGCTGGTCAGCACGTTTTTGATGGCCGTCGAACGGGTGACGAGGTTAAACGACTGGAAAATCATGCCGATTTTACGGCGGAAACGGCGCATGGTTTTGCCTTTGAGCGTCATGACGTCTACGCCGTCGACGATCAGCTGCCCTTCCGTGATGTCGATCATGCGGTTGATGGTGCGAATCAGCGTTGATTTTCCTGCGCCGGACAGGCCGATAATCGCCACGAATTCGCCCTGATCAATCGTCAGGTTCACGTCCTTCAGACCTTTTACCCCGTTTGGATAGGTTTTGCTCACGTGTTTGAATTCAATCAATGTGCTACCTTCCTTTCGGCCGTGCCGACAAATATTCATACGTTTGCATTGTAGCATCTATATTGGGAAAACACAAGCGAATTTCCGGAAGAATGTGGAAGAAAATACGGAGTGAAACACGCGGCGGAGCCGCTGCCGCCTCTGCAGATTTCCGGGCAAAAGAAAAAAGCGGCCGAAGCCGCTTTTTTGAAAGAGCAATCTGTTACTGCGCCAGCTCCAGCGCCGCACGGGCGGAGTTGTAGTCGCTGTCAACCGCACGGGTGTAACCGGTGTGGCTGTAAACGTTGAAGATCGCAGCGCCTTCTTCAGTCTGGATCAGATCGATCAGGGAGGACTGAAGCGCGTCGATGAACTCGGGGTTGTACACATCCGCATTGGC